>NZ_JABBOU010000047.1 GCF_018853465.1 Acidithiobacillus montserratensis
CGTGACAGAATGGAGCCGATACGATGACGACGAAGACAAACAAGATGAACCAATTTTCTGTAGAAGTGCGTGAACGGGCAGTACGTTTGGTGCAGGATCACCGAGGAGAATATCCATCATTAGCAGCGGCACTGGCGTCTATTGCCCCGAAGATTGGCTGTTCAGCCAAGACCCTGGGGGTATGGGTGCGACGTATGGAGATTGATGCGGGTACCCGATTGGGGATCACCACCGACGAAACGCTGCGTATAAAGGCATTAGAGCGCGAGAATAAGGAGTTACGACGTGCTAATGAGATTCTGAAGCTTGCCAGTGCGTTTTTTGCCCAGGCGGAGCTCGACCGCCGTCTCAAGCATTGAAGGGCTTTGTGGATCAATACCGGGGTGATTACGGGGTCGAGCCCATTTGCAAGGTACTGCAGATGGCCCCATCGGGATATCGGCGACATGCCGCCCTTCAGAAAAACCCGGCCTTACGGAGTCCTCGCGCCCGGCGGGATGAGGAGATCATCGTCGAGATCCAGCGGGTGTGGGCAGCGAGTCGGCAGGTATATGGCGCGGATAAAGTTTGGCGACATCTGCAGCGTGAGGGACAGGTAGTCGCCCGATGCACGGTGGAACGCCTGATGCGTCTGCAAGGATGGCAGGGTGTCCGGCGCGGCAAGGCACAGCGCACCACGATTCCGGATCATCAAGCACCACGCCCTCAAGATCTGGTACGGCGGCAGTTTCAGGCAGAACGACCGGATCAGCTCTGGGTGGCTGATTTTACCTATGTGTCGACCTGGGAAGGATGGGTGTATGTGGCCTTTATCATCGATGTGTATGCCCGGCGTATCGTGGGCTGGCAGACCAGTACGACCATGCGCACGGAGTTTGTACTGGACGCTTTAGAGCAGGCCTTGCATGCCCGCCAACCGGCCAAAGCCCTCATCCACCACTCTGACCGGGGCTCACAATACCTCAGCATATGCTATACAGAGCGTCTAGCCGATGCCGGTGTGGCCGCTTCTGTCGGCAGCACCGGGGACAGTTACGATAATGCCCTGGCGGAAACCATCAATGGGCTGTACAAAGCTGAGGTGGTTCATCATCTGGGTCCCTGGAGAAACCGGTCAGCCGTAGAGGTCGCCACCCTGGAATGGGTGCATTGGTACAACCATCAGCGCCTCTTCGGTCCTCTGGGCTATATCCCTCCCGCAGAAGCTGAGGCAAACTATTATGCGCAACTCGTGGAGCAGCCCA
>NZ_JABBOU010000048.1 GCF_018853465.1 Acidithiobacillus montserratensis
TGGCCCGCCACAAGCCCAGAAAGGGCAAATACAGGCGGGGATGTTTGATGGCGTCGGTGAAGTATTCAAAATCCATGAATATAAAAGGTTCGCGCAAGCTGGCTTCCTTGGCGTTACCCACCAGCACCACCGCCAGCCAGACTCCCAGGCCCGCCAGGGCCGCAAAAATCGGGCGCTGCACCAGCAATAAAAACATAGTAAACAGTAACAGCCAAAGACCGAGATGGATCAGATAGGTCCATAGCTTGCGTCCCAGTAAGCGCGGGCGAGGATGGACCAGCGCCTCGACCGTCAGGGAAGCCAGACCACCGATGCCCAGACAGCAGGGCCAGATGATTTCAGTCATGGTGCCCATTGTAACCCATCAGGCCGACAATCCAGACGGAAATACTGGCGGGCAACACCGCCAGCCACCAGGTGCCAAAATTGAGCGGGAAGGGAAAACTGATGCGTGCCTTGTTCCGTGCCAGACCGTTGCGAATGAGCGTGGCGGCTCGCGGGGGCTGCATCAGAAAGGGCTTGGGGCCGGGCATTTCCCGGCACATGGCCGAATCCACATAACCGGGCATGATGACGGTGACCCCGATGCCTTCCTTGGCCAGCCAACCGCGCAGGGCTTCGCCATAGGCCTTGATGGCGGCTTTGGAAGCACAGTAGCTGGGAGTAACGGGCAGCCCGAAGTAGCCAGCCAGAGAACTCATCAGCGCGATCTGTCCGGCATGGCGCTGGCGCATGGCGGGCAGGACGGCATCCACCAGCACCCGGGTTGCCTGCAGATTGACGGCCATCAGGGCTTCAGCTTCTTCCCAGACTTCGCCGGACTCATCGGGGCCGGTATTGATGTTCATCCCGGCATTAGCGATGACCAGGTCCAGAGGGCCTTCTTTTTCGCAATCCGCCACCCATGCCCGTAACGCGGCGCTGTCACGCAGATCAAAACTGCGCTGGGTGACTGTGGCCCCCTGCTGTTGAGCAGCCTCGACGATCTTGTTGAGTTTATCCCGATTGCGGCCATGTAGATGCAGGGTTACGCCGGGTTGCGCATAAGCGGTGACGAGAGCGGCGCCAATGGCGCTGGTCGCTCCGGTAAGGAGGATGGTTTGCGGAGATCGTTGCGACATAAGAGTTCCTCTATGGGGGACTGTGATAATGTGAGGCGTTCGACCGCCGTATCCAGGGCTAACTGGATGCCGGTGTCGCAATAAAATCCGCCGTTGATCTGGGTCGTATGAATCAGCACCCGGCGAAACGCCGACCAGAGGTCCGGGTCGGGAGACTGTGGGGCTTGCCAGAATTCGGCCAGACTTTGCTGGCTGGTAAGGCCGGGGACATTGTACACCGGGTTGGCGAGGGTGATCACCGGCTTGCCCACCTTCAGCGCCCAGGTGCCGACGGTACTGTTGATGGTCACCACACCGGCACAATGTTCCAGAAACAGCTCAAGATTCCCGTAATCATAGTAGTGGACACGATCGGCCATGCCGAGTTTCAGGGCCAAGTTCTGCACAAATTCTTCGTAGGGTAGAATGCCGGGGTCCAAGGGATGATTTTTGACCACCAGATGCAGGCTTTTATCCGCATACTGCTGGAAAGAATCGAGGCTTTGGCGGATGAAGTCATAGGTGTCGCAAAACGCCGAATGGCAGGTAATTTGACTATCACTGTAAAGTTGCAGCGGCAGCAGAAAAAAGGGCTGCCCCCTTTCGATAAATTGATAGTTGCGCGTCAGGTCGCTGTTGAGGCGGCGGCGTACCTTGGGATAGCGCCGGACATACCAGAAATATTCGCGCACCGGATGCACCGGGGCATGGTGGCGATAATGGCGAAAGGCGATCGGATTGAGGATATCGCCACTGTGGTAGAGCACATCATGAAGGGCGCGCATGCGGAATTTGCCCAGGAAGGGCTGACTCCCATCGGGGATGGGCACGCGCTTGACCACCTCCCGATACCAGTCCGGGTCCTTGGGAAGCTGGGAGTGGCCATTGACGCCGCCCCGTTCCAGGGTCAGCCAGTAGGGCCGCAAATAGCCCTCTTCAAACACATGCACCGTAATGCCTAGGGCCTTGGCGAGGGGATGCACAGCCAGATGCACCGGACGCTGATCACCGAAGAGGACTATATCGGTGATCTGCTCACGGCGCAGATGCGCCTCCAGAAAGTCTGGAAGTTGTTCCAGCCGACCATGAAAACGGGTCGCCTTGCGCGGGAACCAGTACACCAGGTCGCCGCCGCAGAACTGGATTTTTTGCACCGAGTGGCCGCGCTGCAGCAGGCGATCTGCCAGCCGCGCAAAAAACGGGCTGGCCACGCCTTGCAGGAACAGGAAATTTTTCATCGCACCCCCACCACCTGACGCAGCAGCAAGCGGAACGCCTTGCGCCAGATGGGCAGATGATAGTCGTCGCTGCCATGACGCTGGGCATGCAATGCGCTGACTGCTGCTTCAGGACTACAGAGGCGCTGTTGCCGGGGATGAATGTAGCGGGGGTAGAGAATCAATGCGGCAGCGACCAGGGCATCCAGGCTGAGCTTGCGCTGCCGCCGGGGAATGGGCTGCCGGTCTGTAGTCAGGCCCCAGCCCGCATAAAAGGGGCTGCCGTAACAGGTCACGGGAATATTGCGCAGTAATGCCTCAAAACCGGCTGCAGAGGTCATGACATGCACCTGATCGACCTGAGTCAGCAACTGATGCATGCTGACATCTTCGACCACTTCGTCACAGAACTGCTGGACCTTGGTTTCCTGAGCACCGGCTTGACGCAGCCCGGCGCGGACATCCGGGTGGGGTTTATAGACGATATAGGCGTCGGGATGCCGTTCCCGCACCTGGCGGAGCAGGTTCAGATTACTCCGGGTAGCGGCACTGCCCAGGGCGATGCTGGCGTCACTTTCCACCTGGCCGGGCACAAGAATGACGGAGATTGGCGGAGGCATTGCCGATGCCGTGGAGGCTGGCGCGTTTGCCGGAGAGGTACGGTCTGCAGGCCGCGCTGGCCGCTGCCAGTTACCCTGCCCCACATTGTATTTGGTGAGTCCCAGGGTCACGATTTGCGCCCGCAAGGCCCGGGCCCGATCCAGCAGGGGAGCATCAAAATCATGGGTGGCGAGGATCTGCTCCAGGTCCGAAGGCTGGCTGGCATCGTAATAAAGGCCACTGTGGTCAAAGCAGTAGGACAGTGGCGCGACCAGGTCCGCACCCAGGCCAATGGAGCGCAGAAAGCCATCCTCCACCCGAATGACAGGATGACCCGCCGGAGCCTTCTGCGTGCCCCAGAGCAGCAGGGTCGCCCCCGCCGGAGCCTGATGTACATAACGGATAAAATGCAGGCGACTTTCCGGTAGAAACGCCCGCAACGGCCTCTGTTTCCAGGATGAAAATCCGAGGGCATATAACTCGGCGGGCATTTTTTCTGACACAACACTGATAGGCTGGTTCTCCTAGGAAATATGGGTTTTCAGGGTGTTCAGGCTGTAGTGCAGTTCTTCAGGCGTATGTTCGACGTTCAGAAAAAAGCGTAGACGCGCCTGCTTTTCCGGAACCGCCGGGTAGAGGATGGGCTGCACATGTACTCCCTGCTCCAGCAGGGCGGCAGACAAGCGCACCGCCTGCAGGGAACTGCCGACAATCAAGGGAGTGATGGCGTAGCCGCAACTCAGCCCGGTATCCATCTGCAGTTGCCGGGCGGCTTCCAGAAAATAGCGACCCCGTTCTTGCAAAGTGCTGACCCGCTCCGGTTCCTGTTGGAGGATATTCAGTGCGGCAAGGGCGGCGGCGGCCAGGGGCGGGGCCAGACCCACGCTGTAGAGAAAACCCGGCGCCAGATAGCGGAGATTGTCAATCAGGGCCTGTTCCCCGGCGATATATCCCCCACAGGAAGCCAGGGTTTTGCTCAGGGTACCCATCCAGATATCGACTTCGTGGGGATCGACATGAAAATGCTCGGCAATCCCCCGGCCTCTAGCCCCCATCACCCCGAAGGAATGGGCTTCATCCACCATCAGCCAGACCTGATGCTGTTTTTTAAGGGCGATGAGCCGGGGCAGGTCGGGAAAATCACCATCCATGCTGTACATGCCTTCCACCACAATGAGGACCCGTTCGGCCTGACGGCGCTGCTGGCGCAGCAGGGTATCCAGGGCCGCCAGATCATTGTGAGGAAAGCTCAGGCGCCGGGCGCCGGACAACAGGGCACCCTGGACAATGCTGTTGTGGGCATATTCATCATGCACAATCAGATCTCGGGGACCGAGCAGATGCCCGATACAGGTCACATTGGTAGCATGGCCGCTGACCAGGGTCAGGGCATCGTCCACCCCGTAAAAATCGGCCAGCGCCTCTTCCAGTTGGCGATGCAGGGGTCGTTCACCGGCGACAATCCGGCTGGCGGATACGGAGCTGCCATATTGGCTGATGGCCGCCTGCGCGGCGGCATTGACAGCGGGGTGGCCGGATAGCCCCAGGTAATTGTAACTGCCAAAATTGATGACCGGGCGACCGGCGATGCTGCTGTGGGCCCCGGCAGTCCCTTCATGCACATGGAAAAAGGGGCTGGTGACGCCGAAGCGCTCCGCGCCTTCGCGCATAAGATGGACTTGTTGATAGCCGGGCTGGCGGTCAAAGCGGGTGAAGGCTTCGGGAATGTCGTCCTGGCGTCCTGCTTCCGCAACGCGGGGGGAGGCGTCATGGATATTCTGCAGACGCTGTTCCAGACCTTTCTGGATGAGCTTTTCCTTGAGCTGGCTCGCAAAACTGCTTTTGGTCATATACTGATCTCAGGCGACGCCATGTTGGGCTTCCAGTTGGGCGCGGGCGGCGGCATCACCCTCCTGGCCCTCGGCTTCTGCACCTTCCTTGCCCAGAGATTGCAGCAAACGGCGGGCCAGGCGCAAGGGGGTGGGGCCTTCACTGAGCAAAAAAGCGGGTAATTTGATGCCAATACGCTCTTCCAGGGCCAGGGCCAGTTCGACCCCCATGAGGGAATCCAGACCCAGTTGGCTGAGGCTTTGATCCGGCAGTACCTTGTCGAGGGGCAGGCGGAGAATCTGGGCGACTTCCCGGCGGACACTCTCTACCAGCAGCTGTTCGGCCTCTGCGGGCGGCAGAGATTGTAATTGCTGGCGCAGATCATCTTCGCTCCGCTCATTGTCACCCTTGGCTGCGGGCATGACCGCGCTGAAACGCGGTGCTGCGGCGATGGGCAGAAAACGCTGCAAAGCGCGCCAGTCCAGGTCTGCCACCACCCAGCCGTCAGCATCGCTGCGCAACAATCTTTCGAGCACATCCAGGGCCGTGGCGGCGCTGAGTGCCGCACCACCAAGGCGCTGCTGGAGGAGATCCCGGGTTTTTTCATGGCGGGTGAGATAACCGGCATCACCGATAGCCCCCCAGAGAATGGCCAGAGCCGGCAAACCCTGCTGCCGCCGCCATTGGGCAAAGGCCTCAAGCCAGGTGTTGGCGGCCACGTAATGGGCCTGCCCCGGATTGCCCAGCAGGGTGGTGATGGAGGAGTAGAGCACGAAAAAGTCCAGCGCCATGCCCTCTACGGCCTGATGGAGATTCCAGGCCCCCGCCACCTTGGGCTGAATGACCCGATCCATCTGTTCCTCGCTGAGGTTCTGCGCCAGCCCGTCCTCGATGACGGCTGCGGCATGAATGATCCCGCGCAGGGGACCGACTTCGCGGGTGATCCGCTGCACCAGGTCTTGCACCTGCCGGGCATCGCGCACATCACAGGACCAGGCATGAATATGCACGCCCTGCCCCTGGAGTCGGGCGATGATCTCTGCGCTGGCTGCGTCAGCCTGACCACTGCGGCTGATCAGCACCAGATTTCTGGCTCCCCGCTCGGCCAGGCGGCAGGCGCTGGCAAAGCCAAAACCGGCAAGCCCCCCGGTGACCAGATACACGCCCTCTGCGCTGAGCTGCAAGCGCGGCGGGGTTTCCGGCACCGGAGCAGCGGGCAGGTAGGGTGTCGACATTTGCATGACCACTTTGCCGATTTGCCGGGCCTGCTGCATGTGCCGGAAGGCGTCCACCACCCGGGCGGCCGGAAAAGTGGTGGCAGGCAGGGAATAAAATACACCGTCTTGGAATAGCGCCATGATTTCCGCAAACAACTGCCGGGTCAGAGCAGGGCGTCCCTTGAGCAGTTGATCGGCATCAATCCCAAAATAGCTGAGGTTATTGCGGAATGGTCGCAGACCGATGCGATTGTTTTCGTAAAAATCGCGTTTACCCAGTTCCAGAAAACGGCCAAAGGGTTTGAGAATCTGGAGATTGCGCAACACCGCTTCGCCGTAAAGACTGTTCAGGAGCACATCAACCCCTGTCCCATCCGTATCACGGAGGATTTCTTCGGCAAAATCCAGTTGCCGGGAGTCATAAATATGGCGGATTCCCAATAGCCGCAGAAAATCACGTTTTTGCGGCGATCCCGCCGTGGCATATATGTCCGCACCCAGATGACGGGCGATTTGAATGGCGGCAATACCGACGCCGCCAGCCGCGCCATGGATCAGGACTTTTTCCCCGGGTTGCAACTGCGCCAGGGTGTGCAGGGCATACCAGGCGGTCAGGAATACCGTGGGAATCGTTGCGGCGGCAGCCATGGACAAACCATCGGGAATGGCCGTCACCGCATTCTCCGGGGTGAGGATACGGCTGCTGAAACTGGCGGGGGCAAAACCCATCACCGGGTCTCCGGTCCGCCAGCGGGTCACGGCGGCCCCGACACGGCGCACCCGGCCCGCAAATTCGAGCCCCAGACTCGGCCCGGAAAAGCCATTTTCCAGGGCCTCGTCCGCCAGCAATCCCAATGCATACATCACGTCACGAAAGTTCAGACCGGCACTTTCGACCTGGACTTCCACATCGTGCTCTTGAGGAGCCTCTTCGGTAATATGTACCCAGTGCAAATGCCGCAACTGGCCGGGTGCCGAAAACTCCAGACGGCGGATGTCTTCCTGATCTGTACTTGCAGACGTGGCTGAACGCGGTGCTGCGCCTTCCTGCACCCGGGGGGTGAAGCGGCCACCGGCAAGATCAAATACCCATTCGCTTTCCGGGCCGGGATCGAGGATTTCCTCGACGGCGGCGCTGACGGCGGCGGGCATATTGGCGAGACCACGGGGAGCATCCTCCAGGGCCTGGTCGTGCCCCAGGGTCAGAATCCGTAACGGCAACTCCGGCCATTCATTTTGCAGACTGCGGGCAAAACCGCTGAGGCCGGCATCTTCCAGATGCTTCGCCATACCCATCAGGAACAGGGGGGGTATGTCTTGCTGCTGCATGCACCAGAGGCCTAGTTGCCGCAGACGGGCACAACCCTGGAGGAGAAGCCCGGCTCTACTTGCGGCGGGGCTTGCATCACTCTCTCCGGCAATCGCTGAAGCTGCTTCGGCAGGTACTGGATACCCCGGTTCAGGCAGGAGGATGATCCCGGCAATGGGCATCTGCTTGGCAGCGGGTAGATATTCCGCCGGATCTGCGCAGGTTTCCGGCAGGGGCATCTCCAGGTAACGCCCGCCCCGGTCCGCCAGCGCGGCTTTCAGCACTTCGGCCCCGGCCAGCGCTGCGGGACTGCCGCAAATATACCAAGTGCCTTTGGTTGCGGAAGCCGGGAACGCGGACTCTGCATGCTGTTCTGGCTGCTGGTCTGGCTGATCTTCCGGCTCTTCCGATTTTTTTTGCAAACACAGACAGTAGCTGCCAGCTGGCTGTTCTGCCTGCAACGGTCCCAAATCCGCCAATGACTGTGCTTTGAACCAGTGTTGCAGTGACTGCCGCCCCGGTAGTCCTGCGCATTCCGCATCCATGGCGGTCCACCAGGATTCAGGCTCCACGCCCTGCATCAGCATGATTCCGCCGGGCAGCAGGCACTGTTGTGCATACTCCAGCATCTCCCACTGCCGGGCCTGCGTTTCTCCATCCAGACGCAACCAGAGCAGATGCACCGTTGGCGCGGGGGCGTCACCAATGGAAACCACCTGCCAGGGCTTGTCATCCTGAAGCTCCGCATGTCCGGACCAGGAGGCTTGCCAGAGGGTTATCCGGGGATCTTTTCCATACTGCCCAGCCCAGATGGGCAAGGCCTCGACAGCACTACTGCCCATTTCCATGATGTCCAGGGTTTGTGCGGCGGGAAGGGTTTCCAGCCATTGCGCAATGTGTTGTTGCAAAACCTGGATCACTCCCGGACTCAAGGTCGCCATGAGGGGCGGATAGAGGCTGTCCGCCAGCCTGCCGGGGGTCTTTTCGCCAGCATCACCCAAGCCATAACGCCCTAATGCCAGGGTCAAGGGGAAAAATTCCGGATAATCCTGCAAGAGCATTTGCCAGATGTCGGCGGCGGCTATTTCGGCGCTGCCCTGCCCTGCCGACTCTTCGCCATAGGCCTGCAACAGGCTATGGGCGAGCGGTGAATATTCTTCGACATAGCGCTGCCTCCCTCCCTGAGCGACAGACCAGACAGCAAGCGCATCACCCAGCGCTGCAGCATCCAGGGCCAGGAGATGCGCGCGTTTTTCCGGGCGCGGTGCCGGACGCAACACCGTCTGCACATAACGGAGCTTTTCACTTTCGGGTTTCTGCAGTCGCACCCGGCGCAGGCGCAATTCATCGCAGCGGGCCAGCAGTTGACCGCTGGCATCAACAAAGCAGAGCCTGGCCAGCAGGGATTGGGGCGAATGGCGCAGGACATCGACCTGCACCAGGATTTTCGGGGGTATGTGGCGATACACCGTCAGAGCGCCAAAGCGGACCGGCACATAGGCCCAGCCAGCGTGGCCCTGAACTTGCTGATCTTTCGCCAGAAAATCCACAAACAGTTGCATGGCACCATCCAGCAGGGCCGGATGCAGCACATAGTCCCCGGTATCGGCAACGTCCGTGCTGAGTTCCAGGCGCGCAGTGATCCTTGCGGGTGTCAGCCAGCCCTGCACTACCGTCTGAAAAACCGGACCGTAGTGCAAACCGGCGGCACGACAGCGTTGATAATGAATCTCCCGGCTGAAGTCAGGGGCCGAATCATTGATTTCCGGCTGACTGGAAGCCGGGGCCACACCTGACTCCCGAACGGCGGAACTGCCTTTCCGTACCCGTCCCTTGGCATGTAGGGTCCAGGTTTCCTGGAGCAGATTCCGGGAAGATATGCGGAAGTTACCCTGGACATCACAATGCACGCGCAGCATTTTGCTATCCTGACCTTCGAGCAGCAGGGGCTGCAAAATGTCCAGTTCTTCCAGCACCCAGACCGGGTGCGTTGCACTGGCGTCAAAGTGTGCCCTGGCAGCGGCCAGCGCCAACTCCACATAACCCGCGCCGGGGAATACCACACCCTCCCCGACCTGATGATCCGCCAGAAAAGGCAGTAAGGCGGTATCCAGACGCTGTTCCCATTCTCCGGGATGTCCTGCCAGGGAATGCCCGAGCAGGGGATGGACGGCGTATTGCTGGAGTATCCGCGCTGATTCCGTGGTCTGGTCGTGCCAATAACTTTCCCGCTCCCAGGGATAGTGGGGCAAATCCACAGGCTGGGGAACCACTGGGAAATAGCGCTTCCAGTCGGGTGTCAAGCCTGCCAAGCACAAGGATTCTACCGCCTGAAAAACTGCCCGGGGATTGTCTTCCTGACGGCGCAGGGTCGGGATCACCCGTCCTCCTTTGCCATGGGCGTTGATGGCTTCCTGCAAGTATCCGCGCAGCACCGGATGTCCACCCAGTTCCACAAAAATGTTCCAGTCTTCCAGCAAGGTGGCGGCAGCCTGCTGAAAGCGCACGGGTTGGCGAATATTCTGCCACCAGTAGTCGGCATCCAATTTTTCGCCATCCAGCAATGTGCCGGTGACGGCCGAAATAAAGGGGATGCTGCCTGATGCCGGGCGCAGATCCTCCAGAACCGTCAGCAGTTCATCGCGCAGCGGGTCCATCTGCGGGCTGTGGAAGGGATAATCCACATCCAGGCGCTTGTAGCCGGTGCCTTGGGCACGCAGGTGTTTCTCGACCAGACCGAGAGCCGCGCTGCTGCCGACCAGGGTGGCGCCACGCGGACTGTTCCAGGCGGCAATGGCTACTGCATCCTGCAAGCCCCAGTCCGGCAATTGCTGTACCAGAATATCGGCAGCAGCGGCCACTGCCGTCATCTGCCCCTGCCCCCGGGAATGTCCCTGCAAACGGCTGCGCTCATAAATCACCCGCACCGCTTGGGCCATGCTCAAGGCCCCGCAAGCCCAGGCTGCCGCCACTTCCCCCACGCTATGCCCGGCTACCGCTGCCGGGATAATACCCTGCGCCTGCAGCAGGGCGGTTATTCCCACCTGCAGGGCAAAGAGGGCGGGCTGCGCCTGCTCGGTAGCCGCATAACGATCTTCACCCAGCTGACCCGCCAGCTCTGCCTGCAAGCTGTATCCGGCCAGGGGCTGGAAATACTGGTCGATTTCCGCGAGGCTGGCCGCAAATACCGGATCCGCGCACAAAGCCCGCCCCATGCCCGACCACTGACTGCCATTGCCGGAATAGACGAAAACCGGTCCTTGCGGGTGTTCGAGCGCCATCGCCGTGGACACTGCTGCCCCCTGCTCTGCGCCAAAGGTGCGCAGGGGAGCAAGCATGTCCGGACCGGGTTGCAGCCAGAATAACGCCCGGTGGGGCAAGCGTTCCCGGCGGAAATTGGCCTGGTAGAGAGCGGCGTAAGTATTCTCGGCATTATCCGTTGCGAGACTGTGGGCAAAATCCGCCACCACCTGACGCAGCGCCGCTGGGGTCGCCGCACTGAGACAGAGCGGCTTGGCCTCTGCTTTTTTACCCCGCCAGGACGGCACCCGCCGGGACCGGGGCTTTGGCGCCGACTCCAGAATGATATGGGCGTTGGCGCCGCCGAAACCGAAGGAATTGACTCCGGCAATCAGAGAGCCCGTTTCGCGCAGGGCCAGGTTCTGGCGCACAACAGTCAAATGATGATCCGCCAAGTGCAGGCGCGGGTTGAGAGTGCGGATGCCGATGGTGGGAGGCACCAGACGGTGCTGCAAGACGTGGATGGTTTTGAGCAGACCGGGAACCCCGGAAGCGGTTTCCAGGTGGCCGATATTACTTTTGACGGAGCCAATGGGCAGGGGCTGTTCGGCGCGGCGATGTACCCCCAATGCCCGGCCGATGGCTTCCACCTCGGCGGGATCTCCCACGGCCGTGCCGGTGCCGTGAGCTTCCAGATAGTCCAACTGCTCCGGATCAATACCGGCGGCGGCATAGGCCTGTTCCAGCAGACGCTGCTGGGCACTGACCCGGGGAATGGTCAGACCCGACTTATGACCATCCGTATTGATGGCACTGTGCGCGACCACGGCAAGAATCCGGTCTCCGTCCTTGACGGCCTGATCCAGACTTTTCAGGACGAATACCCCGCCGCCTTCCGAACGCACGTAACCATCGGCAGCAGCATCAAAAGGCCGACAACGCCCGTTTTTGGAGAGCATGGAGGCTTTGGAAAAAATCAGAAAACCGTAGGGATGCAAATGCAGGCTGATGGCCCCGGTCATGGCCAGATCACTCTCACCGCTGGCGATGGATTGGCAGGCCAGATGAAAAGCCACCAGCGCCGAAGAACAGGCGGTATCCACCACAAAGCTCGGGCCCTGCAAATCATAAAAGTAGGAAAGACGATTGGCAGCAATGCTGGCCGTCGACCCGGTGGCCGTATTGGGGCCAATGGCCGCAAAATCATCAGCGAGACGATAGGCGTAATCGGTACTGGCCAGCCCGATAAACACCCCGCAACGACTGCCGTGCAAGCGCCCCGGGGCAATACCGGCATGGGCGAAAGCCTCCCAGCTCATCTCCAGTAACAGGCGCTGCTGGGGATCCATGGCCGCTGCCTCCCGGGGCGACAGATGAAAAAACCCCGCATCAAAACCGGCCACATCCCCCAGGGAACCGGCTGCAAAAGTGACCGAAGTGCCGGGATGCTGACGCTCGGGATGCTGCAGAATATCCTGCGCCCAGCGCTCTGCCGCCACCCGGGTAATCAGATCACGTCCGGCCAGCAACTGGCTCCAGAAGCTGTCACCCGGACATTGGGGCAGGCGGGACGATTGACCGATAATGGCGATTTTTTTCACAGGCGACTCACAAAGGCTTCAAATTTTTGAAAATGTTCCGGCCAACCCGGTGCTGCAAAATCTCTCATTCTCTGGATTTGTTGCTGGCGCCGGGCATCTTCGCGGTCACTGAAATCCCGAATCGCCTGCAGCCAGACTTCTTCATCGTCCGTATCCAGATAATCGGGGATATTTCCAGCGATTTCCATAAAGACCGGCAGGGGGCTTGCCAGAACCGGCACGCCGGCGGCCAGGGCTTCCAGCAGGGGCAGTCCGAACCCCTCAGCATGGGAAGGGAAAAGCAGGGCCCGAGCCCCCTGCAAATAGGCTTGCACTTCAGCGTCGCTACAATCGGGAAGAAATTCGACATGGGCCTTGAGCTTTTCGTTGAATTGTAACTCGTGCAGCAGGTCACCACACATCCAACCCACCTGACCGATGATCAGCAAGCGGGGAATATGCGCCCAGCGCCACTCCAGAATCATGCGCTGCCACAAATAGAGCAGGAATGCGTGATTTTTACGCGGCTCCAGGGTACCCAAGACCACGAAGTAAGGCTGGGAAGGTATCTGCAGCGGCTGAGCGGGCGTCAATCTGACCCGATGGTAGCCCAGGGGAATGACAGCGAGAGGCGGGATCGCCATGTGTAACTTGTCGGCATAGTCCTGCAGGGCCTCGGCCGTATGTCGGGAATTGCTGATAATACCCGCTGATTGCCCGAGAATGACCTGCAGTCTCCTGCAGTGACGATCCGTGGCGTCGGGCTGACAGAATTGCGGATGCGTCACCGGGATCAGATCATGGGCCATGACCAGCAGCCGGATTTTTTTGCGCCGCAACCAGCCCAGATAAGAAGGACGATCCAGACCACTGTGTCCCATGTTGAGCACCCAGCTCCCCGAAGAAACCGGGCGAAAGGGCAGTTTCAAGGCATGGCGGGCCGTTTTGGCCAGACTGACGTGCTGTCGGCCTTCCGACCAACCCAGAAGCCAGTCGAAAAGTAAAAGCGAAGCCGTAGCCGAGAGCGCCACGGCTACCCCGCTTTCAATGAGCATGGCCTGGGCGCGGCCGTAAAAATGCTCCAGATACGCCAGACAGACCCGATCGACACCGGTGGGAATACGCCCCTTGCGCATCCGATGCACCAGACGGGTTACATCCACATACACTGCCGAGTCATTCAGGTCTGCCATCTTAAAGCTTTATTTGACAATACCCGCCGTGCTCAAACCCTGAATCGGATAGACAATCTGGACAATCAGACCGAGGAATTTCTGCAGATCGGTGATGGGTGCCGAAGCCACATAAATCAGGTCGTGATTTTGGATGGGGAACTCCTGGGCCGCAAACAGGGTGGCCGGATTACTGAAATCAAAGCGGAACACCACCGGGACTTCGCCATCGGCCGTGGTCTGCACAGGTTGTGGCCAACGGCTGAGGAAATCCGGTTTTTCCATACGGAACACAAAAACCGCCTTGGCATCGGCTTCATTACCGTTCAGCCCCCCCGCCCGGGCCAGGGCCTGGGCCAGACTGATGCCGGAAGCTTCAAAATCAATTTCCTTGGTCTGGGTAGTGGCGCCCATGACGGTCACATGCAAGGGCTGATAGAGCGCCGTCAGTACATCTCCAGCCCGCAAGGACACGTTTTCTTCGGGATGACGAATGATATCTTCCAGGGGAAGCTGCAAAGTCTTGCCGGAGTGGGAAAGCTGGATAGTCACCTTGTTGACCGGCTTATCGACGCCACCCGCCGCTGCCAGCGCCTGCAACACACTCACCCCACCCGGAATAAGAGGCACCTGGGTGCTTTTGTGGACATTGCCGACTACCGAGATACTTTGAGCATGATTACTCACCAGGCGGACCACCACCTGGGGATCATGGGCCATGTTGATCAGGCGCGTTCGTATTTCACTGCCAATCTGATCGAGGGTTTTACCCGCACAAAGTATCTGCCCGGCAAAGGGAATCAGAATATCGCCGTTACTGCCCACCATCTGCTCCGGAATGGTGGTCATTTCGGCACCCGAGGCCGAGGTCGTCGTGACTGCCGCTGCCGAGGCAAAGAGCATGGCCGGGGGGGCTTCCCAGATATAGACCTGCAGGGTATCTCCGGGACCCACTGTATACAGTTTCGGGTTCGGGTTGCTGAAATCATGGAGCAGGCTCAACCGGGGTGTTTCCACCCGGGATTTGATCTGGTGCGCGAGGGCATAATTGACGGCAACCAACTGAATGCCCTGCAAGGTCTTGTTGTGCGCTACCGATTCCACCGGGCCTACACGCGGTCCTGAATAGGGCATATACGATGCACAACCCGCAAGTCCCGCCAGCACCAGACCCAGCGTCATAGCGCGCACTCCCACATAGCTTGCGACCATCAAAAAAGCCCTCAAAAAAACCAACGGTTAAAATTTTTTAATAGGTTTACGCGAAGGATTGTAGCGAAAGACGATGGGGAGGTCACCTATAACCAGCACCGGTGATTAACCCGATACCAGCAAACTCCGGGCAAGACCCGCAGCACCCCTGCCGATGAATGACATCCGCCACCGCCAGGGTTCTTCCCCAGTTCCATGTGCGGCTTATGAACCCCTTCATTTGGCCCTTGAGCCGCAGCATTTTCGCTGTTGGATGCCTATGCTCTGAATATGCTGCTATATTTATAATTCAGTACCGTAAACATTGCGACATAGCGTCCGTCATGGTTTTCATTTGATGTACAAATTCGGAGGGAACTTTCCCTTGATCCAGCCCAATCCCTGTTTTACCCGGCCCCGCCACGCAGGACGCGGCCCGGCATTTGCTGATGCCTACCGCCTGATCGAGGACGCCGGCATTCATTTTCAGGGGCAACTGGTGGGCACCGCAGCCAGTGTCGATCCCAAAGCGCCGGCCGGCAATTATGCCGACTGCTTCGTGCGCGACTTCTTTCCGGTGGGTTTGATCATGCTCCTGGAAGGCCGGGGCGATGTGGTGCGCGCCTTTCTCCACCTCATCATGCAACTGCGGGGCCAGCAGGAGGAACTCGAAGGGCAGCAGATCGCCCCCGGGGTGCTGCCGGCCTCTTTTCGGGTGCAGCGCAATGCAGATGGTGATGAGGAGGTGATGGCCGACTTCGGGGATCGCGCCATTGGCCGCGTGGCGCCGGTGGACTCGATGATGTGGTGGTCCATGTTACTGCATGCCTATGTCCAGTACACCGGTGATCTGGAATTTGCCCAGGGTCCGGAGATCCAGCGGATGCTGCGCATGATTCTGAGTTTGTGCCTGCAGAGCCGCTTTGAGGTTTTTCCCACCCTGCTGGTGCCCGATGGCTCCTTTATGATCGACCGACGCATGGGAGTCAATGGCCATCCCATTGAAATCCAGGCGCTGTTCCATAGCACGCTGCGCTGTGCCGCGTTGCTGCTCCCGGAGCCGGGCAGTCAATGGCTCGTGGATCTGGCCAAGCGGCGCCGGGAGGTCCTGCAGTCGTATGTGCAGGACTATTATTGGCTGGATATGGACGTGCTCAACCGGATTTACCGTTATGAGACGGAAATGCTCGGTGAAAATGTCGAAAATATCTTCAATATTCATCCGGAATCCATCCCCCTGTGGGTGCAGGACTGGCTCCCGGACGGGGCCGGCTATTTCGTGGGCAATCTGGGACCCGGACGCATGGATTTTCGCTTTTTTGCCCAGGGCAATCTGCTGATGCTGGCGACGGGCATGGCCACCGCCACCCAGGCCGAGGCGCTGACCAGTCTCATCGAACAGCGCTGGACGGACCTGCTGGGGCGCATGCCCATGAAACTGGTCTATCCGGCGGTGGAAGGCGATGAGTGGCGGCTGATCACCGGCTCTGACCCCAAAAATATTCCGTGGTCCTATCATAATGGCGGCAATTGGCCCGTCCTGATCTGGCCCCTGGTCGCAGCCATGCTCAAAGTCGATCGTGCCGACCTCGCTGAAAAAGCCTGGCAGCTCGTCGAAAGCCGTTTACCTGCGGCCCGCTGGCCCGAGTATTACGATGGTCGCCTGGGCCGACTGGTGGGACGCCGCGCCAATATCGGTCAGGTCTGGAGTGCGGCGGGCTTTCTCCTCGCACGCTATTTTCTGGATGACCCCGACGTGCTGTCGCGCCTCGGTTTTGACGAAGCATTTACCCACGGATCCACCGAAAGGGGGTGACGCCGAAAATGACGGAAACTCAAGAGCAAGTACGCGCACATCAAGATCATCCAGCCCAGGACGGGCTCTACCTGGTGCTGATCAGCGTGCACGGACTGATTCGCGGTCAACATCTGGAATTAGGCCGCGATGCCGATACCGGTGGTCAGGTCCTCTATGTCGTCGAACTGCTGCGGGCTCTGGCAGCACATCCCAAGGTCGCGCGCGTGGACCTGCTCACCCGCCAGATCCACGACTCCCGAATCGACAGCAGCTACGCCCAAGCCCAAGAACCCCTTGCCGATGTCCCGAACGCGCAGATCATTCGCCTGCCGGCAGGTCCTGACGAATATCTCCCCAAAGAGTCACTGTGGCCGCACCTGGATAGTTTCAGCGATCATGCCATGGCGTATTTGCGCCAGCAGGATCGCCTGCCCGACGTCATTCACAGTCACTACGCCGACGCCGGCTATGCAGGAGTGCGCCTGGCCCTGCAACTCGGTGTACCTCTGGTGCATACCGGGCACTCCCTGGGCCGCAGCAAACGCCAAAGCCTGCTGGCCTCTGGCGAATCCGAACGGCGCCTGGAAGAAAAGTACCAGATATCTCACCGTATCCGCGTAGAAGAAGATATTCTTTCCGTGGCTTCTTTAGTGGTCGCCAGCACCCGGGACGAAATCGACAGCCAGTATGGCATGTACGATTGGGCCAATCCGGAGCGCATGCGCGTGATCCCGCCGGGGGTCAATCTGGCCCGATTTGACCCCGCTCCCCATCCGGCCCCCGCGATCGTTCCGGCGTTGGCGCGTTTTTTACGGGAGCCTGAACGCCCGCCGATTCTCGCTCTGTCACGTCCCGATGAAAGAAAAAATATTGCCGGTCTGATTCACGCCTATGGGCAGAGCCCAGCCCTGCAGACCCGGGCCAATCTGGTCATCGTCGCCGGCAATCGCGAAGACATTCGGGATATGCCGGTCGGCCCCCGGCACGTATTGACGGAAATCTTGCTTTTGTTGGACCGCTATGACTTGTACGGCCGGGTTGCCTATCCCCGCCATCACCAGCCCGACGATGTGCCTGATCTGTATCGCTGGGCAGCGGGCTTACGGGGGGTGTTCATCAATCCTGCCCTGACTGAACCCTTCGGTCTGACCCTGATCGAGGCGGCAGCCTGTGGCCTGCCCATTCTGGCGACGGAAGACGGAGGCCCCCGGGATATTATCGCCAACTGCCACAATGGCCTTCTGATTGATCCCCTGAATACCGGGGAGATAGGCCAAAAGCTCCTCAACATTCTGAATGATGGCGAAAGGTGGCAGCAGTATGCCCACAACGGTATTGCCGGAGTTCGCCAACATTACACCTGGCAGGCGCATGTGGAGAAATATCTGGCAGCACTCGATGAATTGCCCCTCACCGCGCCGCTCGCAGCGGACCTTACTGCATCTTCAGAGCGACAGGTCAGCGCCCATCGCCTGCTGTTTCTGGGTGCCCGGCTGCTGGATCCGCCCCCGGCTCCCGGCCAGCTGGAAGAGCTGGTGGCCACCCTGCATCGAAAACGCCGGCAAGTGGCGCTGGGTCTGGTGACCACCCGCCCCCTCCATGAGCTACTGGCGCTGCTCAAACAGCGGCGGCTGGCGATTCCCGAGATGCTCATCACCCGCGCGGGAACCCAGATTCACTATGGGGCGGGACTGACCCGCGACCGCGCCTGGAGTCGTCACATTGGCGTGAACTGGCAAGGAGATCGCGTCTATGATCTGCTGGCAGAAACACCCGGCATCCGCCTGGCGAGCCGCAGCAACCAGGGGTTTTATGCCATTCATGCGTTCATGGACCAGGAGTTTGCCGGCCTCGCGGGGCTGGAAGATCAACTCCATCAGCAGGATATTCCGGCCCGGGTGGTCCGCATCCACGCTCAGGAGTTTTTGATCGTTCCCCAACGTGCCTCCATGGGCTTTGCCATGCGCTACGTCGCCAACCAACTCGACATCGGCCTCGACCAGGTTCTGGTCGTCGGCAGTGCCCGGGCGGATCTGGACCTGCTGGGAGGTAACATTCTCGCCGCCCAGATTGGTCGGGAAATTGCCGAGGACCAGCTGCCAGAGGATATCTATCCCTGTAACGCTGACGATCTGACGGGCGTGATGGAAGCCATCAACCACTATCAATTCCTGGAAGAATAGAAGCAAGGGAGGATAAGCAGCATGCACCCATCCGACGAAGAAATTCCGCCCCTGTTGCTTTGTTGTGATCTGGACCGCACCTTGATTCCCAATGGCAGTCCACCGGAAAGCCCGGAAGCCCGGCCGCGTTTCCGCCAGCTCTGCAGCCATCCTGCCGTGCATCTGGCCATGGTCACCGGAAGGCATCTGGATCTGATTCATGAGGCTATCACGCACTGGCAACTGCCCACTCCAAACTTCATTATTGGCGATGTCGGGACGAGTATTTATACCTTCAGCGAAGGCGCATGGCAGCCTTGGACCCATTGGGCCACCGAAATAGGTCCCGATTGGGGAGGCATGACCCACGGAGATATTGCGGAAGAGCTCGCGGATATTCCCGCCATCACCCTGCAACCAGCGGCTCAGCAGGGAGTGTTCAAAGTCAGTTATCAGGTAGGGCTGGATGCGGATCGGGAAGCACTCGAAACAGAACTCCAGCGTCGTCTCTGGGGCATCGGCGTGAACGCCCGGCTGATCTGGTCCATGGATGAACTGGCGAACACGCGCTTGCTGGATATTCTCCCCAACAGCGCCAGCAAACTCCATGCCGTCGAGTTTTTGGGGCAACAGTATAGTTATCCTATGGAACGTACTGTTTTTGCGGGTGACTCAGGCAACGATCTGGAAGTATTGGGAAGCCATATTCACGCCATTCTGGTAGCCAACGCCCATGCCGAGGTGCGCGAAGAAGCCCTGCGTTTGGCCATAGCTTCAGACTTGCCCGATGCCCTTTACATAGCCAAGGGCGGCTTCCTGGGCATGAATGGTCACTACGCCGCCGGCGTGCTGGAAGGACTCGCGCATTATCTTCCCGAAACCGCCGGGTGGATGGGGCTGGGCCACTGAATACCGGAAAGAAGATACCGGAGACTAATTTGCATAGCGGCTTATGGTCATATTCGGAGTGCTTCGACCTGATGATTGTTAAACAGCGTCCCCAACACGTCCCGCTTCTGCGGGGCATTGGGGCTGGTGTAAACCAAGGGACAATCTTCCACCCAGCTATCAAACAGGCCTGTGATCTCCAGATACGCCGCAAAGAACACGATCTGGCCCATGGGAGTGGCCGCTGCATCCTTGTCCCAGGACACCTGCATACGACCGCCCAGGGTATCTACCATCATGGTCTGCACCGCCGCAGGAATGGCCTTTTGCGGAGGTTGTTCTACAACTAAACAACCACCGGCTAAAGCCGGAGGGTTTGAATTACGGACTGAAAGTCCGGATACGCGTCGCCTGACCGACGCGTCCTAATCGGGTTCCATTTTGAAATCATCGTTCGGCTTAGGCTCAAAGTGATGTTACAAATAATGCTTAATCATTTCTTCCGTCATCTGGCCTACCGTGGCACAGAAGTATAGTGGTACTCAATTTGAAAAACCGTATGACTGCCATACCTATATTCCATGCCGCACCTCCTGCGTGCAGCATATTCTCGCAGCTAAAGCTGACCGGCTAAAGCCGGCGGCTTAAACCTTATGATCGACAGTTACACGGTGGTGTTGCATGTATGAACGTCCTCGACTTTGCAAGATGCCGTAGATTGTGGTTTGGTTCGAATGCAAACATGTATCCGGCCTGTTGATAGGCATATCGCCTTGGCCCCGATGGATAATCCGCATACCTGGTCCTCATTACTTCAACGGCTTTTTTATAGCCAATGCAACACTCAGGTTCTCCAGATATTGGTTCGACCAATCCGCCATCTTTCGTCATCACGCAAATCGTAAAACGGTAGTTACCTCCTTGGTTGTCCTGACCAATCGAAATCGTCTGCCTTCCTGCTACTGCTATACTGCCCCGCGATAGGACTCTCCACGAGCCATCAAGACCCAGGTAGTGCGCACCATCTTGCCAGCCAAGGCCACAGCCGCCTTTTGGATACCCCGACGAGTTATGAGGTCTCGAATCCATTGCGAGCGGGGATCCTTTTTCTCTCCCAAATGCCGGATCACGGCCATCGCTCCCTGGACAAACAAGGTACGCAGGTAGGAGTCTCCCTGCTTGGTAATCCTGCCCAAGCGGCTCTTCCCTCCGGAGCTTGATTGCCGGGGTACGAGACCGACCCAGGCTGCCAGTTCCCGACCATTACGGAAAAGTTGGGCATCCCCCACACTCGCCACCACCGCAGTCGCCGTCACCGAGCCAACGCCGGGTATCTCTGCCAAGCGTTGTGCGGTCGCTTCTTGCGCAAGACGACGAATGCCCTGATCACACTCCGCCAAGCGCTCGTCCAAGCGGAGCAAATCCCCCCGTAACGCGGCAAAGATGCTGATCGCATCCAGGGGCATATTCGCATCCGTAATGGCCGCCAATAGCCGACGGGAGAATTGCGCCGCCCCCTGCGGCAGGACAATGCCAAATTCTTGCAACAAGCCACGAATCCGGTTGATCAATGCCGTACGGTCCACCTTGATGGCCTCCCGGACCCGGTGCAAAGTCAAAGCCGCCTGCTGCTCGGGCGTCTTGATCGCCACAAACCGCATCTGGGGCCGCGCCACCGCTTCACAAATCGCTTCAGCATCGTTGGCATCATTCTTCCCACTCTTGCGGTACGGAACCACAAACTGAGGCGCAATGATCTGCACCTTGTGTCCCAGCTTGCCAATTTCCCTTGCCCAGTGATGGGCACCTCCGCAGGCTTCGATACCCACGAGGCACGGCGGAATATTGGCCAGTGCTTCCAGGAGCCTGGCTCGGCTAACGGTCTTCTTCAACACCGGCTTCCCATGGCGATCCACGCCATGTAGCTGGAAAATATTTTTTGCCAGGTCAATGCCCAAGGTCGTAATCTCTTTCATTGGATGAATCTCCTGTTTCGATAAGGCCCCCATCGTGGCACCAGACCATGCGGGGGGGAAAGAGGACGTTCATCCCATTACTTCAAACTTGGAACCGCCATCTTTTTACTTAAATTATTAGTCATTGTGTTTTATCTTTGAGGAAAAATGCCATTTAAACATGTTCCAAAGCGGGTCACCCGTAAAGGCGTGCAGAAATACCATCCCGACATGACCAACCCACTGCAGTATAATAGCGACTGCTCCCCAACGCATAAAATCCAGCAACCACACAAAAGGAACCCCTGTCCACCATCCCCGGAACCCCCCCAGCAGGGTCAATCCAGCGGCAGCTACCAATGTCGCAGAAAGTAGAAAGATTCCGTGCATCATACCTGGCAATCCGGCTCGTGGTCCCGGTGGAGCTAACACACCTCGGGTAAGCCCCAATAGATCCTGCGCCACGAATATTAAGCCAGCAGGATTCAGCGGAAACAAATAACACAGGGTGATTCGTCCGGCACGACTGAACAAGAGCCACCCCCACTGCAACAGCAGAACGGCGATCAGTATTTCACCCACGGTAACATGCCAGAAAAAGGGGAACCCGCCCCATATCCAACCGATAATACCGGTTATCATTTGAAAACTTACGGTAGATAGCAGAAAAAGATGGAGTAGCTTGGCACTATTTGGCCAGCTGTCAGGTGCAGCCGTAACGTGAGCAGTTGACATGGGTACCCCTCTGAGGAATAAGACGGTTTGACAAATCTTTATTGAGAGGAGATACGCAGGCTGACAGAGTTTGGATTCAACCGGATACGGATGTGCAGAGGTCTGGATGGCTACGCATAATACAGCTGTAGAAATCACAGCAGAAGAAACAGACGGTTACGCTGAAGAGTGCAATTAATATACAACGAAAGGCAGTTTGTTGGGCCTTTATGTAGGTCGTTGGAACTAGAGTGCAGGCCCTACCTTCAAACTGCAGGACACTGACCGAAGAACCAGTGAGACCATGACCAAATTGATATGGAAAATCGCATTTGAAAAAACCCGCAATGTGGGTATGCCTGCCTCAGCTGGGATCAGCCCCGACATATGAACTGGTGGGCCAGCCATCCTTGAACCAGCTCTCCAGAAGGTCAGCGGGCAATAACCCACCAGTGTTCAAAAAACCGTGTAAAAATGATCCCATTACACTGAATTTATGGGCATTCTCAGAAACTTATTCAGCTTCCATCCCGTCAGCCACAGTTCCCTGTGCTTCACTTGCCTTGTCAGTTGCTTCCATACCGTCAGGTTCTATGCCTTTTTTCGCAAGAACAGAATCTTCTTTTTCCATGCCATCTGGAATTACTCCCATCTTTTCTTGGTTGGGGTTAGCAGATTCCATGCCATCCGGTTCAATGGATTTGGGCCCTTTGTTAAGGCGTTCGGACTCCATACCATCATTGACAATACCCTGTTTTTCCAGTTTTGCATCCGTGCTTTCCATTCCATCAGGGTTCAGCTTGTTCATAGTTGGTCTCTCCTATTCATGTTGAAATCAAACCAAAACACTACTGCTCACTATATAATTATAGATTAAAAATTTTCGTCACGCCCATATCGTGGCTTATGAATCCGGCCGTACAAGAACTGATTACCAGAGATAATCACCTTCTATGTAAAAAGTATTTAGGTGCATATCACGGGCAAATTGGCCTTGATATTCAACATGCATCGCCCAGTTTTTTCGGCCTTTCACTGTAAGTCCGATTCCGGTATTTAATGCTCCGCCAGGGGCAATGCGTGCGACCTCCATGGCATTGGTCAATCCAATCGTTTCGAGATTGGTGGCATAACGATTCCCCAGATAGCCGGAGCCTCCAACAGAAATCCAGGGGATGATACGCGCTGAGTGAGCCTGAAAGTGGTAACCTGCCTTCAGGCCCGTTCCAAGCACCCCAATATTGGTCAAAAGATGCGCATAATGGATATCCAGTATTCCTGCGCCCTGCTCTTGATAACCGTCCACCATAGTGTGGACAAAACCCGCTTCTACATAAGGGCTGATAAATGCCGGGCCAAAATTCTGGCGATATTGTGCTTTGGCGCTGGCATCTGCAAACCAGCCGCTGGAATTTCCTGACGCCACCAAATCCGAGGGCAACAATCTTCGGCTGGAATTTAACGCCAGGTATCCTGCTCCCAGTACGCCGTCGACACGCCAACTCCCCTGCCGATAGATACTGTAGCCATAACCCCCAAATGAGTGACTATCCACGTTATCAAAATGAGTTCCAGTTTGGGTACCCAGTCCCGAAAATGCCGCACCAATTATCCAGTGCCGATTGATGGATTTTCCATAACCAGCGATGCCCCCATAATCCGATACCGAAGCAGCATTAGCACGTCCAAAGCTACCCAGTCCTTGTACCCAGGCTCCTCTCTGGGCGGCAGCAGCAATGCCGTTCATCGCAGAAAAAAGGCTGCGATTGGTAATGTAGTTACTGGATGCCATACCCGCACCCGTGAGGAAAGCCGGGCCAGCGGACGGAGAAAGCGTACCATCAGGCAGTCTGCCCGGGGTGGCTTGGAGTCCCAGGATCACTTCGTCAGGTAAATACTGAGGCTGAAGGGTTAAATAGTTGTCGAAAAGCCGGTCATTGAGCACTTGCGAAAAAGTACCCGAAACGCCGTTCCCTGCATGCACTATCTCGTAGTGAGCCCCCACCAGATAATTGCCTGGCAACACATTGAGATTCAAGGTGCCCGCCAGTTGCGCCTTGCCGCTCACCAATAACTGACTATATCCGATACCCGGTTGCAGATAATCAGGTGTCACGGCAATCTCCAGATTGCCATCCGGTGCCTGAGTATAGTTACCGTTGACCGTCAGTACGCCAATACTTCCGCCCGGATAGACCAATCCCTGGTCTGTCACATTACCTTTGATCGTGCCATGACCGCGAAGTACACCTTCCGCCAGTCCTCCTTCGGCGGGATCTACCATAACATCTCCGGCCAAATTGGCGTTCGGATGGCTGGCATCCCCCACTTCGAGCAGGCCATTTTGGATGTCTGTACCGCCTGCGGGTCCGCCCTGTCCGTTGTCGATTACCGTACCGGAGACCGTCAGGTGACCCAATCCCGTCATACTCCCGTCCGAAACCAATGCCTGTTGATCGGAGGGAGACAAGGGATGGGCTACCTGTGTATCGGCAGGACCACTCAGATACGCATGGTCGCCTGTACGTGTACCAATATCCAGGGGACGATTCATGACCACGGGCGCAGTGACCTCTATGGTCCCATTATTGAGAGTCACCGCACCAGAGGGGGCGCCCAGATTGTCATTGGCAGAGACGGACAAGGCACCACCCTCCACCACGGTCCCACCAGAGTAACTGTTGCTGCCCGAAAGCGTCATCGCACCCGCCAGAAGCTGCAATGCTCCAGAGCCCTTTATGGAACCCGCAAATGAGCCGACATCATCACTGAGCGTCAGGGTATTGGCCCCGAGATTCACCTGACCGGACCCGGTCAAATCCGTAATAGTTGCTCCCGGGAGAGCAGACTGGGAGATATTCAGCATGCCGTTGTCGTCAATCTCCGAGGAATCTGCGACAGATCCCAAGCCTTGCAAGGCCAGTGTGGCTGGCCCCAATATTTGGGTAACCCCGGTGTAAATGTTCTGGTTAGAAAGGGTTTCCGTACCAGCGGCCACCGTCACCCCCCCCGAACCTACGATCGTACCGCCAAAATTGTCTGATGCATCGGTCAGTTCCAGCGTGTTTTTGCCGAGCAGCACAAAACCCCCTTGACCAGCCAGAGAAACGATTTGGTTTACCGGAGCAGCCGATCCGAGAATACTCAACACCCCATCATCGATCACATGTCCGGACTGACTGATACTTCCTTGATCTGAAAGATTCAGCAGTGTTCCCGCAAGTATCAAGGTATTCCCGGTGTAGGTATTGGTTCTCGATAAAGTTTCCACCCCACCTGGGTCCAAGGTCAATCCACCACCCACTCCGCTCAGGTCGCCGGAAAAAATACCTGAAGCGTGGCTCAGAGTCAGGGTATTCGCTCCCAAAGCCACTGCACCGTTTCCGGAAAGGGTGGTGATGGTGGCTCCGGGCTTGCTGGACTGCACGATGGAAAACACGCCATCGTCGTTCACTCCTTGGGAGGCGGCGATGCTGCCCAGGCCGCTAAGCGCAAGGGTTCCTCCCGGGCTTATGGTAGTGACGCCGGTGTAGTCATTTACACCGGATAGGGTTTCTGCGCCGGAAAGCACCGTTAAATTGCCATTCTGGCCAGTTATGCCACCAGCAAAGGTTCCTGCAGCTTTGGTCAGACTGAGTGTACGATCACTCAAGGCTACCTCGCCACCACCGGAAAGTGTGGTAATGAAGACCCCGTTCTTGGCTGTGGAACCCGTAATGGAAAAAAGACCGTCGTCCACAATCCCACTGGAGTCAGCAATACTACCAGCACCTGACAAACTCAATTCTGCGGGCGAGGCAATGGTGGTTGGCCCATCATAGGTATTGGTGCCGGTCAATTCTTCATCGCCGTTTTCGACAGCCAAACCTCCACCGCCACCTCCTGCCAGACCACCATTTTCGATCACCCCGGAGAAGGTTGATGCCTGAGTATTCGCCGGGTCAATTTCAAGAGAATGGCTACCCAGATTCACCACACCAGCTCCAGACAGGCCGCCAATGGTTTCATTACTGCTTGCCGTAGAAATATCCAGAATACCCCCTGAACCCACATCCACGGCTCCGTGCTGATACAAAGAACCCGTCGGCCCCAACGCCAGAGTACCCGCATTGATGGTGGTACCGCCGGTATAAGTATTTTCCGCGTCCAGTATCAAAACGCCGATATGTGTGGAATCGCCCACCGTGAGTGCGCCATTGGAAAGCACTCCGTCCAATACCGCATAATCGTCATCAGCCGGGTTCGCCGTCACTAGAATCGTACGGTTGCCGCCATTCAGGTTGATGGCATTGGTAAAGTTCACCATATTGTTGGCACTGGGAGAACCAAAAATCAGCGCGTTACCCGTCGGAACAAAATAGCCAGCATCCCAGGTCAGTGGGGCATTATTGTTCAAGGTGACGGTCAATGGTCCACCCGCAGCAGCAAAACCACCGGAACCGGTCCATTCCACTTCGTTGGGAGCACTGCCAACATATCGGGAAAAAGTTCCTTGCGACTGGAAAACTCCACCATTCATGCGCAGGTTACTCTCCAGATTCAATCCCACGCCATTTTGAGCCTGCAATACGCCACCATTCAGCTTCGTCTGCCCGGTATACGTATTATTGCCGTTGAAAATCACCAGGCCGCTATCGATGCTCAGCCCGGCACCCTGACCTGCCGGGATGTAATAACCACCAATACTGGCGACACTGTCGTCCGCAATGGTTCCATTGAAGGTGATCGTATGGCCTGCGCCGGGATCAAGTACTACATGGGAGCCGTTCATCATAAACAGATCCGTACCGGCTGCCTGCCCCGCTGAACCCCCATTGACACTGTTTCCGGCGAGTGCGTTGTCTGTACTGCTGAAGGTATCCGTTCCGGTCAGTATGAGCGTTCCGCCCTTGTTAACGAAAATAGCCCCACCATAGCCAGAACCACCTTGCCCACCTCCACCTGGAGTGTCGTAACCCTGACCATTACTGCCATTTCCGCCGCCGAACCCTGCAGCACCCGCATTGTTGGTTCCATTGCCTGTCTCACCATCGGAACGCACAACCCCCCCGTTGCTTTCGCCACCGGGTTGGTTGGCACCGAGGCCCGCTTGACCACCGAGTCCACCACCACCGCCGCCGCCACCAAATCCACCCGCGCCACCATCGCCAGCGTCACCGCCGTTACCGCCAATGGCGCCGCCATATTGCGGACTGGCTCCCGGAATCCCCGGGTATTCATTGGCTCCACCGTTACCACCATTGCCTCCACTCCCTCCGGGCGCGCCACCTGCACCAAAACCCCCATTCCCCCCCTGACCACCAGGCCCACCTTCTCCACCAATACCAAGTTGCCCATCGGCAAGGGCCTGATTCCAGTAGGCCAGACTCGCGGTATTACTAGCGAGATCCGTCGCATCTACGCTTGCTTCAGTCGTTAACACAGCCAACTCTGTCCCGTCCGCAGCAAGTTCTTCACTGTCAGCAGAATCCACGGTGTCTTCACCCGCCTGTGCGGCATAATCCCCTGCAGCAGTGGCGGCTTCCTCACCCGCATCTGCAGCATTTGCCGCAGCTTCAGTCCCGGCCACAGGGGCTTCAAATGGGTCTGCTGCATCTCCCGCATCAGCAGCGGCAGCGGCGGTATCAGTAGCAGCTTCGGCAGTTGCAGCAATGGCATCGTCCAATTCCCCAGCGGCCTGGGAACTCTCACCGCTCACTTTTTGGGCAAGTGCGGCCATATTTTTTGTGAGCGCAATTATTTGCGCGCCGATGGTAGTGACCGTTGCCGCGCTCGCCGCAACATCTGTGATCAAAAACGGATCATATTGACCCCCGTTGGTGCCATTACCGCCGACTCCGCCC
>NZ_JABBOU010000049.1 GCF_018853465.1 Acidithiobacillus montserratensis
AGGAACTGTTTGAACTGATCCAGGCCGAACTGCGGCGCACCGGCTATGAAGAAATGATCGCTGCCGGAATGGTCATCACCGGCGGCTCCAGCCGTCTGGAAGGCATTGCCGAGCTGGCCGAAGAAATCCTCCATCTGCCCGTCCGGGTCGGCGAACCCATGCATTTACCGGGCATGGAAAATGTAGTCCGGGTACCGGGTCACGCCACCGGCGTCGGCCTGGTCATGTATGGACTGCATAATCAGCCGGCCGGACAGGGCGAGGCAGCCGTTGCCGTCCAACCCAAGGCCGCTTATGAAGATCACAGCCAAACCGGCATGGACACCAGTTTTGGCGGTGTTTTCCGGAAAATGCGCAACTGGGTCCAGACCAGTTTCGGTTGATCGTTTTCTCACCAGAACCCCATTGAACGAATCAGGAGACATATCATGTTTGAATTAAACGAATGCGAACAGGACGGCGCCGTCATCAAGGTCATCGGCGTCGGTGGCGGTGGCGGTAACGCCATCAACAACATGTGTGGTGCGGGGCTGGAAGGGGTGGAATTCATCACTGCCAATACCGATGCCCAGGCGCTGCGCAACTCCCTGGCCAGCCGCACCATTCAGCTCGGCGCCCAGATTACCCGTGGCCTGGGTGCGGGAGCCGATCCGGAAGTGGGGCGCAAGGCGGCGGAAGAAGGTCGCGACGACATTCGTGCCGCCCTCGAAAAAGCCGATATGGTGTTCATCACCACCGGCATGGGTGGTGGAACTGGCACCGGTGCCGCCCCCGTCGTCGCGGCCATTGCCCGGGACATGGGCATTCTGACGGTCGGCGTGGTCACCAAACCCTTTAACTTTGAAGGCAAAAAACGTCAGCAATACGCCCTTTCCGGCATTGATGAACTGTCCCAGCATGTAGACTCTCTGGTCATTATCCCCAACGAAAAACTGCTGGCCGTGCTCGGCACCGCCATCAGCCTCAAGGATGCTTATCAGGCTGCCGACAACATTCTGCTGGGTGCGGTCCAGGGCATCTCCGAACTGGTTACGCGTCCCGGCCTGATGAACCTGGATTTTGCCGATGTGCGCACCGTCATGTCCGGCATGGGCCTGGCCATGATGGGTGCGGCCAGTGGCAAGGGCGAAAACCGCGCCCGGGATGCCGCCACCCGCGCCGCCTCCAGCCCGCTTCTGGACGACATCAACCTGTCCGGCGCCCGGGGTATTCTCGTCAACATTACGGCAGGTATGGATCTGACCCTGGGTGAATTCCAGGAAGTCGGTGAGCTGATTCGCGGCTATGCAGCAGATGACGCCAATGTGAAGGTGGGTACGGTGCTGGACCCCGATCTCGACGGCGAACTACGGGTTACCGTGGTGGCCACCGGCTTGCAGCGTGAGCCGGTCCGTCTGGCCGTGGAGAATATCCGGGGACGTGCCAGCAACCCTGCCAGTCCCAGCACCCCTTCCGACTGGCGCAATCTGGATATCCCCGTGGGGATGCGTCACGGCGAACGCGCTGCACCTGCCAGCGCCAACACCCGCAGTAGCGGCGGCGCACCGGACTTTTCCGATCTGGATATTCCGGCTTTCCTGCGCCGTCAGGCGGACTGAAGCAACACCGGGTCAGCGCAGTAACGGCGCCTGACCCGGCCGACAGCGTTCCTGACTCGGCCGTGGCCCCTTGGCTGCGGCGGTTCTTACCAGTTCATCTTCGTCCTGGAGCAGAACTGCACGCTGCTGCTCAGTCAACAAGGGATTACGGGCAATGGCATAACGCACGTTGGGATCGCGATCGGCACAAAAAACCGCCACCTGTGCCGCAGACAAATCCGGTCGTTTGGCAATACACAGACGAATGACGTAGTCACCGTCCCGGGCCAGAACATCCACCTCAGCAGACCGTAAATCTGCCCTTCGGGCAAAATAACAGCGGGTTTGCACCCACTGTTCGCGCAACAAAAAGGGGCGGTAATCGTCGGGCAAGTCCGGACTCAGCGCCCATTTCAGGCGTTCTTCCAGAGACATACCCCGCCACTGCGTTTCCACAGGCGCCACTCAATTTTCCCGGACAATCATCAGGGTCCCCTCAACACGGCGACCACAAAATCCCCTTCAATTCCAAGCCGCCCTTATCCGGCAGCCAGATGTCCGGAAGGATCCCGCTCGGCGCTGGACATAGCCTTGCGATAACGGCTGAGGTCCTTGGCACTCTGGATAGGTACTTCCAGCAGGGTGGAAAGATTACGCAAAATGCCGTTGACGACCTTGCCTTCCCAAATGGCATCAAAATGAATCTGGGTATCCAGCCATTGCTCCAGCCAGCCGGGATCGGGTAGATGACTTTGCACACTATCCTCGGGGTACATATTTTTATTCACATGCAAATTAGTCGGGTGCAGTGCCTTGGCGGTCTTGGTGTTCGCCATCAATACGCCGATTTTGGCAAAAGCCAGACGTGCTGAGTCCCCCAGACGCTCAATCGCCCGCCGCATATATTTCAGATAAATGCCGGCGTGCCGCGCCTCATCCTTGGAGAGCACTTCGTAAATGGAACGGATAACCGGCTCGCTATGCCACTGGGCCGCGCACTTGTACCAATGGGTCAAGCGGATTTCCCCGCAAAAATGCAGCATCAGGGTTTCCATGGCCGGGGCCGGATCGAATTCAAAGCGCACATTGTGCAGCTCTTCCTCGGTCGGCAGATATTCCGGGGCAAAGCGTCGCAAATACTCCATGAGCACCAAGGCGTGCTTCTGTTCTTCATAAAACCAGATGGACATGAATGCCGAAAAATCCGAGTCATCCCGGTTATCACGCAGGAACATTTCCGTGGCCGGCAAAGCCGACCATTCGGTCACGGCATTCATCTTGATCGTACGGAGCTGCTCTTCACTCACCAGGCTCCGATCAAACTGATCCCAGGGAATATCTGTCGCCATATTCCAACGCGCGGCCTCCAGGGATTTAAACAATTCAGGGTATAACATGGCCAAGCCACCTCTCTCCGGCGTCGACAATCATCAGGTTTCCGGCAAAGTTTCCGGCATGCCTTCATTGCCCATGAAGCATAACTACAATGAGTATATGGGGGCATTCTACGGCAAATCAACGTGCGGGGCGATGCCTGAAGGGCAAACTGTAGCGGCAACGCCACAGTACGACCTAGATTTATCTGCGCATTTGCGGCAGACTTTAGCTTATTCTTGATGTTACGCGGAAGCCATGGCTGTCTCTACCCCTCATATACTGGTACTGCACGGACCGAACCTGAACCTTCTGGGTCAGCGTGAACCGAGACACTATGGTCGCAGCACCCTGGCGGAAATTGACGCCCAACTGACTGCCATGGCTGGCAACTGGGGCTGGACCCTCAACAGCCTGCAGAGCAATGCCGAACACCAACTGATAGACGCCGTACAGCTTGCCCCTACCCAGGGAGTCAGCCATATCATCATCAATCCCGCCGCGTTCACCCATACCAGTGTCGCCCTGCGCGATGCTCTGAGTGCCGTGGCCATTCCGTTCATTGAAGTGCATTTGTCCAACATTCACGCGCGGGAAGCTTTCCGCCGGCATTCCTACTTTTCCGATATTGCCCTGGGGGTTATAGCGGGACTAGGAGCCGACGCTTATTTCCTCGCTCTGGAAGCCATTTACCGGCGTGTTTCACGCCCTGACTGAACCCCTCATTAAGGAAAAGCATGGATATCCAATTCATTCGTCGCCTAGCCGAACTACTCGAAAAAAGCGCCATTGACGAAATTGAAGTTGTTGAAGGTGAAAGCAAGGTCCGCATTACCCGACATGCAGCTCCCATCGTGCCGCAAAATGTGACCTATCACGCCCAGCCCGCGCCGCTGCCGGCAATGGCCCCGGAAAGCATTCAAGCCCCTGCTGCAGCGCCCGTAGCTGCTCCCGCTGCCGAAAGCGCACCTCAAGGTTATATGATCAAGTCACCCATGGTCGGCACTTTCTATCGGGCCTCCTCCCCCGAAGCCGCGCCTTTTGTCGAAGAAGGCAGCATCGTCAAGGCCGGACAAACCCTCTGCATTATCGAAGCCATGAAATTACTGAATGAAATTGAAGCCGATGTTTCCGGCAAAATCATCAAGGTGCTGGCCAGTAACGGACAGCCCGTAGAGTACGGCGAACCCCTCTTTATCATTGCCCCAGAGGATTGAAATGTTTGAGAAGATCCTCATTGCCAACCGGGGCGAAATTGCCCTGCGTATTCAACGTGCCTGTCGTGAACTGGGTATCCGGACGGTAGCCGTCCATTCCGAACCTGATCGTGACCTGATGCATGTCAAGCTGGCCGACGAGTCCGTCTGCATCGGACCCGCCCCCAGCGATCAAAGTTATTTGAATGTGCCGGCGGTGATTGCCGCCGCTGAAGTGACCGACGCCGAAGCCATTCATCCCGGCTATGGTTTTTTGTCGGAAAACGCCGATTTTGCGGAACGAGTGGAAAACAGTGGTTTTGCTTTCATTGGTCCCCGTGCCGAAACCATTCGCCTGATGGGGGACAAAATTGCGGCCAAAACCGCCATGAAAAAAGCCGGAGTGCCCTGCGTTCCCGGATCGGACGGCCCCCTGCCAGACGACAACGAAGCCCTCAAAAAACTGGCGAAGGACATTGGTTATCCGGTTATTCTCAAAGCCGCCGGTGGCGGTGGCGGACGCGGCATGCGGGTCGTCCATACCGAGGCGCACCTGATCAATGCTGCCAACCTGACCCGGGCGGAAGCCGGTAAGGCTTTCGGCAATCCGACCCTGTACATGGAAAAATTTCTGGAAACCCCCCGTCATATTGAATTTCAGGTGCTCTGCGATGCCCACGGCCACTGCGTCCACCTCGGGGAGCGGGACTGTTCCGTTCAACGGCGTCACCAGAAAGTCATTGAAGAAGCCCCAGCACCCGGCATCAGCGCCAAACAACGCGCCGAAATTGGTGCAGCAGTCGTCAAGGCCTGTACCGATATGGGTTATCGCGGTGCCGGAACCATTGAATTTCTCTACGATCCTGCCAGCCAGACCTTCTATTTCATCGAAATGAATACCCGGGTGCAGGTAGAGCATCCCGTCACAGAAATGATTACCGGAATAGATATTGTCAAAGCCCAGATACTCATTGCTGCAGGCAAGCCTCTCCCGTTCGGGCAGGAAGACATTCATCTGCGGGGACATGCCATCGAGTGCCGCATCAATGCCGAGGATCCTGAACGCTTCACCCCTTCTCCCGGACAAATCACGGCCTGGCACCCGCCCGGCGGCCCCGGTATCCGGGTGGACAGCCATATTTATGCCGGTTATCGGGTACCCCCCTATTATGATTCGATGATTGGCAAGATCATTGCCCACGGCAATGACCGGGAGGAGGCCCAGCAGCGCATGCGCAGTGCCCTGCGGGAAACCAGCATCGAGGGCATCCAGACCAACATCCTGCTGCATCGTCGTATTCTCGAAGAAGCCCAATATGCCGCTGGTGAGATCAACATCCACTATCTGGAGGCGTTGCTCTCCCTATGACTGTCGCCTGGTGGCAATTGGACCTGCAGGTACCGGCGGAAGCTGCGGCCGCTGTGGAAGCACAGCTATTGGAAGCGGGTGCTGACGCCATCACCTTTCTGGAACAGGATGCCAGCGAAGCCCTGTTCGTTGCGGGAGAACTCTGGCAAAACAGTCATTGTCAGGCCCTTTTTGCCGCTGATGCCCATGCTGAGGCTGATTTGCGCGCCCTGATTGAGCGTGCCGCCTGGCAGCAATATGGGGCTTCCCTTCAGGCTGTGGCAGATCAGGATTGGGTATCCCGCACCCAGGCACAATTTCCGGCCCGCCAGTTCGGAAAACTCTGGGTTGTTCCCAGTTGGGATCGCGCTCCCGAGGACGCGCCTTACGAACTACACCTTGATCCCGGACAAGCCTTCGGTACCGGTGCCCATCCCACCACTTCGCGCTGTCTGCATTTTCTGGAAAGCCACATTCGTGGCGGAGAATGCGTCATCGATTATGGCTGCGGTTCCGGCATTCTGGCCATTGCTGCCCTGCTTTTGGGCGCAAAAATCGCTTATGGTGTCGATACTGACCCGCAGGCCCTGAAGGTAGCCATGGTCAATGCCGAACGCAATGGCGTCATAGAGCAGTTCCAGCTATCGCTGCCTGAGCAAAACCCACTGCCTCAGGCGGATATTCTGGTGGCCAATATTCTGGCCGGCCCCCTGCTGCAACTTGCGGCCACTCTTGCAGCCCTGACCAAACCCGGAGGCTGGATTGCGCTCTCGGGTATTCTTCACAGCCAGGAAGCTGGCATTCAGGAAGCCTACGCACCCTATTTTAATTTCGCCATGCCGCAACATGAAGAAGACTGGTCGCTACTCTATGGCCAGCGTAAATCCGGAGACTGAGAACATGGAAATAACCTGCCCCCGTTGTGAGTCCACCTTCAGCGTTGATCCCAAGGCCCTGCATAATCATCACTATCAGGTCAAATGCAGTGTCTGTCAGCAGATATTTCAGGTGGATATGGACAGCGAGACCAGCACGGCGGGCCTTCATCTGGGCCAGCGACTGGGGCGCTATTTGCTCCTGCTCATCATTTTCCTGTTGATTTTAGCCTTGATCGGACAAATTCTCTGGTCAACCGGTGTTTACAGTTACGCCGCCAACAGCGCACCTATCCGCCAGGCCATGATCCGGGGGGCCAACGCCCTGGGTACGACCATCTCCTGGCCGGGACCCAATAAGGAAATGCGTATTGTCGATAGTCATGTCACCCCCCTGGGAAACCAGCGGGCCGAAATTACCGGGAAAATGGAAAATATGGCTGGACATGTGCAGGCCTATCCGGTCATCCAGGTCACCTTGAGCAATGTCTATGGCGCCCCCATTGCCCATCTGCAATTCAAGGCGAAAGACTATCTGGAGCAGCCGGAGGCCATCTCCTCCGGGTTCCTGTCCCGGCAACCCGTCCCGTTTACCCTCAAGAGCCCCCAATTGCTTGCTGCCGCAGGTTATCAGGTCACTCTCCTGAGCCAGCCTTGAGGCCCGACCATGAGTACAGAATTCATGACCTTGAGTGATTGCGTCATCATGATGGTGGATCGCTATGTGGAAGATCTGGATGGCGATGCTCCGCACAACCTGCACGCACAAATCATTGAGCAGGTAGAACGTGCCCTGCTGGATCACACCATGAAGAAATGTGCCGGACAGCGCAGCACGGCAGCCCAATGGCTGGGCATCAACCGCAATACCTTACGCAAGAAGCTGCAGAATTACGGGTTGGATACCTGAATCAACTGCGGAGAAGTAGAAATCGCTGCGGGTGCGGGCAAAGGTGAGGCTTTTGCCGTCACCGCCGTGATCTGTTCTGGTGCAGTACCATTCAGATAATGCTGATAAAAGGCCAACACCCGTGGCACATAGGCCTGGGTTTCCGCAAAGGGGGGAATGTGGTACCCCGCCTGGATGACTGCGTTGGAACCCGCATTATAGGCAGCGATGGCCAGTCTTAGATCACCACTGAATTTGCGCAGCAAATAAGCCAGATAAGCCGTTCCGCCGTTGATGTTTTCCGCCGGACTGAAGGCGTTGGCCACCCCAAAGCGGGCGGCTGTTGCAGGGATCAACTGCATCAGCCCAATGGCCCCCTTGGGAGATACGGCCCCCGCATTATAGCCGGATTCGGCAGAAATAACGGCGTTCACCAAGGCCGGACTCACCCCGTAACGGCTGGCCGCAGAACGTACCAGGGACTGGTACTGCTGCCGGGCCACCTGATTAAAATCGGCACGGGCCACTGCCACCGGCATTTTGGGCGTACGCATCACCATATGGTACTGGCTGTTACCGGCAGGGACATTGGTCAGATGGACAACCCCGTGGCTATCCGTATACGCATATATATTGGCTTGCGCGGCGCTGGCACACCCACACAAGAGCAGGCCCAGAAGGCTGAACGGGATTTTTTTCACTTGACCACTCGCAGTGCGGGTTTTTCCGGCTTTTCCGGAGCTTCGGAGCCAGGTCCATCGTGGTCGACGGGATCGGTTCCCGGCGGTGGAGCAGCAGGGATTTCCGGCTCGGCAAAACCCATTCCTTCCTGGGTTTCTGCTGCATAAATAGCCGCCACCGCTGCCATCGGCACATCCACATTGCGCGCTACCCCGCCAAAACGGGCATTGAAGCAAATCCAGCCGTCGGCCATGCTGAGGTTGTGACAGGCCCGTGGCGAGATATCCAGGATCATCCGACCATCCTTGGCGTAACCACTGGGCACCGACACCCCCGGATAGGCTACTACCACCAGAATGTAAGGGGTATGCCCCTGATCGATACACCACTGGTAAATACCATTCAACAAGTAAGGCTTGGCACTTTCTGGTAACAAAATAAGTTTCTCCGTTCGCAAGCAGTCCGGCAAAATCCCGACATCAATATACTACGTATATAGCCTAAATCCAGGAGATCTCAAGGTTCAAGCATTCCCGGACCAAGTACCCGGGACTGGTGCCATGATAAGCAACAAAAATAATATAGTTACAGATTTAAACAAATTCTTTTTTTGCAAAAGAATCCGGTAGATGTGATTAAAACAAATAATTCTTGCCTCATTTACATTAATCTCTAAAATAGAAATCACAATAACCTTTTGATCGCTCCATACTGGGGTTGATTTTTTACGTTCGGAGGAACTCATGCCGTTTGTCAGCCGTCAACAGCTTCGTTTTGTAACTTATACTTTTGCCGCCGCCAGTGCCATTGCCCTGTCGGGCTGTGCCGCCACCCAGGTTGCCCTGGAACATAAGGATCTGAGTGTACAGACGAAAATGTCCAACACCATTTTCCTGAATCCAGTTCCCCCGTCAGAGCAGACGGTGTATGTACAGTTTAAAAACACCTCCGACAAGACCCTCAATGTGGCTGCACTGGAACAGGAAATCGATGCCAATCTGAGCAACCAGGGCTATCGCATCGTTCCTTACAACCAGGCCCATTACATGATGCAAATCAACGTACTGTCAGTGGGCAAAATGTCCGAAGCTGCTGCCAACAAGTCCTTGACCAATGGCTTTGGTGGCGCCGCATTTGGTGCGGCCGCCGGAGCTGTTATCGGCCAGAGCTGGACCGGAGCGGGCGCGGGTGCCCTGGTAGGGAGCGCCATTGGCCTGGTTGCAGACTCCCTGGTCAAGGATGTGACCTACGCCATGATCACCGACGTCCAAATCGCTGAACGCAGCAAACAGGCGGTCAATCAACAGACCAATTCCAGCCTGCAGCAGGGCACCAGCAGTACGACCACCCAGCAGATCAGCGGCACCAATCACTGGATTTATTACCGGACCCGTATTGTCTCCACCGCCAACAAGGTCAATCTGGACTTCAAGGACGCCGTGCCCGCCTTGCAGGGTCAGTTGGTCCATAGTCTCTCTGGGATTCTCTGAGGACCAGGCCGCCCGGACCATTCCGGGCATAGTTACAAAAACGCTCCCGCCGCAAGCAGGAGCGTTTTTTTTGCCGATGCACTAATTCAGGTGGTAGCTGAGTACCCGCTCCACTTCATTTTTAGCCCCCAGAATCACCGGAACCCGCTGATGAAGGCTGTCGGGCTGGATTTCCAGAATACGCGCCGTCCCGGTGCTGGCCGCGCCCCCCGCTTGTTCAACCAGATAGGACATGGGGTTGGCCTCGTAAAGCAAACGTAGCTTACCCGGTTTTTTAGGATCCTTCTGGTCAAAGGGATACAGAAAAATACCGCCCCGACAGAGAATACGATGGACATCAGCGACCATGGATCCGACCCAGCGCATATTGAAATTTTTCTGGCGCGGCCCTTCGCTGCCCTGATTCAGTTCCTCGATATAGCGCTGGACCGGCTTTTGCCAGTGCCGCTGATTACTCATGTTGATGGCATATTCCTGGGTGTCTTCGGGAATACGCATCTGCTGGTGGGTGAGGATGTACTCGCCGATGGAAGGATCCAGGGTAAAACCATTGACCCCCTGCCCGGTACTGTACACCAGCATGTTACTGGAACCGTATAAGGCATAGCCCGCAGCCACCTGTTCCACACCCGGCTGCAGAAAATCTTTGAGGCTGGCATTCTGCCCTGCCACCGGCGCACGGAGAATACTGAAAATAGTGCCGACACTGATCCCCACATCGGTATTGCTGGAACCATCCAGCGGATCAAAAAGCAACAGATATTTGCCCCGGGGAATACTGTTGGGAATGGCATAGGGATCATCCATTTCCTCGGAGGCCATACCGGCCAGATGCCCGGTCCAGTCCATGGCATGCAAAATGGCATCATTGGAGATGATATCGAGCTTTTTCTGCACTTCGCCCTGCACATTGTCGGTACCGGCACTCCCCAGCGCTCCCACCAATGCCCCGCGATACACCTGGGCGCCAATGAATTTGCAGGAAACTGCCAGGTCATTCAAAAGTGCGGCGAAATCACCCGAAGCTTCGGGATGGCGACGCGTTTCCTCGGTAATGAATTGTGTCAGGGTAGTGCCAATATGCATGCGCAGATCCTTTAAAAGCCGTTGAATGAAGAGAATTTCTACAGAGCGCTCAGGCCCAGTTTGAAGGTGATGGTGGATTCTATCGCGCGCGCTGCCCCGTGGTCCAACCATTGCAACCATTGAATGTGAAAACGGTGAATACCACCGCTGATTTTAGGATAGCCATCGAGATGATCGGCTATTTCCAGACGGATCAATGAAGGCGGGTGCCGTGGATCAAGGGCAGAACCATATCGTCCCTCCGTAGCCTCCACAGACGACCAGGCACAGGAGTCGCGCAACAAGGCCAGAATCAGATCCACACTGCTTTGTAACAGTTGCAGTCCTTCTACCCAGTTTCCCAGAAGAGCGCTGGCACGTTCAGGGGGCTGTTGATTCCAAAAAGCCAGCAGCGGCAAATCACAATCGGCCAGGCCACCAGCAACGCCCATACGGCCCCGCGCCAGCTGGATGATTTCCTGATGGCGCAACACTTCCCCGAAGGGCTCTCGATGCTCTCTCAGCAATTTCAGCTGCTGATCAATACGAAACTGCCAGGCGCGCAAAGGCCCCTCATCCACCTCCGGGCTCTGGGACCAGAGACTGAGGCTTTGCCCCAGTCGCTCCAGCTCCAGAATCAGGTCGAGACGCAGTTCGGGACGCGCACAAAAATCCAGCAGCTCGTTGTACGGGCGCAAGGCCTGGCGGAGATCCGCTTCATGAATACGTTGCGCCTGGGCAAAAACACTCTCCAATCGCAGCAGCAATCGGGCGCGCTCATGCAGGGGATGCTCATAAACTGCCATGCCTGTCCTTTGTTATCCATACTCGCCACCCTTCCAGGCAGCCAAGTGTGCACCATTTTCGGGCACCATGAGACAGGGTGCCACAGACAATTTTTCTAGGCAAATCCATGACCTTTATGAAGGGTCTCCCAGAAAGCCTGTACCGCCGCACGCAAACTGCTCAGGTCTTTTTCATTGCTGATTACATGATCGGCTGCGGCATTACGCTGCACTCGATCCAGCTGTGCTGCCAGCACCGCTTCTATCTGCGCGGCGGACCAGCCGGGGCGCTGCTGCAAGCGGGCAACCTGCAGCGGACGCGGACAATCCACCACCAGAATCCGGTCCAGCAGTGGCTGGTAATGATTTTCGACCAGCAGCGGTACTACCCAGACGAGGATCGCTGCGGGCTGTTTTTTTTGCAGTTGCTGGCTGCGCTCCAGAAAAAGCTGACGGATCTGCGGATGCAAGAGGGCTTCCAGCCATTTTCTCGCCGCAGGATCGCCGAAAACCCGGGCCCGCAAGCGCGCCCGATCCAGGCTACCTTCAGCCTGCAAATACTCGCTGCCCCAGTGCTGGACGATAGCGTCCAGAGCAGGTTGTCCCGGTGCGACCAACTCCCGCGCCAGAACGTCGGCATCGATAATATGGGCGCCCAGCTCCTCCAGCATTGCTGCGACAGTACTTTTGCCACTGGCGACGCCACCAGTCAGCCCTATGCGCATGGCCAATCAACTCCCCAGCAAATGCAGGTAGCCCTGCACAATTTCATGGGGCCAGAGCAGCATCAACCAGCCCCCCAGGGCCAGATAGGGGCCAAAGGGAATGGCATAATCCCGCCCCTTGCCGCCCAGGAGAAAGGCCACAGCCACCAGGCCCCCGCTGATTGCGGCAATAAACAGGGTCAGGAACACCGCCTGCCAGCCGAGCCAGGCACCAATCAGGCCGAGCAGTTTGAGATCGCCTCCGCCCATGCCGTGTTTTCCGGTCATTTTCAGATAAGCGGTGGCCAGCAGCCAGAGACTGCCATAACCCAGGACAATACCGAGCAAGGCATTCCAGGGTGTGGTCAGGGCCAGTCCCGGCCAAAACAAGGCAGAGGCGTTGATGAGCAACCCGAGCAGCATACCCGGTTTGGTGATGCGATCCGGGAGCAGTTGGGTTTCCAGATCGATCAGTGTCAATGCCAGCAATATCCAGGTGAACAGCAACGCGGGGAGCAGGGACCAACGTAAACTCATTGCATGGTGTATGGCCCACTGCCAGGCCACGACCACACTGAAGAGACCGGTCAACAGCTCCAGTGCCGGATAGCGCCAGGCAATGGCGCTGCCACAATCATGACAGCGGCCGCGCAGCAGCAACCAACTGAGAACGGGAATATTTTCCCAGGCACGGAGCACATGGCCACAGTGTGGACAATGGGAGGCCGGACGAATGACCGATTCGCGACGGGGAACCCGATGCACCACCACATTGAGAAAACTGCCGATGAGCAGCCCGAACAAGCCGACAAAAATATAGCCCGTTATAGGGAAAAAGGCGGTCATTCAGGACTCCCTGCCGAGCTCCGCGCCATCCTCAGCGCAAATGATTGCGGGCTAATGCCCAGCTGCTGTGCAGCCATAGCAGCATCACCGGCAGCCACTTCAAGCATACTGCGCAGCAAGGCAGCTTCGGCATCATCCAGGGCCCGGGCCACCCCCGATTCGCCTCGCGTGGCCCGGGGAACCGGAGGCTGCTCCTCGTTCTGAAAGTGTGCAGGCGCTTTTCCGGTTTCGAGAATATTCTTGTCCGGGAAAACCAGGCTGCGCTCCAGTAAATTTTCCAGTTCACGCACATTACCCGGAAAATCATATTCCAGCAGTTTGTGCATTACCTCTTCAGCCAGGGTCGCCGGGCTCCCGCTCCCCGGCCCGTTCATCCGTTGCAAAATGACATCCACCAGCTGGGGAATATCTTCCCGCCGCTCACGCAAGGGGGGAAGGTGTAACTGGACGACGTTCAAGCGGTAGAGGAGGTCCTGACGAAAAGTCCCGGCATCCACCATCGCTCCAAGATCACGGTGGGTCGCCGAAATAAAGCGCAGATCCAGAGATATTTCCCGTGACCCACCCAGGGGCCGGATGACCCTTTCCTGAATGGCGCGCAGCAATTTGACCTGCATCAACATGGGCAAATCGCCGATTTCATCCAGAAAAAGCGTGCCGCCATTAGCCGCCTGAAAGAGTCCCTGGCGGGTCTGGGTCGCTCCGGAATAAGCGCCTTTTTCTGCACCGAACAACTCACTTTCAATCAGGCCCTCGGGAATGGCCCCGCAATTGACAGCCACAAAAGGTTGGTCATGGCGCAAGCTCGAATCATGAATGGCCCGGGCCACCAGCTCCTTGCCGGTCCCCGACTCACCGGTGATATGTACGGGAGCATTACTGCGCGCGAGCTTGCGAATATCTTCCCGAATTTGCTGCATCAAAGGAGAATCCCCGACCAGTCTGTCCGTTGCATCATGCTTCGCGTTTTGCGGATTGTTGAGCTTGAGGGCTGCGGCGACCAGATGCCGCAGGCGGGCAAGCTCAATGGGCTTGGACATATAATCAAAAGCCCCGGCCTGCATGGCTTCCACAGCGCCGTCAGCCGATGAATAGGCAGTAATCACGGCTACCGGAAGCTGGGGATGCTTCTCATGAAGATGACGTACCAGATCAATGCCCGAACCATCCGGCAAACGCAGATCACTCAGGACGAGAGAAGGAAGTCCTGTGGCAAGACGCGCCTGCGCCTCAGCCAGGGAATGGGCACCGGACACTTCCAAACCCATTCCTTCCAGGGTGATGCGTAATAATTCGACAATATTGGGCTCGTCATCCACCACCAAAGCGGAAGAAACAGACCGTTTTGTCGTCATGCCTCTTCCTCATGCAGATTCCAACAGGGCAAAAATATTTTAAACAACACACCACCTTCGGCATGATTTTCACACTGCACATGCCCACCATTCATGCTGATCAACTCGCGCACCATGGGCAAACCCAATCCCGTACCCCTGGAATTGGTTGTAAAAAAAGGCTCAAAAATGCGCTCCATGACTTCCGGCCGGATACCCGGACCAAAATCTCGCAGGGTCAGCATAACCTGTTCTTTGTTAAAGCGCTCCGCGCTGATTTCCATACGACATAAACCCTCTGCATCAATGCCATATTGCGCCGCATTATGCAACAAATTCCAGATCACCTGACGCAACTGGGCAGGATCAGCGTAAACCAGCAGACTGCCCGGAATATCCTCCACCAGCACATGGGTCTCTGCCAACTGGGGATCCGCCTGCAGTTGAACTACCAGTTTCGGCAACCAGCTCGACAAGGCAATGGGCTCCAGATGAGCAGGCCCCGGCCGGGCCATTTCCAGTACCGATTCGACAATGTCGTTAATTCGAACAGTTTCTCTTTCCAGGATGGCAAACAAATGCCGGGATCCCTTGTTTTCCAGATTTTCGTCCAGCAAATTGGCGGCATGACGGATGACACTCAGGGGATTGCGGATTTCATGGGCGATATTGGCTGCGAGGCGCCCCAGCGCCGCCAATTGGGCCTCATGCTCCCGGGCTCGCAAGGCCAAGGCATCGCGCAGCAGTAATAGCCGATAGGGGCTCTCCGGAAGCGTGATTTTTCGCACCAGCAAAGAAGGCGTGCGATCCCTGGCAGCTGGATCATCAGGGCCAAGAGGCAGCAGAACTTCATCGTCATCTCCTTGCTGCTTGATCAACATGGCGGCTATGCGCGCCTGCACCAGGTCGATGGCGACCGGCACATTGCCCCAAAAGCGATAGCCCGTCAGCTTCCGGGCGAGGGGATTGCTGAGGATGACCCGATTATGCCTGTCCAGTACCAGTACGCCCACATCCATGTATTGAACGATTTCCTGGTTCAGCATATTCAGGTTGAAAAGCTCCTGATCGCGCTGCTGAGCCAGACGATTGCCGCGATCCAGACTGCGGACCAGACTGTCGGCCAGTACCGCTACCGCCACCAGGGCCAGAATATAAATAAACAGCTGGCCGAACAGAGGGTGTACGCTCGTCATGCCCCCTTGCAGGGATTCCACAACCAGCAGGAGTAACAAAATCCAGACGAATAAAAAAGCGCCCTTGCCCCGCAGTAAACTGGCTACCGAAACCAGCAACAGAAAAGGAAGAATGCTGAACGGACCACTGATACCACCGCCATAATGCAACAACAGCAAAACCAGAACCGTATCGAGCAGGACCTGCAGCCAGACGTGCCAGCGCGATTGATCCGGGAGCTTCATCAACAGCAGCAGCAGATAGAACAGGCTCATCCCGGCAGCCACCAGAGAAACCAGACTCAGGGGGCGCAGGCGGGGGCCCAGATCCAGCAGACTGGCACTGAAGGGGAGTTGCACCAGTACAGCAATGGCTGCCGCAATCAGTAGACGATAAGCGGACACACCCCACAAACGGCGCCAGGCGCCATCCTGCTGGAGCAATTCAGCCGTCATGGAGGTCCTTAGCGGAGTGCCGCATCAGCAAACCATTAGAGGTTGGTGACCCGCAGCACCTCTTCCAGGCTCGTCACCCCTTCCTTGACCCGGCGCAAGCCGTTCTGACGCATAGTGAGCACGCCCTCCGTGGCGGACTGGCGGGCCAAGTCCAGGGCGGTGCCGCCACGCATGATGATTTCGCGCATGGCATCACTGACCGGCATGACCTGATAGAGTCCAATACGCCCCTTGTAACCGGTTTTATTGCACTCATCGCAACCTGCCGGGCCCATGGGCCGCCAGCCTTGCAACTCTTCGGCAGCAAAGCCCGCCTCGACCAGCGCCTGATCGGGAATGCGGACCGGCTTTTTGCAATGGGTGCAGAGCTTGCGGGCCAGACGTTGGGCCATGACCAGATGCACCCCACCGGCGATGTTATAGGTGGGGATACCCATGTTTTCCAGCCGGGTCAGACTTTGGGGCGCGTCATTGGTGTGCAGAGTGGCCAGCACCAGATGGCCAGTCTGCGCTGCCTTGATGGCCGTTTCCGCAGTTTCTAAATCGCGGACCTCACCGACCATGATGATGTCAGGATCCTGGCGCAAAAAGGAACGCAGTGCAGCGGCAAAATTTAAGCCAATGCGTTCATTGATATTCACCTGATTGATGCCATACACCGGAATTTCCACCGGATCTTCCGCCGTACTGATATTGCAGTCACCGGTATTGAGGATATTCAAGGCCGTGTAAAGAGTGGTGGTTTTACCTGAGCCGGTCGGTCCTGTCACCAGAATCATGCCGTAGGGACGGTGAATGGCTTCTTCAAAAGCTTTGCGCTGTTCCGGCAGAAAGCCGAGATGCTCTATGGGCACCTTGGAGCTGGCCGGATCCAGCAAACGCAGGACAATGGTTTCCCCAAAACTGGTTGGCAGAAAAGACACACGAAAGTCAATGACCCGGGCAGGAGATACCCGCACCCGCAAACGCCCATCCTGGGGTAAACGACGCTCGGAAATATCCAGACGACACAGAATTTTCAGTCGCGAGGTAATCCCATCACGCAGGGCCAGTGGGGGATGCAAGGCATCCTGCAAAACCCCATCCAGACGATAACGCACTCGGAGATCCTTTTCATAGGGTTCCAGATGAATATCTGAAACCCCCCGCTGAATGGCATCCAGCAGCAGTTGCTGGACAAAACGCACCACCGGTGCATCATCGACCGTTCCATCGCTGTCCTTGGCGAGATCAAATTCTTCCTGGGCATCTGCGGTGGCCTCATCCTTGGCCTTGTCCAGGAAAATATCTTCAATACCGGTACCGGCATTATTGGCAAGATGGACCGCACGCATCAGCTTGTCGGCTTCGACAAGAATCGGCACCACCTGCAAACCGGTATTGAATTTGATGTCCTCCACCGCCTTGAAATCGGTGGGGTCGGCCATGGCCAGATAAAGGGTGTCGCCGCGTTTGGATAAAGGCAGGACCAGATAGCGGCTCATCAGGTTTTTATCGACCCGGCGCAGCAGCAGATCGTCAATAATGACAGCGTCCAGGTCAAGCATGGGCATGTTGTAGCGCTGGGAGAGGTGCGCCATCAGTGCTGCGGCCGGAACTGCCCCTTTTTCCACCGCATAAAACAGCAAGGGTTTCTTGCCGCGCCCAGGGTCATTGGCAAGATTGACCAGTTGCGCTTCATTCCCCAGCCCGTTACTGACCAGGGCCCGCAGTACGGGCGTTAAAGCTATTTGTTCCGGGTTTGCAGCCATCGCCTTAATGTATCCTCCACAAGGGGGGTTTGCGGTAAAACACCCGTCCAGATGCGGAAGCTCTCTGCACCCTGTTCCACCAGCATCCCCAAGCCGTCCATTGCGTCCCGCCCACACTGGCGGGCAGTCCGTAACAACGGGGTTTCCAAGGGGTTATAGACAATATCGTAAACTTTGCCATGGGCTGGCAAGCATTCCAGATCCAGCTCCGGATGACTTTCTCCATGCAGGCCCAGGGCGCTGGTATTCACCAGCAAGCCGATCCGGGGCAAAATCCGGGTCAGGCTTTTGCGCTCCAGGGGCAGGGGATGCAGGGGAAACTGCGTGAATTCCCTGGCCAGCTTTTCCGCCCGGTCAGGATGCCGGTTGGCCACATAAATGGCCGGACAGCCGGCACTCCCCAAAGCATAAACAATGGCTCTGGCTGCGCCTCCTGCACCAATGACCAATACCGCTGTAGCGCGCCAGTCGTTGCCGGCACAACGCTCCAAAGCCCGCTGAAAACCCAGGGCATCGGTGTTCGTCCCATAACTGCGCCCCGCCGTAAAATGAATCGTGTTGACGGCGCCGATTTGTTGCGCTTCAGGGCTGAGATCATCGACCAGGGACAATACCGCTTCCTTGTGGGGAACGGTGATATTGAGGCCTTGCACTCCCGAGGCAGCAAGGCCTTCCAGGACCTTGGGCAAATCCTCCGCCCTTGCCGGGAAGGGAACATACACGGTGTCGAGGCCCTGTTGCGCGGCAAACAGGCGATGCATCCAGGGCGACAGACTATGTTTTACCGGATCACCGATGATGCCGTAGACGACACTCGCACCGCCAGGATGCCACATTTCTGCGGCTGACAAAGTTTCGGAATCAATGCCCATCAATACATGCCTTCTCCGGATAATTGGCCAGCACAGCGAGCAGCTTCGGCCAGTTTTTACCGGGCAGGATATTACCCAGCACTACGGACTGGCGAACACCGGTCACCTGAGCATAAGGCAAGGTTCTGCCCAGTAAACATTGCCCGCCCAACCAGGCAAAGGCCAGAGCCTCCAGAGCCTGGGCCGGGATTCCGCTGACTTGTGCACCGAGCCACACCGGCAATTCCGGTAAAGCTGCCCGCAGCGCATTTATCAAGGTCGGATTTTCGGCACCACCGCCAAAAACCAGAAGCTCGGCCGCTCCAGGCGTCCAGGCCCGCAACGCCTCAGCGATGCTGCGCGCGGTCAGCGCCGTGATCGTCGCCACAAAATCCGTCTCTCCATAAGGCCAATCCGCCCACCAGCTACGGACCAACTGATCGTCAAAACTTTCCCGTCCTGTACTTTTGGGTGGAACCTGCCGGAAAAAGGGATGCTTGAGCCACTGCATCAGCGGCCCTTCCTGAACTTTTCCGGCAGCACCCAAGCGGCCGTCCAGATCACATTGGGATGCACCACCACTGAGCAAGCGAACTGCTGCATCGATCAAGACATTGCCGGGACCACTGTCAAAAGCCTGCAGAGGACGGGGATCGCCAGCACCCGGAATCCAGGTCAAATTGGCCATTCCCCCGAGATTCAGGATGGCCCACGCCTGATCATTCTGAAAAAGATAGTGATGAAAGGGTGGCACCAAAGGCGCACCTTCCCCGCCTGCCGCCACATCTGCACGCCGAAAATCATGAACCACCGTCAACCCGGTAGCTACGGCCACATCGGCGGCCGAACCAATCTGCAGGGTAAAACCCGGCTCGGCGCGGGGCTGATGGCGGATGGTCTGACCGTGCAGGGCAATGAAATCCACGGGACCCATTTGCGCAATGGCAGCCTGGGCCACATCGGCGTAACAGGCACCCAGATGACGATCCAGTATAGCCATGTGTTCCACGGGCAAAGGACCATTGCCCGCAAGCACCATATCCCGCAAGGGCGCAGCAAAAGCCTGGCTATACATCCCGACATAAGCCTGTTCACGAGGGGCCGCAAAATCCAGCAGAGCGGCATCCACCCCATCGGCACTGGTCCCGGACATCAAGCCCAAAGCGCGCATGGAGTCAGCTCAAATCATTGTGGGCGGGGATGAACTTGCGGCCAGACATCCTGATCGGCGCGGAATTCCGTACCAGTAGGCCGCAAGTCAGCAGCAGATGGCTGATGAGTCGCGGATCGCCTCCGGTCAATGCTCGTGACCGTGCTCGCCATGCACATGACCATGCGCCAGTTCTTCCGCTGTCGCATCACGCACATCCAGAACGGTGACATCAAAGTTGAGGGTCATGCCCGCCAGTGGATGGTTCAGGTCCACGGTGACATCTTCTCCCTCAATATCAATGACCGTGGCCAGACGCATACCTTCGTCCGTCTCAGTTTCAAACTGGGTCCCGATTTCCAGCTCTTCCGGATCATCAAAATCTTCCCTGGCTACCACTTCCACCAGATCTTCGTCCCAATCTCCGTAGCCTTCTTCCGGGGGAATGGACACCTCGACCTTGTCACCCGTGCGGTGCCCGGCCAGCGCCTGCTCCAGGCCGGGAATGATGCCGTGGTGACCATGCAGATAAATGAGGGGCTCTTCACCTACCGAGCTGTCAATCAGCTCGCCCTCTTCGTCGGTGAGGGAATAGTCGATGGTGACTACCTTGTCTTTGCTGATAATCATGTGGCGCGTCCTATGGCTGAGAGATGAAGAAGGAAGACTGATTTCATGGGGATTCTAGCCCGACTGGGTAGAAACGGCAAAATTTTCGGGAAGCTCCCAGTTTTGCCATGAAGGCGTCAAAATTTCTGAAAATGCATTGATCCATATAGGATTATCATTCAGCGCCGGAATATAACGCAAGGCCTTGCCGCCCGCGCCTAAAAAAGTTTCTTTGCCTTCCAGGGCGATTTCCTGAAGCGTTTCCACACAATCCGCCGTAAATCCGGGACAGAGCGCATCGATTTCCTCCACCCCCTCTTTCGCCAGCTGTATCAGCATCTTGTCTGTATAGGGTTCGAGCCACTTTGCGGCGCCAAAGCGACTTTGAAAAGTTTGCACCCATTCCCCCTGCTGCAGACCCAGCTCCCGCACCAGTAGCGCCGTGGTTTTTTCGCACTGCCGACGGTAGGGATCGCCTAACTGGATGGAGCGCTGCGGTAAACCATGAAAAGAGATGAGCAATTTTTTGGCGCGGCCGTTTTCCTGCCACCAGTGTTTGACAGTTTCAGCAAGGGCCCGAATATAGGCAGGGTGATCATGCCAGTCGCGCAGCATGCGCAATTCCGGAATTTCCCGCATGCTGCGAAATTCTTCTGCGACCTTGTCAAAAATAGAGGCGGTAGTGGCGGCGGCGTACTGAGGGTAGAGCGGGACTAACAGGACCTTTTCGCAGCCTGCCTGACGCAGCTCTGCAAGTCCCTGGCGCAAAGAGGGTTTTCCGTAACGCATGGCCAGCGTGACCCGCACACCTCCCGGAAAGTGGGTATCCGCATATTTTTGCAGACCTTCGGCAAGACGTTGACTGTATACCAACAGAGGAGATCCCTCCGGCATCCAGATGCTGGCATAATTGCGGGCGGAACGGGCCGGACGAAAAGTCAGAATCGGACCGTTCAATATGGGCCACCAGATAACCCGGGGTAACTCCACTACCCGAGTATCACTGAGAAACTCGCGCAGATAACGTCGTACCGCCGGGGCCGTGGGAGCTTCCGGCGTACCCAGATTAACGAGCAATACACCAATCATCTCTCCTCCTGTAACACTATAAAGACGGGGGCATGGTCCGAAGGTCGTTCAGCCCCCCGGGCATTGCGGTCGATGACCACATCCTGAATTGTAGGCAACAAGGCATTAGAGGCCAGGATCAGATCAATACGCAGCCCGCGATTACGGCGAAAACCCGCAGCCCGATAATCCCACCAACTCCACTCCTGGAGATCACCGTGGTGTTGCCGCCAACTATCCTGTAATCCCAGCTCCAGCAAAGCTGTCAAGGCCGCCCGCTCCGGCGGAGAACAGAGCACATCTTCACCCCAAGCCACCGGGTCGAATACATCGCGATCATCAGGCGCAATATTGAAATCGCCAACCAGCAGCAATTGCGGCCACTGCGCCAGTTCACTGGCTATTAGCCCGCGCAGACGCTCCAGCCACTGCAGTTTGTAGGGATACTTGTCACTCTCCAGGGACTGGCCGTTGGGCACATATACATTGACGACACGAATACCCGCAAATGTGGCCGCGCAAAGACGGGCTTGACCATCCCCGCCATCGGGCCAGTCACATTGAGGGCTTTCCGGTTTGGCACGGCTCAGGATGGCAACGCCATTATAAGTGGGTTGCCCATGATATAGGGCGTGATACCCCGCCGCCGCCAGCTCTGCGACGGGAAATTTTTCATCCACCAGCTTGGTTTCCTGAAGGCAAAGCAGATCGGGCGATTGCTCCTGCAACCACTCCAGCACCTGAGGAAGACGCACCTTGAGTGAGTTGACGTTCCAGCTGGCGATTTTCATGGACATTACTGGGGCAGCGTCGCGCTGATGCTGGGCCGTAAACGCATACTGTGCATCCAGGCCATCAGGTCGGGAAACTGGACCAGAAAATCCGGAGCGCGCAAATCCACATACCCCACAGCAGCGACCGTCGCTATTTGCGACAGATTCAATACGGGAGCATTTGCTGCATCTTTCCAGGCTTTACTTTCTTCCTGGAGCATTGCCAGGGCTGTGCAGACTTTAGCTTTGGCCCGTTGCAACATGTTCAGATCCTGACAATCCGTAGCATGACGCTGCTCCAGCACCCAGGCAATGGTGGTATCCATAATGCCGCTGGCCAGGGCCTCGACCCGGAGCGCTTCGATGCGCGCCTCGGGGTCCCGGGGAATAATGGCAGGATCCGGGCGCAACATTTCCAGGTACTGAATAATCACGGCGGAATCGTAAACTGCTGAACCATCGTTGCGCAGCAATACCGGGATTTTCCCCAAGGGGTTGTGGGACAGGGCGGCATGTTCCGGCGCCCGCAAATTGACCCATTCCACTTCACAGGGCAGATTTTTTTCGAGTAATGCCATACGGACTTTGCGGGCGTAGGGACTGGTTTCGGTAGCGAACAGGCGCATCTTTTTCTCCTTATGGGTAGGCCAGCGTGGACTCTGCTATCATGACGAAAGCATCGCCTCAAGCCAAGCCCAGGAATCGCCAGGAACCATGAACTATCAACATCAATTTCACGCCGGCAATGCTGCCGATTGCGTCAAACATCTGGCGCTTTATCTGACGCTGACCGCTTTGACCCGCAAGGACACGCCCCTGGCGTATATGGACACCCACGCCGGGGCGGGTAGTTATACTCTGGGGGCTTCCGGCGAGCATCTCAGCGGT
>NZ_JABBOU010000005.1 GCF_018853465.1 Acidithiobacillus montserratensis
TGGCCATGTACAAGGTCCACTGAATGCCCAAGGGTGCGGGCAGGCGGCGCGCCACGACCCGCCAGTCTTGGCGACAACGCAAGGCGGCGGCCGTTACAAAGCCAATTCCCAGCCCGGCATCCACAGCAGCGCCCACTGCTTCTACGCCGGTAACCTCAATGGATTGCCGGGGTGTCAATCGGGCTTCCTGAAAGACTTTTTCTACAGAACGGCGAATACCCGACCCGGGTTCTCGCCAGATCAAGGGATAAGGCATCAGATTTTCCAGTGTCAACTCCGCTTGCTGGAGGAGGCTATGCCCCTCGGGGAAAATGGTCATGATTTCATCATCCAGCCAGGGTGTCACCGAATAGTAGGAAGGCAAACCTTCCAGATCCAAGCCACCTTCGAGAAAATACAAATCCCAATCGGACAGGGCAATACTGGACCAGTCGATCACACCGCCCCGCAGCTGAAGTTCTATATCGGGAAATTGCCGTTGAAAAGACACCAGCCTTTCCGGCAAAAAATAATTGGCCACGGTGTTGGTGGCGACAATCCGCAAAACACCACTCTGCAAACGCTGGCGGCGCAACATGATGTCCTCGAACTCATCAATCACATCGCGCATCCGCTGGGCGGTGGAGAGCAGAGCTTCGCCTGCCGGCGTCAACTGAATGCCGCGTCCGTGGCGCATGGTCAAGGGCTCGCCCACCATTTGACTCAGCTTCTGCAAGCGCTCGGTGATGGCCGGCTGGCTCCGGTGCAAGGTTCGCGCCGCTGCACTGATGCCGCCACTTTGGGCCACGGTGAGAAAAGTCAGCAGTAATTCCGTATCCATATATCGCCATACCCGATAGTTTGTATATATATAACCAATTTGATCTATATTTCCAGTCCCTGCATTATCGGCCCGTTGAGCAAATAAGCATAGAAGCTGATACCCAATAATGACCCTTCCTCGGAACGCCCACGCAGTTTCTCCTCTTGGCACCGGCATGGTATTGCTGCTGAACCTGGTCATTGGTCTAGGACATTTCCTGGTGCTTTTCAATACCGGCGCCTATCTGCCCATGATCCCCCATGTTGCGGGCAGCTTGGGGGTCAATCCTGATTTTGCCGACTGGACCCAGGCTGATTTTTTTCTGGCCATGGCTTTCGCTTTTCCGACATCACCATGGTTGCTACATCGCTGGGGGGAAATGCGGATTCTGACGGCGGCTTTTGTCATGTTCGCCCTGGCTTCAGGCGTATGTGCCGTCACGAATCATTATGATGTGTTCCTGACCGCACGGATTGTTCAGGGCTATGTGGGCGGGCTGAGCATTCCCGTTTCCTTGCAGATTATTCTGCGCCACTACCATCCTCAGCGCCGCAATATCGGGCTGGGGTTGTGGGGAATCGCTGCCCTTACCCCGTTCACCCTCGGGCCGGTCATCGGTGGCTGGATAACCGATACCATCGGTTGGCGCTGGCTGTTTTATGTGAATATACCCATTGCCATTACCGTAGCCCTGGTCAGCCTGATCCTGCTTTTTGAGCGTGAGATGGAACATCGTCATCCGCCACTGGACTGGCGTGGTCTGATCTTCCTGGTCATCGCTCTGGCTGCCGGGGAATCCGCCCTGAACATCGGCGAAATCCTCAGCTGGTGGCGCTCTCACGTCATTATTTTCCTGGGGATTATCGGCCTCATCGCCCTGCTGTTATTGGTCATCGCCGAATGGTACACCCCCCACCCCCTCCTGGATCTGCGCCTTCTGAAACGGCGCAATTTTCTGATAGGCAGTGTGGTGCTGTTTTTCACCGCTTTGTTTTTTCAGGGCAGCATTGCCATTTACATCGTCGGCTTTCAGTTGGTGATGGGCTATAGCGCCTGGATGGTGGGCCTGTTGATATTGCCTATGGCCATATTTTCTAAAATTAGTTTCATACTGACTCAAAGGTTACTAAATCATATGGATGCGCGCATCCTAGCCATCATTTCCTTGACAGGATTTGCGGCCGCAAGCTTTTGGGTGTCTTCCTATAATCATCCGGCGTCCTTTACCGAGTTACTCTGGCCCCAGGCCTTTGTGGGCATTTTCCTGGGCAGTTTGTTTCCCTCCATCATTGCCATTGCCTTGTCGGGATTATCGGGTCCGTCCGAAATACGCGGAACAGTGCTCTTGAATGTATTACGCCTGAGTGGACAGGCCATGGGCATTCCTCTGATTGCCACCTTATTTGACCGGCGCATGATTTTCCATGCGCATTTTCTGGTCGCAGGAAAAAGCAGCATTGCCGACTTACCCGACACGCTGATCGGCCATATACGCACAGCAGCGCTGATAAAGCAACATGCGGCCATGCTGGCTTTCAATGAAGTTTTTTACATCGCCGCCTGGGGGTTTTTAATGGGCGCGGGCCTCTTGCTGCTCAGCAAACCGGTAGTTTACGCAGAGCCGGATATTCGTCTGCGCCGGGCCATAGAAGAACTGGTTGATCTCTGATGCCTAAAATTCTTTTTCTTTTGTTATCCGGGCTGTTGCTCAGCGCCTGCGCACGTCTGCCAGAACAGCTGCCCGACAAGCACCTCGCCCATGCTCCGCAAATCCGTCAAATAGTGGCCCAAACTGCGGGGCATGATGGCATTCATCCCGGTCCATGGCCCGAATCCCGATGGTGGAAAAAGGCGCAGTTACCGGCCCTCAATCAACTGATTGATGCGGCGTTGCGGAATAACCCCTCGCTGCAGGTGGCCAGCGCCCGCATTCTCAAGGCAAAAGCCTTTGCTGCGGAACAACATGCCGCCCTTCTTCCACAATGGAATGCCAGCGCGTCTTTCAACCGGCAGTATTTTTCTCAACAGGGATTACATCTCCAGGCCAATGGCGAGCATTTTGACTATACCGAGACCAACCCGCTGGAGCTGCGTTATCACCTAGATTTATGGGGTCAGGACAGCGATCAGGTCCGTGCCGCCATAGGAAAAGTGCGAGTGCATCAGGCCGACTATGCCGAAGCAAAACTGCAACTGGAAACGCAACTGACCTGGCATTATTTTTTGTTGATCGGTCTATCCCAACGTCTGCGTCTGGCAGAGCATCTGGAAAGCCTGCAAAAATCCCTGCTCCAGCTGGAGAATCAACGTTGGCACGACGGTCTGGCCGATGCGCGTCCGGTTTTTGCTCAGGAAGAGCGCTACGCCGAAGCGCGACAAAATAGCGCTCAATTACAGGACGCTATTGCCCGGCAGCGCTATATTCTAGCGGCTCTGGCCGGACACGGACCTGATTGGGGAGAGCAGATCCCAATCGCTCCGCTACCGGAACTGTCGCGGATGCCCATTCCCCGTGATCTTCCCTTGCGCCTCATCGCTCATCGCCCCGACATTGTCGCGGCCCGTTGGGAAATGGCTGTCGCCGCCCAACAGATCAAGGCGGCGCGGGCGGCTTTTTATCCGGATGTGAATATCGCCCTGTTTGCCGGCTGGAACAGCATTGATCTGGGCGATTTATTCAGCCCCGGGAATCTGGCCCATGCGCTGGGACCGGTGATCACCTTGCCGGTTTTTGAAGGCGGAAAACTCCGCGCCCGGCTCAAGGCGCAAAATGCCGTGTATATGGCTGCCCAGGATCATTATCGCCAGAACATCCTCAACGCCGTGCGGGAAATTGCCCGTTACCTGGCGAGCTGGAAAAGAATCCATCAACAACTCCATGAACAAGCTGAGATCATACAGGCTACCAGACAGAGCCGCACCCTCGCTGAGGCGGCTTTTCGTGCAGGAACCGCCAATAAAATGGCCGTTTATCAAACCCGTATTCAGGAAACAACCATGCAAAGCCATCACATTCTTTTACAAATCCAAAATGCACAATCCTGGACATTACTGCATGAGGCACTGGGAGGCGGATATGCGACGAAAGGCAAAGCAAAATGAGTACAGCGCAGCTTGTCCCGGATCCTGAAAAACGCCCTTTGGAAAAGAAGCGCCGAAGAGGATTGCTCGGGGTTGCCATCCTCCTTTTCCTGGTTAGCCTCATCGGCATCTTCTGGTGGTTTTTACGTGGGCAGTACTGGATTGAAACCAATGATGCCTATGTGAATGGCAATATCAGCCCCGTGGACAGTTTGTCAGCGGGCACTATCCAGCAGGTGCTGACAGAGAATACGGAATATGTGCATGCCGGCCAGATACTGGCCATCTTGCAAGGTAATCATTCCCGACTGAGTATGGAAGAGGCAGAAGCCCACTTGGCCACGACAGTACGACAAGTGCGCCAGGATTTCGCAAAAGTCCGCGCTCTGCAACAAGATATCCAGGCCAAAAAGGCCGCCCTGCGCAAACTGCAGATGGACTTCACCCGCTATCAGCAATCTCTGCCCAGCGGCGCCGTTTCAGTGATCCGCCTTGAAAATACCCGCCAAGAAATCGCTGCTGCCAGCGCAGCCGTGGCACAAGCGCAAGCCAAGCTGCAAGGCGCTGAAGCCCTGGTAGCGGGCACCACGGTTTATGACAATCCTCTGGTGCAGCAAGCTGTTGCGGCATATGAGCAGGCCGAGATCACCTGGCAACGCCACCTGATCCGCGCGCCCATATCGGGTTTTATCGCCCAGCGCTCTGCCTATCCGGGGTTGAAGGTTAAAAATGGCCAGCGCCTGTTCTCCGTCGTCCCCTTGAACGATTTATGGGTAGTCGCCAATTTCAAGGAAACCGTCATGCGCCATATCCACCCCGGACAATCGGTACAATTGACCAGTGATTATTACGGGGGTTCGGTGCATTTTCATGGTACCATCATGGGTTTAATTCCCGGTGCTGGCAGTGCTTTCAGTATTCTGCCCCCGCAAAATGCTACCGGAAATTATATTCATATTGTGGAACGGGTGCCGGTGCGTATTGCCATACCTCGTGCAGAACTGCGCAAACACCCACTGCGTCCCGGGCTCTCCATGATTGCCGAGGTCCACTGGCAGCCAGGGCATGCTCATTCGGTTCTGCAACCTCTGACCAGCACTCCGAAACAGGAATATGAAACATCCATATACCAAGATGAAGTGCATCACGCGCAAGAGCGTGCCCGGAGCATTATCCAGAAGAACCTGTAAACATGGCCGCCATTTTTCAAAATTGACCGAAATCAAGGAATAGCTGAACAAGCTGCTTTATCCTTCACCCCGTAGCGCGTTAAGCACAGTACATTCACACCCCAAGCACAAGGAGCAATTTATCATGACCATCAATATTCAACTGATTCAATCCAGTGGCGCCGCTGTAAAAGATCTCGGTGTACAGGTGGCTGAACATTTTTATGATTATATGTTCACGCATTTTCCGGAAGTCCGGAAAATGTTTCCCGGGGACATGACCGAGCAGCGTATTCGCCTTTTTAATTCTGTCATTCTGATTGCGACCAGTATCGACAATCTGGAAGTACTGGTGCCTTATTTGAAAGATCTGGGGATCGCTCATATCAAGTATGATACACGTCCGGAACATTATCCCATCGTCGGCAAAAGCCTGCTCAATACCCTGAAGCATTTTCTGGGTGCTGCCTGGACCCGGGAAATGGCGGAATCCTGGGTTGAGGCCTACAACCTAGCTTCTACGGTATGCATGGAGGCGGCCTATGAAGCCATGGCCCCTTCCCGCTTTGTGCCGGTAACCATTGACGATGTCCCACCTGCTATTTGATTGAACCTGAGTCGGCGCTTGGCCGGGTGTTTTTTGCAACTTGGGCCAGCGCCGTTTGTGGATGAAAACCAAGTGAGGTAACTACATGGAATATGAAATATGCCTGGAACCCTCCGGTATCTGTTTCATGGCCGATGAAAAACAGAATATTGTCGAAGCGGCCAAAGCCCATGATGTGGCCATTAAACATGGCTGTGCCAGTGGTTCCTGCGGAGATTGCAAAGGCACCATTCTGTCTGGCGATAGTGAGCAGGGACCATTTATGCCACTGCTCTTGTCGCCCGCAGAACGGGCTGCCGGCATGGGCATTTTATGCAAGCTTTACCCACGTAGTCCTATGCGTCTACGCGCTGAAGTCATTTCCGAAAATATCTGGAATAGCCGCATTGTCAGCCTGACCAGGCTGGCCTGGAATGTGCTGGAGTTAACCTTGAAACCAGAAAAGGCCTATCCATACCGGACCGGCCAGTATGCCCGTATGGCTGTCCCGGGTCATCCGGATCAGTGGCGCTCATATTCCATGGCTACGCCACCACAGGAACATGGAGAGCTGGTTTTTCATATCCGTGAACTTCCAGGAGGACTGTTCAGTCAGTGGCTTTTTCACCAGGCTCAATGCGCTGACAGCATCACACTCGGGCCCCCACAAGGAGACTTTGCCCTCCACCCGGAGCAAAACAGGCCCATGCTCTGCATCGCCGCCGGTACCGGGTTGGCGCCCATTGAAGCCATCATTCAGGAAAGCATTCTTCAGGGTCAGAATCGTCCTGTTCATCTGTTTTACGGAGCCAAAAAACAGGCGGATTTTTATCATCTCGATCAATTGCAGCAATGGGCGCAACAATATCCTCAGATTACCGTGACACCCACCATTTCCGACATGGAAGACACCCATTGGACCGGGGCACGCCGACTGTTGCCCAGCGTGGCCGCCCGGGGCCACTGGCAAGATCATGAAGTCTATCTTTGCGGAAGCCCCGGCATGATCGAAGCGGCCATTGATCTGCTGCTCTCCCATAGGGTGTCCCATGCACACATCCATTTTGATGCTTTTGCACCCAATGGCTAGTCATTCTGCGCTGCTATATGGCAGCTACCCAGGAGAACGCATGATGAAAGTACAAGTTCTTGTTTCCAAATGGTGTCCCGTTTGCCCACAGGCTGAAAAAGTGTGGAAGGAAGCTTCTGAAAAGGTGCCCATGGAACTGGAAGTTCTGGATGTCGCAGAACGGGAGGGCCGGGAAATCGTCAGTAACCTGCGCATTAAAACCGTCCCCGCCATCGTCGTGGATGGCGCCTTGAAAACCGTAGGCGCGCAGCCATTGGGAGACGTGTTGAAAATGCTCGGAGCCTCATGACAACAGCATTCTGAATGCTCACGAAGCGAACCCGGTCACCCTTCTGTCGCACAGGACTGCACAAACATTGGAGATGATGATGGAATCCATAGATCAGATCATGCAACACGACCATAAACGCCTGGACCGGCTTTTAGAACAAAGCGCAGAAGCTGTGAGCCATGGCGCATGGCAGGAGGCTGCGCATTTTCTGGAGGCATTCCGCCACGGCATAGTGGATGGTCATATGACCGTGGAAGAAAGCACCTTGTTTCCCGCCTTTGAGCGCCAGAAAGGGGATGCAGCTCAATCCCTGACCGCCCTCCTTCGCAAGGGACATCAGGATTTACGCATATTTTTTGAGGAAATGGCAGAAGCTATTCATGAGCAGGACGCAGAAACCTTTGAGGATCTTCTCAGCACCGTACAAACCATTCTCAAACAACATGATGCCAGGGAAGAAAATGAACTTTACCCATTTCTGACAAACGCCTTGACAGATCATGGTGAAGCTGCCGGAAGACGTATTCTCGACTTTGAGGCGGAGGCAAAATCATGAGTGAATATCACGGATGTGAATTGCCGGAAGATCTTTTTTATGATCTGGATTATGTGTGGGTACGTCCCGAAGAGGATGGCACCTTGACCATCGGAATCACAGATCCCGCCCAGACCATGTCGGGCCGCTTGCAAAAAGCCCGCATCAAAAAAATCGGTACACATCTGGAGGCTGGGCGACATGTGGCCACTTTGGAGAGTGGTAAATGGGCAGGTGGTGTTCCGGTGCCTTTTGCGGGTGAGGTCATGGACCGCAATGAAAAACTGCTGGAAGATCCTCACCTGATCAATATTGATCCCTACAATGATGCCTGGATCGCTCGCGTGAAACCCGATGATCCACCACATGCTCTCGACAAAGTCAGCACTGGTAGCGCAGCCGTTGAGGCGCTAGAAGCGTGGATCAAAAGATACGGCGTGCAATGCATGCGCTGTTCGGAATAACTGGATTAACGGGCGGCAGCCCAACGTTCCAGAGCCTGCAGATCAGGCACCTGGATGCTTCGACCCTGCATTTCTATCAGCCCGGCCTTACGCATGCGGGCCAGCACCCGCGATAAAGTTTCCGGGGTCAGACCCAAGCGTGCGGCTACCGCCGATTTTTTGGTGGGAAATTCAATAGCGGCAGAACCCTTAGCCAGCGGACATAATTCCAGCAAATAGCTGACCAGTCGCTGTTCGGCGGATTCCACACTGAGGTGGCGCAGTTCCTTGACCAGAAAATGCAGGCGCATGCTCAGGCGCGCCAGCATCTGACGCATCAACAGGGGTTTTTGCTCCAGAATTTCCAGAAACAGGGCGAGAGGAATTTCCAGAACGGTTGTACGTCCGTCTGCAGCAGCCGTAACCGGATAACGCCCGCCCAGAAAGGCGACGGCTTCGGCGAACAGGTCATGCTTCTCAATGATTTCCACAATTTTTTCCTGCCCGGTACTCGCCGCCGCAATCAGGTGGATACGACCGGACAGTACCAGATAAAAAGCGCTGGCCACTGCTTTCTCGACAAACAAAATCTCTCCGGAATCCAGGGTGACTTTTTTGCTTTGCAGCAGCAAGGCATGCAGCAAGTCTTCTGGCCAGGCAGAAAAAAGTGAGGTTTCGCGCAAGATGGGGAATAAATTGTCGGCAACGGCTTCCATAAGGGTGCTTGTTTATCGAAAAAAACAGCATAGTCATCGCCTGTCTAACCCGCAAGTCGCAAAGAGATGCGGATAGGCGCATACGCAGCCCATCCCCCGGCAAATTGGCCCGAGAATTGCTAAGCTAAACTGCAGTCTGGACAATGAAGTCCTCGCGCACACACGCCGGTGCGCGAGGTTTTTTTGTAATGGCGGCTGGAAATGGGAGAAAAAATGAACGATGAGCATCTCAGCATTGGTTTTGTCGCACTGACCGACAGCGCGCCATTGGTTGTTGCCCGTGAACTGGGTTTTTTTGCAGCGGAGGGACTCTCCGTCACCTTGCAACAGGAACCTTCCTGGGCCAGTCTGCGTGACCATTTGCTCTTTGGTGATCTAGTGGCTGCGCACGCACTGGCACCTCTGCCCATCGCCGCAACCCTGGGGATTGCTTCTCCCCGCATACCGGTCAGCACTGCGCTGACCCTTTCTCTCAATGGCAATGCCATTACCGTCAGCCATGCCTTATATGAGCGGCTCCGCGATCAGGGGTTTACGGGAGTAGAAAACCCCCTTGCTGCCGCCCTGATGCTCCGCCGCATCATCCAGACGGAACCAGCCAAAAAATGGCGTTTTGCGGTGGTTTCTCCCATATCCAACCATCATTACCAGCTCCGCCACTGGCTGCGTGCCGGAAATATTGATCCCGACAAAGACCTCCAAATTACGGTGGTCCCGCCCCGACACATGGTGGCCGCGCTGCGTTCCGGTGAAATTGATGGTTACTGCGTAGGAGAACCTTGGGGGAGTCTGGCCGCCGTAGAAAATGTCGGCATGCCCATCGTCAGCAGTTATGCGCTCTGGAATAACCTGATGGAAAAAGTATTGGCCGTGCGCAATGACTGGGCAGAGCGCGAACCCGATTTACACCTGGCCATGATCCGCGCCATTCTGTCTGCGACCTACTGGCTGGATAATCCCCAGCATCGCCTGGAAGCGGCTCCCTGGGTTGCCGCTGCCATCGGCGTAGCTCCTGAAGTCGTGGCCATGGCTTTAACGGGTGCTTTGCCGGGCTTGGCACAACAGGAAGACTTTCTGGTATTTGCCCGTTACGCCGCCAATTTTCCCTGGCATTCTCATGCCCTGTGGCTGGTTCGACAAATGCAGGCAGCCGGGCAATGGCCTCCGGACGTGGATGCTGGCGCATTGATTCCCCAGGTATACCGTTGTGACCTTTACCGGCAGGCTGCAAAAGCATTGCAACTCCCTGTCCCGGAAAAAGATTTCATCCCATGGGGCGAGCACGCCCAAGCCTGGCAGGTACAAAGCAATGATGGCCACCCCATCAGCATGGGTCCCAGCCTGATTTTTGACGGGAGCACGCTCACGCGCTGACTTGCGCTGCACCATCTTTGGGCCCAATCACAGGGAGTTTGCACCAGTTTCACGCATTTTGCGCCAGCCTGCTTCACGCAAAACTTCTTTCCGGGCCTGAAAAATCTCATCAAGATCTCCCTCCATATTACGGCATGAAAAATGCTTTAGACTGATCAAGTGCTGTTCATCGGTGAACAGTCTTTTGGGACGAAGGCGTTCCTGGCTCATCTGGGCCGGGAGCGCCTTTTTCTTTGGGTTTTTGTTCGAGGGATCGGCAATGAAAGAATTGTTAAATATGCTCCGCAGTGGCAATTGGCGCGCATTAGTGGCCAGTTTTCTTTATTTTGATACGGGTTTTACGGTCTGGCTGTTATATGGGCCGCTGGCACCCTATATGATTCATGCATTGCATCTGACTGCTGTTGAGCAAGGTTATCTGGTAGCGGTACCCATTCTTTCCGCCGCTATTTTGCGGATTGGCATGGGTAACCTCTACCAAAGCATGAATGGCCGCAGGCTGGCGATGGGCGGCGTCGCATTATCTGCTATACCGCCCCTCTTTCTCCTTCTCTACCCCGCAGTACCCAGCTATTCACTACTCATTGTACTGGGCATCTTGCTGGGGGTCGGCGGTGCCAGCTTTGCCGTCGCTCTGCCCATGGCTGGCAGTAATTATCCCGCTAAAGTCCAGGGAACGGTATTGGGCATTGCTGCTGCTGGAAACATCGGGGCAGTGCTTGATGGTTTTCTCTTTCCGCCACTGGCGGCGCATTTTGGATGGGCCCACGCTACTGCCGCTGCTCTGCCCTTGCTGGCCCTGGCCGGCATCAGCCTGTTTTTCTGGGGCAAAGACAGTGCCGCCAAAAGCGGTCGGATAGGACCGGCATTACTGGGTTTTGGCATCACTTTGCTGGGTCTGGCCTTTCTGGCCGTAGCAACGCCTTTGGGTTGGTTGGGACTGCAGGGCAAATCCGCCCTCCTGATGTTACCGCTATATGGCATACTTCTCTCGGGCGTTTTCCTCCCAAGGCGCTATCACTTTGCCCTCCGGGAACCGGATACCTGGGTGATCATCCTGATTTACGCCATTACCTTTGGCGGATTTGTCGGTATGTCTGCCTATGTCAGCCTGCTTCTGGTTGCGCTCTACCACCTGCCTAAAATTGACGCCGGCATGCTGATGGCGCTGTTGGCTTTTACCGGAGCCATGTTACGGCCTTTGGGCGGCATGATTGCCGACCGGGTTTCGGGGGGAACGGCCTTACGCTGGTTTTTAGGTGGTATCGCCTTGATCGACTTACTTTTTGCAGTATGGGCTCCACCCCTGGATATGGCTATCGTCTTTTTACTGATTCTGTATAGCTGCTTCGGGCTGGGAAATGGCGCTACGTTTCAACTGGTGCCTCTGCGTTGGCCGGAAAAAACCGGCATCATGACCGGGATTATTGGTGCGGCTGGCGGAGTCGGTGGTTTTTATCTGCCGGTTATCCTCGGTATAGCCAAGCAGGAAACCGGTACCTACCACCTGGGTTTTGCCTTTTTTGCCGGACTCAGCGGCATTGCGCTGGGTCTGGTCATCGTCCGCCGCCAAGCCTGGTTGAAATGGTCCCATCACGGAACCATAGCTGCGGCCACAGGGCAATCGGCCTCATCATTACCCCAGGCCAGCGTCATAACTGACTGAATTTTACCGCATAGCAAAACCCTCAGTGGCTATCCCCTGTAGATGCGCGACGAGCGCATCTGGTGTTCTGCACCTGTCATCTTACCCTGGAGGCAAGATCATGTATTCACTGCAAAAAAAATTTACGCATTGCGCCGTCTTAAGTACGCTGATTTTCACCATGACCGGAAGCTGGGCAATGGCGGACACCCTGAGCGATGCCATTACCCAGGGGCAGGTCCATCTGGATTTTCGCCCACGTTATGAATTCATGTCGCAAGCCGGAAAAAAAGATGCCCACGCCTTTACCGTACAAACCCTGCTGGGTCTGAACAGCAAACCCATAGCCGGTTTCAGCGCGAATCTGCAATTCATCAATGTGGCGGGCATCATCAATCAGTACAATAGCTTGCGCAACAACAAAACGAACTACTCCGTCATTCCCGATCCAGACGAAAGCAATATCAATCAGGCTTACCTGCAATATGCCGGCATAAAGGGGTGGCAACTGCGGGCTGGTCGGCAGGAAATCAATCTGGACGATGAACGTTTTGTAGGCGCTGTCGGGTTCCGCCAAACCCCGCAGACATTTGATGCTGTGTCCATCACCGGAAAACCGCTGGAGGACCTCACCCTTTACGGTGCCTATATCTGGCGTATCAAGAACATACTGAATGAAAACGTGCCCTCACAGACCATACTGAGCGAAATCAGCTGGTCGCCGTCGGCGTTGCTGCATGCCCAGGCTTTTGCTTATTGGTACGGAAACCAGGCTCATAGTGCCATACCCGGCGCTGCTGCCTGCTTTTTGGCGGGAAATGCCCGGGTGTGCAACAGCCAGACCTTGGGGGTACGAGTAGGGGGGACCATCCCTCTCTCCCCGGCGCTGAAACTGCCCTACGATCTGAGTTATGCACGGCAGTTACCCTACGATGGGGGCAGTGCCGCCATCCATGCCAGTTACTATCATCTGGGTGCCGGACTGGCCATTCCCGAGGCCTCGGTCCATGTCAATTATATGGTGATGGGTACCAATCGCGAGGGAAGCTACGGTTTCCAGACGCCTCTGGCTACCAAACATGCTTTCAATGGCTGGGCCGAGGTTTTCCTGACCACTCCGTCCCAGGGTCTGCGCAGCCTTTACATCACCGCCGCTGGAAATATCATGGAGATCCAACTCATGGCTATTTATTATGATTTTCGGGCCGATCATGGTGGCGCCCATTACGGACACGAACTGGATTTGTCCGTGACCCGTGGCTTCTCCAGGCATTGGAGTGCGGGCGTGCAATTTGCGGACTATCGGCGGAATGCGTATGGCGTCAATACGGAGGGTGCCTGGGTGTTTGTCGATGCGAAATTCTAGCTCGAAGGACAAAGCCTGCATCATTTTGGTGCATTTGCACCACGCTCTGCACTGATTTCTTTCATGACAACCAGGGGATAAAAACTTAAGCTACTGTTTTTACTGTATCTCATATCAGGCATGACTATTGCTTTAGTTTATGCAATTGCGGTCCGCGAGGATCGTTTACCTGCAAAACGGCAAAGGCGTCGTCAGCAATTCTGCTGACTGACGCCTTTTTTTTGGGAGCATCGCAATGCATAGTCTGACTACAGTTTCACCGAAACCCCGCCTGGTTGTTGTCGGTAATGGGATGGCCGGCATCCGTGCGGTCGAAGAACTGTTGAAAATGGCACCAGATCTTTATGACATCAGCGTATTTGGCGCCGAGCCGCACCCCAACTACAACCGGATTCTCCTGACACCGGTACTGGCCGGGGAGATGTCACTGGAAGAAACCATCCTCAACCCGCTGGACTGGTACGCCGAACATGGCATCCAATTATATACCGGCAATCCGGTGACACAGATTGATCGGGTCAAGCGCCAGATCGTGACTGCCGACGGTACTACTACTCCCTATGATCGCCTGTTGCTGGCAACCGGTGCTGCTGCCGCCATAGCGCCTGTACCGGGAAATCATTTGTCGGGAGTCCTGAGTTATCGGGACATGGCCGACGTGGAGGCCCTGACCCGCAGCAGCGCACTGGGAGGCCAGGCAGTGGTCATCGGTGGTGGCCTGTTAGGGCTGGAAGTGGCACATGGCTTGCGGGCGCGGGGCATGGAAGTCACCGTTATTCATCGCCGGGCCTGGCCTTTGGACAAACAACTGGATCAACGTGGTGGCGTCCTTTTACAAAAAGCCATGGAAGCCCGGGGTGTCCGCTTTTTACTGGGCAAGGAAACCGCAGAAATTCTGGGGACCCAGCATGTCACAGGACTACGCTTTACGGACGGGTCGGAAATTCCGGCCGATGTACTGGTCATGACCATTGGCATCAAACCGCGCATCGAACTGGCGCAAGCCGCTGGTTTGCAGTGTGAAACCGGCATTCTGGTCAATGACACCCTGCAGACCTATGACCCTCGTATTTATGCGGTGGGTGAGTGCGTCCAGCATCGTGGCCAGACCTATGGCCTGGTAGCGCCGCTGTTTGAGCAGGCTAAAGTGGCCGCCAATCATCTGGCTGAATATGGGCGGATGCTTTATCAGGGTTCGGTGACCAGCACCAAACTCAAAGTCACCGGCATTGAACTGTTTTCCGCCGGAAATTTCATGGGTGGAGAAGACTATGAGGAAGTCACCCTGCTGGACGGCAGCCAGGGTGTCTACAAGAAGGTCATCCTTCAGGAAAACAAGGTGGTTGGTGGCTTGCTCTACGGAGATACCAGCATCGGCCCGTGGTTATTCCAACTGATGCGGGACGGGACGGATGTTTCTGCCTTTCGCGACAATATCGTCTTTGGCGAAACCCATCTGGGGGATTCGGGGCACGCCGGAGAAAACCAGGCTTCACGCCTGCCGGATAATGCTGAAATCTGTGGCTGCAACGGGATTGCCAAAGGCAGTATTGTCAAAGCCATCCGCGAACAGGGTTTGTTTACCCTCGACGATGTCCGTAAATGCACCAAGGCGAGTGCTTCCTGTGGGTCCTGCACCGGCCTGGTCGAGCAGTTACTGGCCAGTACCCTCGGTGGTTTTTATGACAGTACCCCGAAGAAAAAGGCCCTGTGTGCCTGTACTGATCTGAGTCATCAGGAACTGCGCGATGCAATCATAGCGGAAAAACTGTTTTCGGTACGTCAGGTTTTCGACTATCTGGACTGGCGCCATCCCGGCGGTTGTTCCACCTGTCGTCCCGCCGTCAATTATTACGTACGGACCGCCTGGCCGGCACATGGTCTGGATGATCCCCAATCCCGCTTCATCAATGAGCGCGCCCACGCCAATATTCAAAAGGACGGCACCTATTCGGTCATTCCGCGCATTTACGGCGGTGTTACCAGTCCCGCAGAACTGAAACGTATTGCGGAAGTAGCTGAGCGCCATCATGTCCCCATGGTGAAATTTACGGGCGGACAACGCCTGGATCTACTTGGGGTCAAAAAAGAGGCTCTGCCCCAGATCTGGGCGGAGCTGGATATGCCTTCAGGCCATGCCTACGGCAAAGCTCTGCGCACGGTCAAATCCTGCGTAGGCAGCGAATTTTGCCGCTTCGGGGTACAGGACAGCACCCGCCTGGCCATAGAGCTGGAAAAAAGCCTTGAACGCATGTGGGCACCGCACAAAGTCAAACTGGCGGCCTCCGGCTGCCCCCGCAACTGCGCCGAAAGCACCATCAAGGATGTGGGGGTCATCGGCGTGGATTCCGGTTGGGAGATTTATGTGGGGGGGAATGGCGGCATGAAAGTGCGGGCTGCCGACCTGCTCTGCAAGGTAAAAACCCATGCGGAAGTCCTGGAAATGGCCAAGGCCTTTTTGCAGATGTACCGCGAAGACGCCCAGTATCTGGAACGTACCGCGCCCTGGGTGGAACGCATCGGGTTGGAACAGATCAAGGCGACGATCGTGGACGATGCCAACACCCGCAAAGCCCTGGCGGAACGCCTGGACTTTGCCTTGTCCCAGGAAAAGGATCCCTGGAAAGAAGCGGTATCGGGTCGCCTGGATATTCACGCAGCCCCCATGCGCCGTATTCCCGTCTGAGGAGAAACCCATGGAATGGATAGCATTAGGTACTCTTGAAGATATTCCCGCCGGTGGCGGCCGTTATGTGGACACGCTGGCCGGTCAGATAGCCGTTTTACGCAATGAAAAAGATGAAGTTTTCGCCGTCAGCAATCAATGTCCCCATCGCGGCGGCCCCTTGTCCGAAGGGTTTGTGTCCGGGAATCGGGTTTTTTGTCCCTTGCACAACTGGCAGATTGATCTGGAAAAAGGCGAAGCTGTGGCACCGGATTCCGGCTGCGTCAAAAGATTTCCCATTCGCAGGGAGGGCGATGAAATCTGGCTGGGTCTTGAGGAGATGACAAGATGAGTCTGCTCCGCCCCCAGCAATCAATGCCCTTGCAGCGACTCGAAAGTAAATCGGTTTGCCCGTACTGCGGCACCGGCTGCGGGGTCATCATTGAACATGACGGTCAGCAGATCACCGGGGTGCGTGGCGATCCCGATCATCCGGCCAATTTTGGCCAGCTCTGCAGCAAGGGTAGCACCCTGCATCTGAGCTGCCATGGTGATGACCGGGCGCGCGAGCCACTCCGGCGTGACCGTAGCGATGGTCACTGGACTGCACTCTCCTGGTCGGAAGCCCTTGCGCAGATGGCCAGCACCTGGGCAGAAATCATCCACCGCCAGGGGCCTCAGGCCGTAGCCCTCTATGTTTCAGGACAACTCCCGACTGAAGACTATTATGTTGCCAACAAACTGGCCAAAGGCTTTATCGGCAGCAACCATATCGACACCAATTCCCGGCTGTGCATGGCTTCGGCGGTGAGCGGTTACAAATCCAGCCTGGGTATGGATTCTGTTCCCTGTGCCTATGAAGATCTGGAGGAAACCCATTGTCTGTTTATTGTTGGTGCCAATGTGGCTTATGCCCACCCCATCCTGTTTCGGCGGATTGAAGCGGCCAAACTACGCCGCCCGGAACTCAAAATCATCGTCGCGGACCCACGTCGCACCCCCACCGCTTCCCTCGCTGACATTTATTTACCCCTGCAACCCGGCACCGATGTCGCTCTGTTTCATGGCATGCTGCATATTCTGATCTGGGAAGATCTCATTGACCGGAAATTTATTGCGGAACATACCGAAGGTTGGGATGCACTCAAGGCGCAAGTGCAGCATTATACCCCTCGCTGGGTTGCGGAAACCTGCCACATTGCCATCAACGATCTTCGCGCAGCCGCCCAGGCCTTCGGAGCGGCTCCCAGCGTGCTCTCTCTCTGGTGCCAGGGACTCAATCAATCCAGCCATGGCACCGATAAAAATGTCAGCCTCATCAATCTGCATCTGGCCACCGGGCAAATCGGCCGTCCCGGAGCCGGTCCCTTCAGTCTGACCGGTCAACCCAACGCCATGGGTGGCAGGGAAACCGGGGGTATGCCGGCGCTGCTTCCCGGCCACCGGGAAGTCGCCAACCCCGAACATCGTACGGAAATGGCCGCACTCTGGGGTATTTCCAGCATTCATCCTCAACCCGGCTATACGGCAGTCCCCCTGTTTCAAGCCGTGGAGCGGGGCGAGATTGCAAGCATCTGGATCAGTTGCACCAATCCGGTATTGTCCATGCCCGAACAGCAGCAGGTTCAGCGGGCTCTGCAGCGAGCCCGGCTGGTGATTTTGCAGGACAGCTATCTGGACACTGAAACCGCCGATTATAGTGATTTGCTCCTGCCAGCCGCCAGTTGGGGAGAACGGGAGGCGTTGGTCACCAATTCTGAACGCCGCATCAGTCATCTGCATCCGGCCGTCCCTGCTCCCGGCACCGCCAGACCCGACTGGATGATTTATCGGGATTTCGCCTATGTACTTGGCGCCGCACTGGATCAGATCCAACATCCCCTCCCCGACCAACTGGATGACAGTTGGTATGCTCGTGCCCGGCGCATGTTTGACTTTTCCGACACTGTCAGCATTTTCCGCGAATACCAGCAGTGTACCCGGGGACGGGATCTGGACATCAGTGGTCTGGATTTTGGGATTCTGGACAGCCAGGGACCGCAACAGTGGCCTTTTCCGGCGGGAGCCCAGTCTGGTCAAAGCCGCCTTTACAGCGACGGTATTTTTCCTACTCCCAGCGGTCGCGCCCGTTTTCGCGCCCCTGAATTTATGGGAGTTGCCGAAGAAATTGATGCGCAATATCCCCTGCGTCTCACTACCGGCCGTTTGCGCGATCAATGGCACTCCATGAGTCGTACCGGCAAAGTCGCTGCCCTGTTTGCCAGCGACGAAGAAGCCTTTCTGGAAATCCATCCCGAAGATGCGCAACGCCTGAAACTCAAAAATGCCGATCTGGCCTGGGTGAGCAGTCGGCGTGGCCGCAATGTTTTGCGGGTTCGCGTTCAAAAAGATCTGCAACCGGGACTGGTTTTTGCGCCCATGCATTTTGGCCGGCGTTTTGCGCCCGCAGCCCTCTGCAACCAACTCACCCTGCCCGCCATCGATCCCGTTTCCGGGGAGCCCGAGTTCAAACACAGCGCCGTGCGCATTGAAGCTGCCCTCTTCCCCTGGCAAGGGACCATCTTGCGCCTGCACAGCGATGACGCGCATTTTCGTGCCGCCCAGCGCATCGCTCGACTCTTTCCCTATGCCAGTCTGGCTAGAATTCGCCAGGAGCAACGGGAAGGCTTTATTTTGCGTCTCGCCGGAGAAGCAGCCCCCTCGGTTCGAGATATGCATGACTGGGACCAGTCCCTGGGCATGGATGGACTGGAGGTACTGGATTATGACGATGCCCGCCGCCATGTGCGCAAACGGCTCTGCATGCAGGGCAAGCAACTGTTGGCCGTGCGCCTGTTTGGAGAGGATGGCACCCAGGAATGGCTGCGCGAGCTGCTCCTCAGTGGCGCCGATGTGGATGCCTATCGCCACGCCCTTTTCGCACCCAAGGTTCCCGCTGACCGGACGGCTTGGACGCGCTCACGCGGCATCTGTGCCTGCACCGGCGTCAATGAACGGCAACTGCGCCAAAGTATCGCCGCAGGCCATATCACCCTGCAGCAAATTGCCGAAGACTGTGGGGCCGGCAGTGAATGTGGTTCCTGCAAACCGGAAATCATGGCCATGATTCGCATGGTCCATCAGGAGGCCTCATGACCAGCGGAATCCATATGACGAGCATCATCGGCCGCGTCGCCCGGGGTCGGGAATATGCCGAAGATCTGGACTATGCGGAGGCCAAAGCGCTCTTCACCCACTGGCTGCACGGCGACTTGCCGGAACTCGCCATGGGCGCGCTATGGACAGCCTATCGCATCAAGGGCGAGAGCGTGGAAGAATTGCGCGCTTTTACGCAGGCACTGGAAGAAGATGGTGACAGCATCGCCTTCCAGCATCACTGCCGACCGGTTATTTTCCCGAGTTATAATGGGACCCGTCGCGGCGCCCATCTTTTGCCGCTGCTGGCCATGACCCTCACCCGTTGTGGCGTGCCCGTACTCATACATGGACTCTCCGCACCTCAGCATAATGATCTCCCATGGGCGGATCACGACCCCTCCAGAAGGGTCCATAGTGCCGACATTCTCCGTGAATTTGGACTGGCCAGTGCCGAAAACAGCCCCCAGGCCAGCACTCTGCTCCACCTTCAGGGACTCAGTTATCTGCCAGTGGATGCATTCCATTCTGGTCTGGGCAAAATGCTGGCCTTGCGCCAGCAGCTCGGGGTGCGCTCCAGCGTCCACACCATCGTCAAGCTCTTTAACCCCTTCCAGAATCCCGCTGTTCATTGTGCGGGCGTCACCCATCCTCCTTATTTAATACGCCTGCAGGAATATTTTCAGCAAATGCAGCGTACGGCGCTCATCCTGCGCGGCACCGAGGGCGAATGCTTTGCCCATCCCAAACGTCGTCCGGAATTGCAGGTCTGTCAGCAGGGGACGTCTTTCGTCTGGCTCGAAAAAGACACCCACCCCTTGCAGCAGATGCCGGCATTACCAGAAAATCCGGGGATCTCAGCCACCTGCCGCTATATGGAGTCGGTACTGGAAGGCCGCTTGCCACTTCCAGCGCCCCTGGCGGATCAGGCGATCTGCCTGCTCTGCCTGAGTGGGCGCTGCGCGGATCTAGACAGTGCCCGTCAGCATCTTGCCCGTCATTTTTCTCGTTATGCCGCCTGAACTGGAGCTCTGTCATGCACACAAACACCTCTGCTTTTCCTGTTTCCATCGTGGGTGCTGGTCCCGGTGATCCCGAACTGCTCACCCTCAAAGCGGCACGCCGCATTGCTGCCGCCGACATCATTTTTTACGATGCCCTCGCCAATCCCGGTCTGCTTGATATGGCCGCGCCCGCCTGTAAAAAAGTGGAAGTCGGCAAACGGGGCGGACAAAACTCCACCCCACAGCTGCTCATTCATCAGCACCTGATCCGCTCTGCGCAACAAGGCTTGAAGGTTGTGCGTCTGAAAGGGGGAGATCCTTTCCTCTTTGGCCGTGGCGGTGAAGAATGCCTGGCCCTGCGCGCCGCCCATGTCGATTATGAAATCATCCCCGGTATTACCAGCGGCATGGCGGCAGCAGCTTATGCCGGAGTACCGCTGACCCACCGGCATCGCAGTCAGTCGGTGATTTTTCTGACTGGACACGAGGCGCGTGGCGGTCAGGCCCCAGACTGGGCACGTCATGCCCGGGCTGCCGATACGCTGGTCATCTACATGGGTGTGGAAAGAATCGCGGATATCTGTGCAGGCTTGCTGACAGGGGGTCTGGCTGCAGAAACACCCTGTCTTGCTGTACAATGGGCGACCATCACCCAAAAACAGGTGCAAGCCCCCCTGCAGCAATTCAGTGCCGCCATCCATGCGGCCAAACTGGGCAGCCCGGCCATACTCATCATCGGCGCCGTGGTAGATCTGGCCGATATTTGTGGATGGTTTCCTGGAGAACAGGCTTTACCCGTACAATGTCTGCAACAGCCCTAGGGAGAGCATATGACTGAAGTGCAATTCCTGCTGGCACACGGTTCCCGCAACCCGCAGTGGCGCAAACCTTTTGAGGAAATCGCCGCAAGGTTGCAGTCAGCCCATCCTGAGCGGCGGATCGTATTGTGTTATCTGGAGATGTGGCAACCGTCCCTGGATCAGGCCATGGGTGACGCCTATGTCTCCGGGTTCCGTCACTATCGGGTTTCTCCGTTATTCTGGAGTAGTGGTCGCCATTTGCAGGAAGATCTGCCCGCTCTGCTTGAACAGGTTCAGCAGGATTTGCCCGGCTGTCACATCCAGGTCGAAGGTCCCATCGGAGAATCAGAAATTCTCATTCAGGCCGCCTTGCAAGCGCTGCAATAAGCCCATGCATCGTATTGTGCTGATTGATAACAATATGGAGCGCGCCGAAATCCTGCGCGAAGCCCTCGCCGGAGAAGGGCAGATGGTGGTGGATATTTTTGGCTGGTCAGCACTTTCCTGGCAGCGTCTGGAAAAGCTGCAGCCCGATGTCATCATCGCCGAAGCCGGCAGCCCCGAACGCGATGTGCTCGAACACATTGTATTCCTGAGCGAAACCCTGGAACTGCCGGTAGTCGTTCTGGGCGCGCCAGAAGATGAAAATACCATGCGGCGCGCCATTCGTGCCGGGGTAGCCGCTTATGTGGCGCACGGCATTTCCGCCCAGGATATTGCCCCCATCCTCAAGGTGGCAGCACTCCGTTATGCCGAATATCGACAATTGCGCAAAGAACTCGCCGATACCAAAAATGCCCTTTCCGAACGCAAGCAAATTGAAAAAGCCAAGGGCATTCTCATGCGCGACTTACAAATCGACGAAGCCGAAGCCTACCGGCGGATGCGCCGCCTCGCCATGGACAAAGGCAAAAAACTGGGAGAAATCGCGGAGATGGTCATTACCGTAGGAGAAGCTGGAGAATCCTGATATCCCCTGAATAATGACTTTTGAATGACAAAATGACGTTAAGCATTCCGGGCTTGGGCAGATGATGATGGCCACCGAAATTGTCACCGGCCATGACATCATCATCTGTATGTTTAAATTTTCAGGCACTGTTTGACACACACAGGAGTCCCGGCACAAGCATTGGCTCCACTCAACGGATTCGTCGCGCTTATCGGGTTTCAGCTTTATAATGAGTCGTCTTCAATTCATTCAAGGATAGCCTTATGTCACTCACCCTTTACGGGGCGACAGTTGTCACTCTGATGATGTTATTTTATGCCTTCGAAACACGCTCCCATTGGTTCACCCTGCTTTTCGCCTTGGCCTGCCTAGGCTCAGCGGCTTACGGCTTCCTTGCAGGCACTTGGCCATTTGGTGTGGTTGAAAGCATCTGGTCCTTAGTGGCATTCCATAAATGGTGGAAGCTCCGCGCTCAATAGGTAATACAATATTCTTTTGCTATTCACTAACCCCCGTAGATGTTGAAAGTTTGATCTTTACTTCTCAAATGTAACTTACCGACTCCTCCATTCTTTTTTTGCTGATTTTCGGCCATCCTGAGCAGCTTGTAATAAGGACCAAGCATCTTTTTTCCTTGAAGACGCAAACGCATTACTGCTGCAACCGTGATTCATCATGCCTGTTTTATTCATGTTCATATTCGATTGCGTTTTTTGCCGATACTTCCATGGTGGCTGCATGAGCCACGTCGAATGCCGCACCTCTGGCGAGGCAACTGGCCAGAAAGACGCTGGCAATAGTATTGGCTACTTGACGTTGTTCTTTGTTCAACATTTTCGATCTCCTTTTGAAAAGCGAAACAACACCGTTACGACATTATCCATGGGCTACCCGCAAATGGGGCAGCAGTCTGGAAAGCTGTTGTTGCGAAATCATTCCGGGAATACGTCCAAGTTGACCATTTTTCACCCTATACAAAATGGCGGGTGTACCTTCAAAGCCAAGCGCACTCATCATCGCCAAATTTCGGTTCAATTCCTGCGTCGTTTTAGCGTTGGGCGCAACCTTGGGCAAAGAATGGTAGTTACCACTGCGCAATGCGGGACCCACGATGGTTTCGAAATGTTCCAGAGTCGCCAATGGATGGGCCGACTGAAGCCATGACGCCGCTTCCGCCGGACTCTGGGGGGTCAGGAAAGCGACGGGAACATAGCGTACCGTCAGTTTTCCCGCTTTGATCAGCGGTGCTTCATGTTCGTACATGACATGACAATAGGGGCAATTGGGATCCTGGAAATCATAAATGATGGGTCCTTGATGCCCTTCCTGAATATAGCTGATGTGCTTGGCCAGAATCTGGTTCCAGAGAATGCCGGGAGTCAGCTTTTTCTGTGGCGGAGAATGGACGGTCTGCGCTTCAGCGAGTGACGTACCGGCGAGCAGTAAACCACCACCGTAGCTCCCAATTATCAGCCATTTCAGGACCAATGTGACCATACCGTTTTTCATGTCGCGCTTTTCTCCTTGTATCCACCTATCCACTCACTATTGAAGACTGGGAAGCATCGTCAGCAACTCCCCCCGAGACACCATACCGGGCAGCAATCCAGAGCGACCATTTTTTCGCTCATACACTATGGCGGGCACCCCCATGGAATGTGTACTTTGCAGTACCGCCATGTTTACTTTGAGGGCGTGAAGGGTCTGAGGACGCGCCTTGGCTTGGGGAAGACCGACAGGGCCTTGTGCCCCCATGGGCGCAGCGAAACTCTTGGCGGCCAACATTTCAAAATGCTGCAGTGCAGTGACCCGATGCGTGGATTGCAGGAGGGCTGCGGCTTCCGGCGTGCTGCTGGGCATCAAATAGGCGACGGGCACATAACGTACCGTGAGTTTGCCCGCTTTGATCAGCCCTTGCTCTTCATCATACATGCTGTGGCAGTAGGGACAATTGGGGTCGAAAAAATCATAAATGACGGGACCCTTATGTCCTTCCTGAATGTAGCTCAGCCGTTGGCCGATATCCCCCCAATAACTCCCTTGGGTCATGGGAGGTAGCGGTGGCAACGTAGCGGCGGCAAAGGCAGAACCTGTCCACAAAAAGGCCATCATGCTGGATGCGATGGCGATTATTGAAAGGCGGTTCATGGTGATCTCCTCTACGATTTTTTCGAAACGTCATTTACGGATGGGCTATGGCCCAGCTCTTGCCGTAGGTGCTGCAGCAATGTGTCAGGACCTTCATACCCTTCATATTGCGCCACCATGCGGCCCACCGGGTTGACCAACAATACTGCGGGGGGGCCGAACAATTGGAAATGATGGAGCAGCTGACGTGAGGCAGCATCACTCGCCGTCACATCAACCCGAATCAGGGTGACTGATTGCAATGCCTTTTCAACCCGGCGATTGTCATAGGTTTCGACATCCATACGCTGACATTCCACGCACCATCGCGCCCAAAAATCCACCAGGACCGGATGCCCCTTGGCGGACGCCAAGGCGGTGTATAATTGCGTGAGGCTACGAACGACGGTAAAGCGTGGGAGTTGATTCTGGGGCGCTGAGGTTGTCACGCCGGCTGGGGCGACAAAAGGTCTCAGCGGTTCCAGAACCTGAGAACCACCGGCCAGTGCCCCGACACCCAAGGTCAGGCCATAGGCGAAGACGAGTAAACCCAGCCCCTGAAAAAAACGCGGCCAGCCCCCGGAATTGGCCGTAAAAGCCCCCATAAAGACGCCAGAGATGATGGCCAGTGCGGACCATAACGCCAGACTGACGGTTCCTGGCACAATACGTGACAGGAACCAGATGGCCACGCCCAGCAGAACGACGCCAAAAACCGCTTTGACGGTATCCATCCAGGCACCGGCCTTCGGCAGGAAATGCCCTGCAGAGGTACCGATAATCAACAGGGGTACACCCATGCCCAGTGCCAGCAGGAACAAGGCCAATCCGCCCATGAACAGGTTTCCCGTATGGGCGATGAACAGCAGGGCACCGGCGAGGGGGGCGGCAATACAGGGACCGACGATCAACGCAGAAAGTATCCCCATGACAAAGGCACTGGAAAAGTGCCCGCCCTTCCCATAACGGGACAGGCGGGATTGGATGGCGCTGGGCACCTGCAATTCATAGAAGCCGAACATGGATAGGGCCAGGACGACAAATAATGCACTGAACCCACTGATTACCCAGGGACTTTGAAAGAACGCCTGTAGATAGGACCCGGTGACAGCCGCAATGACTCCGGCAATGGCGTACGTCACGGCCATGCCCAGCACATAGGCCAATGAAGTCCAAAAAGCATGGCGTCGGGATTGCTTCACCGTCCAGTGATAGGTCCTGTCGTCGCCAAAACAACGGATCGGGTTGCGACGGGGTAACACACCCCCGCATTGGCACACCCCTGAAAACTGCTGGTTACCGTGATCTGTTTTGGCGTTTTTCCCGTGAAATGGACAGGAACCCGAATCGTCGTGGTATCTCCCTCATATACGGCCAGCGTACCTACGCCGGGAATGTGCATCGGTTTGCCCGGGGGCAGGGTATAGGCGGCCAAATGGGCCGTGTTGGGCGCGATCCTCAAGGTGATACGATTGCGATAGAGATGATAATGGGGTGCCGCTATCCACTGAAGGACCAGGATATCGTTTGCCGCCATTCGCGCTTTGAAGCGGAATGCCTGAGCAGGTGCCAGAAACGGCGAGGCACTGATAGCCCCTCTTGTCACAAAAGTGGGATTGGCAAAGGCTGGCGGAGAAAGCAACAGCCCCAACGGAACCACGAATAACCAAAGGATCCAGAAAAGGAAGGCATATCCGATCAGTTTGAATTTCCGTCTAAAAATCAAAAAGTTCATGGTCAAAAGCAGACAACCTCATCCGCACTGCTGATCCAGGCCGACAGCGCCTTCATGGAACTGCTGCTGACACCGGCCGGTAATGTATCTATGCCCTGCGCCTTTAAAGAACTGCCGCAGCACTCGACAGTCAGGCCCAATGCCAACAATTCTGCAAACAGCTGCCGTGTGCGTTCAGAAACCTGATCCATATTTCTCAGGAGTAGCACGCCCTGACCAGCAAGAAACAAGCGCACTTCTTTGTCATCGGCCAACATGGCACCGGCGAGACGAACGGCCGTATCGGCGCGCGGGTTTTCCTCATCAGGACCGGCATGCAGAATGATTAATGCGTTGCTCATAGTAAAAGCTCCTGTTCAGCCCGTTCGGGGATGGGTTTCCTGGACTGCAAAGGCAATCCATAAGCCCGACAGGGCGACAATACCGGCAGTCACCCAAATGGCGGGCAGGATTTTGTCACTCCACTGGGCGACCAGACCGAGAATCACCCCGCCAATGGCATAACCGGTATCCCGCCAATAACGATAAGTCCCGAGGATACGACCCCGCTCCAGGGGGGGCGCCACATCGGACATGGCAGCAATCAGATTGGGGTAAAGCAAGGCCATACCTAGCCCCATCAGCGCAGCGGTAGCCATCCAGGCGGAGAAATGGCTCACCAGTGCGGTGCCTGCCAGCCCTGCGGACAAGAGAGCAAAGCCCATCAGCACCGGGGGGCGGCGACCCAGGCGATCAGCCAGATGCCCCGTCCAGAACTGGCAAAGTCCCCAGACCATGGCATAGGTTCCGGTAATCCAGCCAATCGCTATCACGCCCAGCCCATGAAAGGTGAAAAAAACCGGAAACAGCACCCAGACCAGGGTATCCGCAATTTTGTTGGCGACCCCGCCCTGGCAGAGCGCCCGATAGGTCCGGTCCTGAAAGGATACCTGCAGAAAAGTACTGCCCATACTTCGGGCCGGGGATGCTCCCGGGATGGCAGCTCCATGCCGGGTATGTTCGGCACGCACCCAGTGAATGGTATCTTCCATCCACAGCAGCAGGACCAGTGCCAATGCAATCACGACCAGACCAAAAACCAGCAAGGCCCAGCGCGGACCATACAGCACCGCCAGATATCCTGTAGCCAGCCCTGCCAGACCCACAGCGATGTAGCCCATGGCTTCATTGATACCTACCGCCAGACCCCGTTGATGATTGGCCGAGAGATCAATCTGACTGGTCACCGTCATGGTCCAGGTAAAGGCCTGGTTGAATCCCAGGAAGACGTTGGCGGCAATGATCCACCACCAGTTGGGCGCGAAGAAAATCAGGATGGGAATGGGAATGCCTGCTATCCAGCCGATGAAAAGCACCCTTTTACGACCGATACGATCAGATAGGCCACCCGCCACGAAATTCAAGGCCCCTTTGACCAGACCGAAGGCAATGACAAAGGAGGCCAGGAAGAAAAAAGCGTGGCTATTCACGCCAAAATGCGCGGACATGGCGGGCAGCACATTGCGTTCCATGCCAATGACCAGTCCTACAAAAAACACCTGCACTGTCTGCAGCAGAAACTGACCACGATTATGGGCAATACCCCGTTGATACCGGGAAGCGGGTGCCGCAGCAGCAGTCATGACGGTTCCTTGCGCAAGGGGACCACTTCAGCCAGCTTTTGCCGACTGGCAACGGTCAGGTCCATCTGTTCGAGGATCAGGTGGCGCACGATTTCACAGGTCTGCAGTACCTCGGAGCTGGTGAGGCGGTAATGACAGAAGGTGCCGCACTTGTCGCAATGCACCAGACCGCGTGCTTTCAGAATACTCAAATGTTGAGAGACATTGGCCTTGGACAGGCCGGTCAATTCCGTCAACTCCCCGGCCGTATGCTGTTTCTCTCCGAGATAATGGATGATTTCCAGGCGCTTGGGATGGGCCAGGGCCGCAAAAACCTCGGCAAACAGGGCAAAGCGCACTGTATCCGTATTCATGCTGCCGCGCCCAGATTGACGGCCACGATGCATGCCGTCGCGGCTAGTCGCTGCAGCATCTTGACGACCATTTTCTGAAAACTCGATAAGGCAAGATCAGCATCACTATGTAGACGAAAAAACATGAGATACCCATGATCAAATAGTTAATAAATTACGCAACTATTAGTCTAGATAATGTCCTGATTATTGTCAATCACATAGCGCAGCGTGTGCTTTTCCATCGGAAACCAGTGCTATTACTCTTGCGCAGCGAGACACATCACTACACACTGCTCTGCAACTACCCTTGTATCCTCTACTTATAATGATATGAATCTTATTCAGAATCTCCGACGTCCGGGGGTGCCTGCAGCGATACTCTCCGCCCTGCTCTTCGGTGCCAGCACGCCGCTGGCCAAAGTGCTGCTGACGACTGTGAACCCATGGATGCTCGCCGCCTTACTGTACCTGGGTTCCGGTTTGGGACTCAGTGCCTATCGGCTGATCCGCCGTAGTCCGCGCGTTCATTTATCTCCTGGAGATGCCTTCTGGTTTGCTGCATCCATATTGGCAGGGGGCATCATCGCTCCCGTACTCTTCCTGTTCGGGCTGCAGGGTGCTGTCGCGGCCAATGCCGCTTTGCTGCTCAATGCCGAATCTGTATTTACCACCCTGCTGGCCTGGTTGGTGTTCAAGGAAAATTTTGATCGGCGGATTGCCTGGGGCATGCTCGCCATTGTGCTGGGTATGGTGTTATTGAGCTGGCCTGGCGCTGGCACCATGCAGTTTCGGCTCGACCAGTTATGGCCAGCGGCGGCCATCATTGCCGCCTGCTTTGCCTGGGCGACCGACAACAACCTGACTCGGAAAGTCTCTCTGACCGACAGCAGCTGGATTGCGGCCAATAAAGGCTGGGTCGCGGGCAGTGTCAATCTGCTCCTCGCTCTCTGGCTGGGCAGCACGTTTCCGCCCCTGCCGGATGCCATTGCCGCCATGATTCTGGGATTTTTTGCCTACGGAGTCAGTCTGGCCCTGTTTGTACTCGGGTTACGGTATCTGGGCAGTGCCCGCACCGGAGCCTATTTTTCCAGCGCGCCGTTTTTTGGTGCGCTTCTCAGCGTGATTCTGGGTGCACCCATCACGCCACTGTTATTGATAGCTGCGGCGCTGATGGCCTGGGGTATCTGGTTGCATCTGGACGAGCGCCACGATCATGTCCATACCCATGAGGCCCTGGATCATACCCACATGCATACCCATGATCTCCACCATCAGCATACCCATGCTTTTCCGGTGGCCCCGGGATCACGCCACAGCCACCCTCATCATCATGAACACCTCACCCACAGCCATCCCCATGTGCCGGACATGCACCATTTGCACCGGCACTGACTTTTTGGCAGTTTCTGCCGTTCAACTGGCCGAATAAGGGGCCACCCGAAAAGTTTCAAAGAGGATATCTACAGCACTATGCTGCGCCCCATGAGCCACCGCATCAAAAATATCCTGATCGGTCCACCCTTGTTTACGCAGTTCTTCTACCTCTGCATCCGCGACTGAGTGGGGATTGCGCACGGCCCGCACCACATAATCCAGCAGCTGGTTTTCACGGTCTTCAAGAGGGCCATTGCGCGGATTTTTCAGCGCCTGCTGGATAGCTTCAGGTGCAATACCTGCATTCACCAGTAGGGCCTGATTAAAACCGATGCAAAACTGGCAGTGCCCGTCTTCTGACAGTACATAACGCAATAAAGCCAGAAAATTGGCCGAAAGGCGGGAATGCTGACCAAAATATCCCAGGAGCTGCATTTGTATGGATAGCAATTTGGGACTGACCCCAAATAACTGCAGACCTTCTGGAACCCCACCAAATGATTTTTCAATAGCTGCATAGAGCTCTGCCAGCTCGCCAGTGGCTTCTGAAGGGGGAGTCAACGTCAATGTGGTCATAATTTTCTCCTGGTCGTGATAGAAAGAATCATGAAGATACCAACTAGACGGTATGCTGTCAAAAAGTGGCGCAATCCCAACATCCGACCGCTTATTATTCTGATGTGGGGTCTAGTAACATCACAAATTTCTTTCCAGCATGCAGGTGAGCATGTGAACGACTGGATCTCCTATTTTCCTTCTCTTGCGGCTCTCTCTTGCGGCTCTGAGCGGCAATGAAAAACTTGTTCAATCAAACGCATCTTTTGCAAGGGTATTCCGGACAGTTCATTTTTTACGCAGATCAGTGCGGCGCACGCACTGATCCTTTTTGCAGCACCCGCTCCAGCCAGGCATACAGCGCCGGCATCACCAGCAGGACCAGAGGAATTTCCGCCAGCAGACCGGAAATGATGGCGATGGCCAAAGGTGCCTGCATCTGCGCCCCGGCACCCAAACCTAAAGCCAGGGGTAAGAGCGCCAGAATGGCGATGATGGCCGTCATCAGCACTGGCCGCAGCCGCGCCTTTCCTGCCCGCACCAGCTCGTGGGGTTCGGCAGACCGAGTCTCGGCAAAAAAGAAGATCGCCGTTTCCGTCACGATACCGACAATCATGGTCATCCCGATCATCGCCGTGAGGTTGCGCTCCGTGCCCGTCAACCACAAGCCCACAAAGACGCTGCCCAGAGCCAGGAGAGACGTCGCCAGAATGCTCAGCACCACCGTAAAACGCTCATAGAGAAAAAGGAGCAATACCGTCACCAGCAGAATGGCCGCCAGCAGTACCAGTGCCAGTTCGCGCATGGATTGCTGCTGTTCGCGGTACAAACCGCCGTATTGCAGGTAGACGCCATGGGGGAGCTGCAGATGGGCCAGCCGCCCCTTGACCTCGCCCATCACCGTGCTCATGGCCCGACCTTCGATTCGGGCCGTCACCGCGACCATGGGTTTGAGGTTTTCCGAGTTCAGTTCTGCCTGCCCAGATTGCATCCGGATTTCTGCCACCTGCCCCAGGGCCAGATAATGGCCATCGGGAGCAATGATGGGGAGTTGGCGCAGGCGCCGGATCGCATTCCATTGCCCACGTGGAGCGCGAATGCGCACACCGATCATTTCCTGACCTTGGGGGATCCGGCTGACGACCCGCCCCTCCATCAAGGTGTGCAACTGGCTGGTCACCTCTGCGGGGGTCATTCCCGCGAGGGCCGCCTTTACGGGATCCACATGGATATCCACCGCATCACCGGCAATGGTGATGCCATCAAAGACCTCTACCACCCCCGGAACCTGGCTGATTTGTGCGGCTACCTGGCGGGCCAGCTTTTGCAGGATCTGATCGTTCGCACCGAACACCTTGATTTCGATGGGCTGGGGCACCGCCGTCAAGTCGCCGATGAGGTCTTCCATCAGTTGCCCGGTTTCCACCCGCAACCCTGGAACTTGGTCATGGATCTGCTGACGAACGCTCTGCATCACCTGCCAGATGGAATGTTGTCGCCGGGTCTTGAGGCGAATGAAAAAATCCCCGGTATTGGCTTCGGTGATACCACCGCCCAACTGCAGTCCGGTGCGCCGCGAATAGCTGGCCACATCCCGATTCTTCGCCAGAATCTGCTGTACCTGGTCCAGCAGGCGATCGGTTTCCGCCAGGGACGTCCCGGGGGCTGCGGTGTAATCCAGTACGAATCCCCCCTCATCCATGGCGGGCATAAAACCACTCCCCACCTGGGTGTAGGACCATCCGCCCAAAATCAGAAAGGCCAGCACAATCCCGGATAAAAATAACGGGCGTTGCAGGAGTTTTTCCAGATGATGGCCGTACCAGGCACTGAACCAGGACAGAAAACGCCCCTCATGTTCGGCCTTCTCGGCATCCTGTGGGCGCAAAAACAAATCGGCCAGCAGGGGGACGGCCAGGTACGCCACCAGAAAGGACACCAGGAGTGCTGCGGCAATGGAAATGGCCAAGGCCTGGAAAAAAGCGCCGGTCACGCCCGACAAAAACGCCAGAGGCAGAAAAATGATGATGGTGGCAGCCGATGACCCGGCCAGGGGTTTACTCATTTCCAAGGCGGAACGCAGAATCGTGCTCGGCTCACCCTCAAGCGGCGCAAGCTCATCGGGCTTTTGGGTGAGACGACGCATGATGTGTTCGAGCATCACCACGGCATCATCCACCACCAGCCCCACTGCCGCCGCCATGCCCCCCAGGGTCATGATATTGAAGCTCTGATGCAACACATAGAGCACCAGCACACTGGCCAAAAGCACGCTGGGCAAGACCAGCGCGACAATGAAAGTCAGCCGCAGATTGCGCAAAAATACCAGGAGCACCAGCGCCGCCAGGGCGGCGCCGATGAAAATCGCATCGCGCACACTGGAGGCTGCCGCCGTAATCAACTGGCTTTGATCATACCAGACGCTCAGTTTGACGCCCGGCGGAATACGGCTGGCATCCTGGCGCAACAAGCTACGGATGGCGTGATCGATGGCCACCGTATTGGCCCCCATCTGCTGCTTGATATTGACCAACACAGCATTTTTGCCATTGGCCGTCACCGTGGTCCATTGAGGTGCGGTTCCCACCTGGATCTGGGCCACGTCGGCCAGGTCCACGACTCCGGCCGTACCCGTCTTGAGGACGATATGCTCGATATCCTGGACATTTTTCAGGGGACTTTCGCTCAGAATCTGATAAAGCCGATAATGGCGCTGCAAACGGCCCACGGCAGTGATAATATTTCCCTTACCCAACGCCTTTTCCACGGCAGCAAGGGTCAGACCATAACTCTGCAGGCGCATGGGGTCCACGACAACCTGATATTCCTCACGCTCCCCGCCCTGTACGTCCACCTGCGCCACCCCATGAATGGCCAGCAACAAGGGGCGCAGGTCATATTCGGCATAGCGACGCAGGGCGACCGCATCCAGGCGGTCCGAGGTCAGAGACAGCCCCAGCACCGGAAATACCGTCGGATCCATCCGCCGGGCCCTAAAGCTGGTGCCGGGTGGCAGGGCGGGCAAGACCTTGTTGACGGCGGACTCCGCCTGCAAGAGGGCTTCGGTCATATTGCTGCCCCAGGCAAACTGTACCGAAACTTCGGTGGCCCCACGGGCCGTGGTCGAGCGAATGTGCTGCACACCAGGGACTGCCCGCAAGGCTTGTTCCAACGGTCTGGTCACGTCAATTTCCGTTTGGGGAATGGGCATATTGCCGGCGTCGGCCGACACGACGATGCGCGGGAAAACCACGTTGGGGAAAAGCGCCACCGGCATTTTCGTGGCAGAGAGAAGTCCGGCCACCACCAGCACGAAGAGCAAAAACAGCAGGGAGCGACGATGTTGCAAGAGCCAGGCACCCATCAGGAATGCCCCTCTACCCGCAGGGCCATACTGGGCTTCAGCTCGTAGTTACCCAGACTGACCACCGCATCCCCGGCCTGCAATCCCTGCTTGACCGCAATCCAGCCGCCCTGTTGCCAGCCGGTTTCCACCCAGCGTTTTTGGGCTTTACCGGCCACGTCCACAAAACAGTAGGACTTACCATCCTGCTGCAGGACAGCCGAATCCGGAACCGCCAACACCTCCTGACGATGCAGGACGATCTCCGCCCGGAGCATGGCCCCTGGCAACAAATCCGGCCGGGCGGGCAAAGGCACCACCACTTGGGCAAGACGGGTTTGCGGGTCGATCTGGCTGTAAATCTGGGTGATTTTCCCCTGAACCTCGGTCCCCCCATATACCGGGCGCAGCAGCACTGAATCACCTACCCGAATGCGCGGCAGATCACCGGGCTCCACGCCCAACAAGACGCGCAGGGCGTTTCCCGTACTTAGGCTGAGCAAAGGCTGACCAGCGGCGATCAGGTCACCTTGATGGACATGCACAAAGGTCACCACCCCACTGATGGGAGATCTCACCTGGCCTTTTTGTAAGGACTGCAGGCGCAAGCGGATGTCCTGCAGTACCGCACGGGCCTGGGCCAGGGCTTGATCGGCACTTTGCACCTGGCTATTGGTCGCCAGCTGCCGCTGCCGCAGACTGGTCACCCGCTGCTGCTCGGCCCGGGCGAATTTCAGCGCGATTTCCGCTTGTTTGAGCTGTAGCTGATCGCTGACCGAGGGTTGTACCTGTAGCAGGGGCTGTCCCTGCCGGACTCGCTGCCCGGCAGCCACCAGTACCTGACTGACCAGGGTTTCGGAGGGCAGCACGATGGTTCGGCCGTCCTCCGGCGCAAACTCCACCGTCCCATATACCCGTAATTGATCGGCCATGGACATCATCCGTACCGGCGTAGTTTTCACCAAAGCGGAAACTTCGGCTATAGCCATTCCCCCGAACAACCCATACAGAAAACATCCCCAAACCAGCATCTGCCAGGCTGGAAACCATTTTTTCATTTCTGCTTCCCCCAATCTGCAACGGGTAAACCCACGGCCAGTTCCAGTGCTGCCTGTTGGGTGGCAAAGGATTCCTGCAAAGCCAGCAACTGCAAGCGCTTGGCCAGAGACTGGCTACGTACGGTTTCATAATCCAGCAAGGTCACATCATGTTCACTGGCCGCCCTGCGCAAGCGGCTTTCGGCCTGCTCCAGTTTCGGCACCTGTTGCTGCAGGGGTTGGATTTCTTGCTGCAATCGATGGAGATCCTGTACCAGGCGAAAAATATCGGCGCGGGTTTGAAAGAGCCGGGCGCTGTAGGCCTCTCGAAGCTGGGTGCGGGTCGCCTCAGCTTGGGTGATGGCACCGCGATTACGATTCCAGAGGGGAATATCCAGGGTCAAACTGGGACTATACGTTTGCACATTGGAGGTATCGGCAGCCTTGCCGAAACCGATGGTGAAGCCGGGATATTGGCCAAGTATGGCCCGCCGTACCCGCGCCTCCTGGGCCTGATAACCGGCCCGCAACGCCAGCAGATCGAGTCGGTGGTGCTCGGCCAGAGCCAGCAAGCGTGCTGCATCAGGACATTGCTTCCAGAGTTTCGGCGGCCGGACCTGAATCAGCATACCGGGTGGCAAGCCGATGGATGCATCGAGCTTCTGACGGGTGGCCGTCACTTGGCGACGCATAGCCAGTGCCCGGTCCTGACTATCCAGCCAGGCAATTTGCCGTAATGTAGCGGTGTTGATGGTGCTGTCACCCAGGCGCAGGTTCTCGGCAGAGGCCTGATACCATTTCCCGGCGGTTTTTGCGGCCGCCGCCGCGACGGCCTCCTGTTCCTGCAGATAATAGAGCTGGCGGGCGAGAACCCGGGTATTACCGGCCTGCATCCACTCCTGCCAGGCCACCTGATAGTGCACCGACTTTTCCTGGGCACGGGCAATATCCAGATTGGCAGAACGGGTAAAGAGGCTGGCGAGGCTCCAGCTCAGCCCCATGCTATAGGCCTGGTAATATCCCGCCCCCACATTGCCGGGCAAATCCGCACTGAGTGACAACTGAGGATCCGGGAGCAATCCCGCTGCAAAAACCTGGGCTTGGGCAACCCCCGATTGGGCGCGCATGGCCCGCAACTGGGGATTGAGCAGGACGGTCAAGACTCCGAGGGTCCTCCCGGAAAACGGCTCCTGTAGATTCACTGCCCGCACCTGGTGATGCAGCCGCGCCAAAGCCGCCGCCATTTGCCGATGTACTGCCTGCGCAGAGGCCAGATGATTCGACAAGGGGGCCGGCTGATACTGCGCACAACCGGCCAGCAACAACATGCCCCCCATGATTACCGGCCACAATCGCAACGTCATGAACCCTGTACTCCCTGAAAATCATTCACATTGAAGAAGTTCTGCAAAACACTTGTTTATCAGTGTCTCATGATTGAATTAGGCAAGACTTAGCGAGTCTGAGTTAGTTATTCACAGAGTGGCTGATTCGTTTTTGTCGATAAATAAAATGTAATCCGGCGTGCTTAGTGCGGGGGCACAGGGAAACTTGTCCACCCAACTGATCGGCAATGGCGCGGACAATGCTTAAACCCAGTCCACTGCCCGCTTCTTGCGTACCGGGAATCCGGTAAAAGGGATCAAATACGCGTTCCGACTCTGCGATGGGAATACCTGGACCACTGTCCATCACTTCCAGGAGTGCATCACTGCCCTCACTCCGGACACTTATCGTCACTTCGGAGTGCTCAGGACTGTAACGCAAGGCATTATCGACGACATTGCGTAACAAGCTGTATATAGCCGCAGGACTACCTTGCACCCATATTGGGCTTGGGGCATCCAGGCCAAAATCGATATTTTTACGTTCGGCCATTGGATAGAGATCCTCCAGCATCTGCCGAGCAGTATCCACCAGATTTACCAGCTCGGAATTCGGAGAAGTCGCCTGCTGCCGGGCCAGACCCAGCAATTGCTCAAGCAGATGAGCAAAGCGCTCCAGACCTTTTTGCAGCGGCTGCAAACGCTGTTGATATTCCGGCAAGGAGTCCGCCCGACTCAGGTTCTGCACCTGCAGAGATAATGCGGTTAACGGCGTTCGTAGTTCATGGGCAGCATCAGCGATAAAGCGACGCTCCTGTTCCAGCAATAATCGAACCCTTTCCAGCAGGCGATTGATGGCTTCAATAAAAGGGGCAATTTCTGATGGCACCGTTTCTATGCTCAACGGCTCAGGACGGTCAGGATTTTGCCGGTCCATGGTATGAGCCAGATTCTGGATCGGGGCCAAAGATCGCCGGACAATCATCCGTGAAAAAAGCATCAATAAAGGCACCAGAAACAACAAGGGTAATAAGGTCCAGCGGGCACTGGCAAAAGCCGCATCACTGCGCACATCAGTAGACTGCGCCACGGCCAACGCATTATCTGGCCCCTGCCGCCGCACAAAAATGCGCCATTCCTGGCCTTCCACCGTCACGGTATGGAATCCCGCAGACAACTGCCAAGGGAGCTTCAAAGGGACATTTAACCTGCTACAGTCCAAATGACATAAGGGCTCTACGACAATGCGCGCATCCGGGTCTTCATCCACTCGACTTTGATCATCATGATAGGCACTCTGCCAAAGTTGCGGGGGTACCAGTGCAGCAATCTGCTGCAAGGAAGCATCCTGATATTCCTGGGCTTCGTTCAGGGCCAGAAAAAAAGACGCCAGACCAGCTAGCAAACCCATGCAGACAATAGCCACGCTCAAGCCAATGTACAAACGCCTCTGCAAAGAATGATTCATGATTGACGAGGAATCATCCAGCCAGCACCACGCACATTCTTGATGACTTCAGCACCCAGCTTCTTGCGCAGACCATGAATCAGAAAATCGATGCTGTTACTTTCGACGCTCTCATTCCAGCCGTACAAGCGTTCCTCCAGTTGGGTACGACTGAGTACTGCACCGGGACGCAACAATAACGCCTGTAACAAGGCAAACTCCCGGTGCGTCAAAAGCACAGAGATCTCATCAATCTGCGCAATATGCGTACTTAAATCCAGCTTTAGAGAGCCGTTTTCCAGTATTGGAGAGCCCTGTCCACCCTGACGACGGATAATGGCCCGCAGACGGGCCAGCAACTCATCCATGGCAAAAGGCTTGACCAGATAATCATCGGCTCCCAGATCCAGTCCTTCGATGCGGTCCGACAGCCCATCCCGGGCAGAAATAATAATGGTAGGTATGGCGTTCCCGACGGCTCTGACACGCTGCAACACCGTGCAACCATCCACTTTTGGCAATCCCAGATCCAGCAGAATAGCTTGGTGTTCCTGATTGGCAATGGCCCGTAGTGCCGTTTCCCCATCACGCACCCAATCCACGGCATAGGCAGCGTCCTTGAGAGCGACGGAAATCGCCTCAGCAATCATTTGATCGTCTTCCACCAGAAGAATACGCATTGTTTAGTGATAATCCCCTGCGAAACCGCATAATTACCCGCTCCGGGGAGCGGGTTCATCAGATCAGGATAAGCCCTTGATCAATCAGCGTGGTCGCCTTCCAGGGAGTTCTCCAGAACGGCTCCAGTTCTGGCATCTATACCCACTTCATGGCTGACATGCCCGCTTCTGATCACAAAAGAATAGCGCAAACCACTGCCGCCTTTTTCTTTTTCAAGCTCCTGATCAGTAATTTTTCCCGGGTAAACCTGCAAAGCCGTTACCCGCGCCTGCTCGATACTGATTTTTGCCTCACCCGCCAACTTCTGACCGGTAAAAGCGTATACCCCGAAAGCGGACAAAAACAAAACCCCTCCCAGAATTCCGGCAACCAAACTTTTAGATACGCTCATGACATCGCTCCTGTTGTATACGTTGAGAAACGGATGGATCCGTTTGGCCCATCCGTTTATGCATGGTATATACCCAGGATTAGCGCAGAATTAGGGGATGAATATTCGCAATATCCGGGGAGTACGCATGGCATGCAGCAAGGCCATGGCAATATGACCCCACCAGTAAGCCCACACCAGATTGGCAACCAGCGAATGAGCGGCATGCGGAATAGCATAAGCATCCCCGGGTTTTACGCCGCCAGCCGCATAAATCATGACAAACATCACTACACCCGAGATACCCATGGCCGAAATCGCCAAAAGACCCAGGCCATGTACCAGACCTGGCAACCCGCCACGCATTCCCGCCGGAGGAAAAATACCCCGCGCGGCACCCCGAATGTCTTTCACAATGCGTGAAAAATAGACACCATGATAAGGAAACAAATGAGCGCGTAACGGAGCATTCCGTGCCACTACCAGCCAGAACAGAGCAATCACGATACTGCTGGCAATACCCACCCACATATGGGATATGAAAAGAAAATGCCGAAAGGCAGATATACCCACATGTTTCCAGATGGCTTTCATATCCAGCTCACTCATCAACTGATAGGTGATAAATACCGCCAAAAAAATATGTAGCCACTTGACACTGCGTGGCCAGGGCAAGCTATCTGATCCGTGCATCAACAAAATTCCTTTTTTAACAAAATGTTAACACTCGTAGAGAACGGTTTTCTCAAGTTAGAGAGGCCATTATATCTATGAATGAGAATCAAAAGTCTATATTTCAGTGGAAAATCGGCTGGTATACATACACGGCATGGGCAGCACCCACATAGACAAAAATCCTATGATTAGAAGGATCTACCGCTCCGGTATGCGTCTTGGCATAGCCAGTGGATACGAAAGACAGCGCTTTCATCGTTCGGGCATCATACACGTCAAAGCCCTTTGCCTTGCTTTCAAACGCATAAACCAAATGGAATTTCGGATCATAAGCGACCTGATCAATTCCAGCGCGCGCTGGCAAACTGGCAAGGATTTTCAAATTCCTGGCATTGAATATAAAAATTCGCGATCCGGTTGTACCCACCCAGAGCGTCTGATTCTCTGAATCATAGATTTGCCCCTTGGTAGCTGGCTTCTTCCCGAGAGTAGACTGCACAAAGTAGGGTGCCAGATTGGTTTTTTGTTCAATTTTATTTGTCAACAAATTAATTTTTTCTTCCCATGTATCATCAGGCATATAAAGCACATGACTTGAGGCAAGCAAAACTCCCAGATCAGGACCACTCCCAGTTTCCGGATATAAGGATATTTTACCTCTGAATATAGGATGTCTACCCAAAGTATATTCGTCAATCCAATTATTATCATCCATGGCAATATAAAGACGATCTAGTTTCTGATCTACCCAAATTCCATCAGCACCAGAGCCTATCGTCTTGAAAACATTAACCACCTTCCAATTCGTCTTATCAACAACAAAAATCCTTGATTCGTTACTTTGTATAACATCTTTTACCGAATTATTTTTATCTTCCAGATAATTTACTGTCCAGTAAACATAGCGTTTATTAAACGACATACCATAAGGACGCATCAAACCATCATGTATAATTTTTATAGCCTGATTGTTTTTTGCATCAATCACCACAGCACCAGCATCAGTCTTACCCATGGAAACATACACAGCATGATCATAAGGATCATAGCTCACCGCATCTCCACTTTTATCAACTGTAGGCAATGAAATAATCTTAATTAATTTAAAAGAAATGGTTTCAGCACAAGCAACATCAAAAACCATTAAAAAAAATATTATTAAAAAAATAATGCTCTTATACAACAGACGTGATCTCATTGGAATAATCATCCTTGCGCAACACCAACGATCAAACAGGGGATAGAAAAAATTCTACCCCCTGCATTTACAGATTGTTAGAAATCAGCAGAAATACTGCCATATACTGTCAGCGGGGCGCCAGGAAGGGCTAACACTTGGCCTTGTGAATTGCCGAGCAACAAACCACCAGAACTGACATATTCAAATGAGTTGTAATGGTTGTTGGTCACGTTCAGCACATCGAGATTGAGTTTGACATCTTTCAGCAGAGGTACTGAACCATGCGTAGGAATGACACTCTCCAAGCCTAGATTCAACGTATCATAGGCAGGAATCTTTTGGCTGCTGGGCATGACCGTATTGTTATTCCACATATTCTGAGCTCCGGTATAGGTATACCAGATACTGGGAGACATCAGAACACCATCCAGGAAATAACGATATTTTGCGCCAATATTGAATGTACTCTCGGGGACATTGGAAACCGGTAATCCCTGATAACTGACGCCACCTGTCGTATAATGCGCAAAATTGGCTTTTTCAAAGTTAAGATTAGCAAAGACATGCAGATTGTAAACAGGGTCGTCTTCCACAGAAATATTGACGCCCTGATATATGGAGTCACCATCAGCATCGCCCAGATAGTTTCCATTCCCGTCATATGCAGCAACAAACTGATTGCTGAAATGCAAGTGATAAAAACTAAATGATGCAAAAAAATGGTGGAGATAATCCGCATTATCGAAATGCATTTTAATACCAGCATTATAATCGGCGCTGTGCTCAAGGTTATATACTGGACGAATACTCTGATAAAGGCCGCCGCCGCCGCCAACCTGAGGCTCTTTATAAGCCTGCGCATAACTTGCAAACACTGCCAACCATGCTAAAGGTTTCCAGTTGAAATCCACAGAGGGTTCCACCTTGGTAAAGCTGTTACTCGAAGCCGGCAACTTTCCTTGATTGGTGCCTGTCGCACCTGGAATATTCGCTCCCTGTGTATACTGTGTCTGATAATTGATAAAACGAACCCCAGGAGTAATATGCAAATCATGTATCGGGCTGATTCGATCCTGGACAAATACTGCCAGATCTGTCTGATTGAAGTCATCATTACGATAGGAGTGATTGGGAAGTTCAAGAGAACCACCATCAGCCGGATTATAAAATGCATTTTTGGTGTTATACAAGCTGTTCAGGAAAAATCCCCCAAAACTGACATCATTGTATGGAAGTTTGGCAGATATCCATAGTTTGTCACCATACACGCTGTCATGAGGATTATTATACTCGTACAAATTACTGGGGTTTCCCAATCCATAGTTATTGTAATGCTGATGTAACCGATGACCGAAACGATACCAGATCATGTTGTGCAAACCAAATGTTTTATCCAGTTTCTGGTTCAGCTTGCTGTAAATCAACCAGGTCGTATTGCTATCCTGCTTATTCCAGATATCAAAAGGTATGGATGAGTAAAAACCCGTTGTCTTCTGACTATAGAGAGGACCACCTGTGGCTCCGGTATAGGTTACCCCCGCAATAGGATTGATGGGCACGGGTACTGGACGATATCCAGAGCCCTTGGCCAGATAGGCGCCGAATGAAAAATTGCCATTAGTATATGTTTTTTTGGTTTTCAAAAACCAGGCATAATTATAGCTGGGGTTCGCAAAACCATCCGGGCTCTGACGATAACTGCTACTGGACCCTGCCCCGCCTGCCATGATGGTTGACCAACCATCAATACTACCCGTACGGACATTAAAGACGATATTTTTGGCATTATAACTACCGTAGGTTATCTTGATGTTGGCGCCTGGTTCAGCCGTCGGTTGCAGTGGAACAAAGGCAATTTGACCGCCAATATTGTTGTACCAACGATTAACAGGATTACCTGGTCCATAGGTAATACCAATGCCCTGTATCAGGCCCATCTGTGGCACTTGTGGACTTTCCCAGAGTCCAGTTGAAGGATCTACCATTGGTACTCCGTCAAAGGTCACAGAAAGATTGCCTGCATCGATAACCGAACCGCCAAAACCACCCCAACCCTGACTAATACCGTTGACACTGATAGATGTTTTCGTGGAACCCGTATTTCCATAACCCGTTACATTGACGCCCGGCGCGTAAGCCAAAGCCTGAGCACTGCCACCTACCGGCCCCGCTGCGGCAATTTGCTGCTTGCCAAGAACCTTTATGGACTGACCAGAGTTGAAGCGGTGCTTTTGGCTTAAAGCATGAACACTGGCATTATCAGAAACGAGACCTGCGGTTGCATCAACTTCACCCACATTCACGGATGCCTTGTCCGCACTGCTCACGGTAGCGGCAGTGATGGTATCTGCCATGGTTGTTGTGGCACTCATCAGCAGGCCACCAGCGACAAGCGCTATGATCAAAGGACGTAATAATACGGGTTTACTTTTCATCTTGATGTTCTCCCTGTTATCTGTAAGCGTTAAGGACTCAGTGGAGCCTAGGTTTTGCAGCGCAACAATCTAGCAGGAAAAAATGACAATCATATGACAAAATGATGACGATATTATGACCATTTGGTGTTTTTCAAAGCCGAGCATCCAGAGAAATGCTAACTTCCCGGTCAATCACCGGGCTCAGCCAGCAAATTGTCATCATATTGTCATACTTCCAAAGTAGTATGGGTCTTTTCCTTTTTTGAATATGGCATTTTGCAAGAAAAACAGGATATGCTCATGTTTACTTTCTCGGTCATTCCTTTCTTGAGCGCCCATCTGCACTGGATCATGATGGATGGTCTAGCCTGGCTCCATATGCCCACAACAGGTGCAACATTCAGAAAAGATCCGGATATTCTGATAGTAAGCCACCACAACGAGACTCTTAGCCACACTCTCGCAGAAAAAATAAAGCTTAATACAGCTTATATTGTTGAAACAGCAAGAAGCGTTTCCGACTGCGAGAAATGGATAAACAATTCCATTCAGCCGATTATTGTAACTACTGAGTGGGATCATGAAATCAAATCCATAGTACAGACACTACAAGAAAAGCATGATGCAGAGATGCAATTTTTGGTCATGGCCCAAGCAACAAGCACCAAGCTTGGTAAACTGGCTGAGGATGCCATACATTCAGGGGCCCAGACTTTCATTCCTCAGGCGCTGGGTAGCGCCCCACTCGTTGCCTATCTGCACCGACTCATGAAACAACGGGCATCAGCATGCCTGGCGGAGTTTGACGATTTAAATTCCACGCGCGTGACAGTGAATCAAAAGGCACGAATCGTCAGAGTCCAGGATCAAAAAATTTATCTCCCGCGAAATCTTTTCGCGCTCTTTCTTTACATGGCTCACAACCGTGGAAAAGCATTATCTTATCAGCAATTGACACAAGCGCAGAAGGAAGGAAAATCCGTTTTTATGGCTCCCAACACTCTGGTTGTAAAAATGTACCGCCTCAGGGGCATGTTTGAGCATACCAGTCTGCATCACAGGCTGGAGACGGTTCCTGGTTACGGATATCGCTACACTGGGCCAGAAATACAGATTACCGATGGTCACTAACGTTCCTAACAACAGCAGTAGCACATGAACGCCGACCTTGGCCCAATTACTCCGTTACAGTTCTCCTGCGATTTATCGACCTCGTAAGGATTGCGGCTTGACCATGAAGCCAACATGAATGTTATGGTTTCTGCGTCTGCATCCACACCCTGAGGTCAAGGCCATGACGCACCACACCTTTCCCCAAAAGCCCGTTGCCTCCTTCATTTCCCGCCGCCAGTTTCTGACATACGGCGCCGGAGCTTCCGCACTGTTGACTCTTCCTGCTGCCATGGCCATGGATATGAGCGGCATGAACATGACCAGCACCAAAGGCAGGACAAGTTCAATACCAAAACCGGTATTTTCCGGCACACTCCCCATTCCTCCTGTTTATACCGGGGGTTGGGGGCACGACAAGGTACGAGAGTACCATCTGCGCATAGGTGGCGGTCACTCCACGTTACACCCCGGCCTGGAAACGGCCACCTGGGGATATAACGGTGCAGTTTTAGGACCCGCCCTGCGCATTCCCCGAGGCCAACCCGTCCGTCTTTATGTGCACAATGGGCTAGACCAGAGCACCACCACCCATTGGCATGGTGCCCATGTGCCGGGGACCATGGATGGAGGTCCGCAAAGCCTCATCCTGCCCGGAAAAACCTGGACCTACGGCTACACCATCGACCAGCCCGAAGCGACTCTCTGGTATCATCCCCATCCGGCTGGAAGAACAGGACCCCATGTGTATGCGGGTCTGGCGGGATTATATCTGGTGGAAGACGGTACCGACCGGCGCCTGGGATTGCCTCATCATTGGGGGGTGGATGATATCCCGGTCATCGTCCAGGACCGGCTGCTCGATGCCCGGGGCAGGCTCGTTTATATGCCCCAGGCCATGGATGTGATGGGCATGAAGGGCAACCGCTTTCTGATCAATGGCCGGGAATCCCCCATCCTGAAAGTACCGGCGCAGTGGCTGCGTTTGCGCCTGCTGAATGCCTCCAATGCCCGGATTTATAATTTTGCGCTGACGGGCGATCAGACTTTTTATGTCATTGCCAGTGATGCCGGCTATCTGGAGTCCCCCGTACGCGTCCAGCGTTTGCTTCTGGCGCCCGCCGAACGGGCGGAAATCCTGCTGGATCTCCGGGCAATGGAAGGAAAAAGGCTCTGGCTACGCAGCGATTCGGCGGCCGTGATACCGGGGCTCAGCCTTCATCCCATGGATAGTGATCAATTTGATCGCAGCAACTTTAACCTGCTGGAAATCCAGGTCGACACTGCCACCAGCACAGGCGGACAGTTGCCGGATCATTTGGTGGATATACCGCGCTTACAGGCCAATGCCGGATCACGGCGCTTCACACTGCGGGGGATGGCCATGGACAAAATGCCTCTCGCGCAGCAGGCTCTGGCCAAAGCCTTGCACAACGGTCCGGCGCAAATGTCCATGGGCGTGGGTCGGGAACCGCTGTTTTCCATCAATAACCAGTACATGAACATGCAGGTCATCAACCAGCGCCTGCGTCTGGGCAGCACGGAAATCTGGGAAGTCTATAATGACGCGGAAATGGCCCATACTTTTCATGTCCATGGCACCTCTTTTCAGATTCTGTCCCGCAATGGCAAGGCGCCACCGGCTTATGAAGCGGGCTGGAAAGATACCCTGTTGATCCGGCGGGCCGAGACGGTGCGCTTCATCGCCCATTATGGTCATCCCGCCCCCGACGACTTCCCTTATATGTACCACTGTCACATGCTGGAGCATGAAGACAATGGCATGATGGGGCAATTTACTGTGAGCTGATCCGGCGCAAGTTCAAGCCTCTCCAGCGGCCATGCGCAGGGCACGCGGCGTGAAATATACCCATGCCGCCAGAAACAGGAAGGCGATGATATAAATATTGGTCGTGCCCAGCACATCGCCCTTGTTGGCAGTACTGCCGGGCAGATAGGGCGCGCCCCAGCCCTCGGCGGTGGTCCAGACCCCGAAGCTGTAGGCTATGCCCACCGGAATGATCCAGCGCAAACCCCGCCCGATGAGCAGAAAAAAGGCAATAACGCTTTCCATGATGGCGGCCACATAGCCAAAAAGTACCGGCCCAACCAGATTGATGACGGCAATCACAAAAGAAATGTAGGCAGCAATCCATGCCGGTTCGCCGGGTAGAGCTTGTTGCAGATAAGTTACCGCATTGTCCAGGAAATAGGGTTGCCATTTCCAGAAGGCATCAAAAGCCCAGAGCAGGCCGAAAAGAATCCGCGCGGTGTGCATAGCCGGTGCGTACAAAGGCTTGTGGGGTGACTGGTTCAGGCTCAAGCCCTCCCAGCTGCGCGACCAGATGACATAAAGAAAACACAGGGCATAGATGATCGCCGTACCCGGGTCTGTGGCTCCCTGGGTATAAGGTCCGCCAAAACCACCCACGGTACTCCAGAGCCAGAGATTATACAGGGCACCCACCCAGGCCAGATAAGGCAAGCCCAGACCGGTAAGCAAAGCTACCGCGAGAATGGCATCCAGACCCACGGTGGCATAAGCCACGGCCTGCGGCCCAATCTGTTGCACCAGGGTCGCCATCCAGTGACAATAGGCCATCACCCAGTCCGGCTGACCACTGACCCAGTCAGCATTGAAACTGCCCAAAAAATGAGCCACGTATACCGGATTGAACTGCAACCAGGTATTGATCAGCCAAATCAGGCCGAAGAGGATGCGCACTGCGCCAAAAGCCCGGCGGCGTTGCTGCTCCAAAGCAAGAGAGGATGACATGATATCTCGAATTCCTGACATAAAATCAGCAAACATTCTTGACCATAATGGCGCAAAGGTCAAAAAATGAATAATCACCAGCAAGAATCGTGATAGCCTTACAAATCCTGGCATTTGTTAGATCCGTTAATAATCGGTATTTTTATACTTTTATCATTTACTGGACACACTCCCTGCCCATGAAAATTCTGGTCATTGAAGATGAAGTCAAAACATCTGCCTTTCTCAAAAAAGGGTTCAGTGAGGAAGGGCACGTCGTCGACCTGGCCAATAACGGCGTGGACGGCCAACATCTGGCCGAGACCGGCGAATATGAGGTAATTATTCTCGACCTGATGCTACCGCAACGGGATGGCTGGTGGGTTCTACAGGAAATCCGCAAACGTCGCTCGGATCAGGCGGTGATTCTGTTGACGGCCCTGGATGCCGTAGATCAGCGCGTGCAAGGCCTGCGCCAGGGTGCGGACGACTATCTGGTAAAACCTTTTGCCTTTTCCGAACTATTGGCCCGGGTGCAGAACATCCTGCGGCGCAGCAATATCCGCACCGATGAAGTGCTGCATTACGCCGATCTGGGGATGGATCTTTTGCGCCACAAAATCTGGAGAGCGGCCACGCCTATTCCACTGGCACCCCAGGAGTTTCGTCTGCTGGCCTACCTCATGCGCTTTCCCGGTGAGGTGCTGACCCGCACCCGCATTGCCGAACAGGTCTGGGACATGCATTTTGAAAGTGATAGTAATGTGGTGGACGTCGCTATCCGCCGCCTCCGCCGGAAAGTCGATGATCCCTTTCCGGACAAGCTGATCCATACCTTACGCGGAGTGGGCTATGTGCTTGAACTCCGTCACTAAATGGTCATTGCAACTCAGCCGGTCCATAGCCCTGCGCCTGACGCTCTGGTATGCACTGTTGAGCACACTATTGATAGCAGTGGCTGGGAGCGCCCTGTACTGGATACTGGCGGAACAACTCCGCCAGGCTGACAGTCAGATTCTGGTCAGCAAAATTCACGCGGTGCAAACAGCACTTCACAACGCCGGTGATAACTACACGAATCTCCTTCACGAAACCCAACTGGAAGCCAGCACGATCCGGGGCATTTATATCTGGGTGACCCGCCCCCGGCAGGGAATCATCGTCCGTAGCCAGACGTTCAACCCCCTTCTTGATGGCCACAAGGCTTTCGATCATAAGCCGCAGGGCTCCCAAACCCAGCAGTGGCATTGGAAAGTCAAGAAACACGAGCATTTTCAGGTGATGGCGCAACGCATTGCCGGCAACCCAGCCAGCACCATTTATGTGGCCATGCGCACCAGTGAACGCGAGCATTTTCTGGCCTTTTATCGCCACGCCCTGGCGTTATCGGTTGCTTTGGCCCTGGGTATGGCGATTCTGGGTGGGTACCTGATTGCTCGACGTGGTCTGCGTCCGGTCCATCAACTGGCGACTATCGTAGATGAACTGAGTGCCAGTGAATTGCATCGCCGTATTGCCGGTGCACACTGGCCCAGCGAACTGGCGACGCTGGCCGGAAATTTTGATCGCCTGCTGGAACGTCTGGAAAATGCCTTTGCCCGAATCTCCCGCTTCTCGGCGGACATTGCCCATGAGTTGCGCACGCCCATTCATATTCTCCGTGGCGAGGGTGAACTGACCCTCTCCAGAACCCGGAACATTGATGAATATCAGGCTTGTATCGCCTCTGCCATGGAGGAATATGCGCGTTTGTCACAAATGGTGGATGCGTTGCTGTTTTTGGCCCGCGCCGAACAAGATCAACAAGTGCTCGAGAAAAAGCGGCTCAACGCCCATCAGGAGGTCGCCTCCATCTGTGCCTTTTATCAGGCGATGGCCGATGAACAGGAAGTCAACCTGGACAATGAGGTGGATGCAAGCATCGTCGCCAATTCCGAGCTCCTGCGCCGGGCATTGAGCAATCTGCTGGTTAACGCCCTTGCTCATACCCCGGCGGGGGGCAGTATCCGGATCCACAGCGCCCGGACCCGGGAGCGGCTGCAACTGATCGTCAGCGACAACGGGACCGGCATCAGTAGCGAGGCACTCGACCGGGTGTTTGATCGCTTTTACAGTGAAGATGCAGCCCGCATGCGTCGTGGGCAAGGAACCGGGTTGGGATTGGCTATTGTCCGCTCCATAATGCAATTACACGGTGGAGAAGCGGAGCTGGAAAGTGCACCGGGAAGCGGTACGACGGCCATTCTCTCATTTCCAATAATTCACCCGCATCAAGACAAATACCCCATAAGATGACAATTTGGTCATCTTATCGTCATCTTCCCGACAGGTACTTATGTCATCATGATTAAATGATTCTGACAATTCCAAGAATTTTTCCAGAAACAGAGAAAATATGTTGGTACTGAAACGCTTTTTCCCATTTACTGCCAGAAAATTCCTGATCGCCGCCAGCATCAGTCTTGTCCCCCTGGCTGCCCATGCCACCCCGCTCAGCCTTGATCAGGCCATTGCCAGTGCCTTGCACAATCAGGCCAGCATACAGGTAGTCCGGCATCAACTGGCGGCACAAAAAAATCTGAGTGAGGCGGCGCAAGCGCAAATGCTGCCGGCTCTTTCCCTGAATGCCGCCACCATCTGGACCCAGTCCCGCGCAGGACAGCCCGTGTTTGTGGCCGCCAATGGCGCACGGGAAATGTCGGGACAAATCCGTCTCGACATTCCCATTTATGCCCCGCAAACCCGGGCGCTCAGTAAACTGGCTAAAGATCAGGTGGATATGGAAACCTATCGCCTGCAGCAGAACCGTCTGACGGTTGCCGCAGCAGTCACCATGAGCTATTTCAAGCTGGCGGAAATGGACAATGCCATCGCCGTCTGGAAAAGCGCATTCGTTGCTGCCCAACAAATCTATCAAACGACCAAAGAAGGATTCACCATCGGCACCCGTTCCCGCCTGGCATTGAATCAGGCCGAACTGAACGTGCTGCGCATGCACAGCCAACTGTCCCAAACCCGAATCCTGCGTAAAGCCACGCAGCGCGTTCTGGCTTTGCAAACCGGGTTAGGACAACAACTCCCGCCACTGATCAAGATGACCCCAACGCTGCAACCCTTACCGGATTTTTCCGTAATTGAGCAACAGGCCCTGCAAGCCCAGCCCTTAATCAGCGTGGCAGAGTCCCGGATCAAGGCGGCTCAGGCCCAATTAGAATTTCACCGAGGAGCCCGCCTGCCCGTAGTGAGTGCCCATGCCGCTTACGGAGTGAACAGCTCGGTCATCCCCCACAGTGGACAATTGGGCTGGCAGGCGGGGCTGAGCTTACAGATGCCCCTTTTTGGCTTTGGTCGGAACCGTGACCAGATTGCTGCGGCACAACAACAGGTGGCTGCCTTGCAAGCTGCCAAATCTGCCCTGGAAATGCAGATTCGCAGCCGCCTGGCACAAGACCTGGGTACGGCCCAGGCAACTACTATTGCCCTCAAAAATGCCGGGAAAATCGCTGACAGAGCCAATGCCGTGTATCAGATGACGCGCAAAGGCTATCTGGCCGGCGCCGAGAGCGCACTCGCCTTGCAACAGGCGCAAAGCGCCTGGATTCAGGCCCGCTTGCAAGACACCAACGCCATGATTCGTGCCCGCTTGAGCCGGGCCCAATTAGCTCTGGACAGCGGCCGCTTACCTGGACAAGGACCATTCTCATGACATTTTTCCACTGGCAGCCTCTGGGCAGAAACTGCCCGACTATCTCCGGGATATCGCCATTCCGCCCTTTGCCCCTTTGTTCGGGAATACTGCTTATATTCATGCTGGGCACAGCCTGGGGGTCTCCCCTGCCGGTGCAGACCGCCACTATCCATGTCAGCGCCGCCCTTCGGCAAAACACCCTGCTGGCCAAGGTGGAAAGCAACGGTAATGTCACCTTGACAGCACCGGTGACGGGCCGCGTCCTCGGCCCTTTGCTTGCCGATGGTCCGGTGAAACAGGGCAGCATCATTGCCCGGATTGCATCACCGGGATTACAAAGCAGCATCCAGAGTGCCCGGAAACAGCGGGCTTTTGCTCAGGAACAGTTTTTACGCGACCAGAAGCTCTATCAGGATGGCGTCATTGCCCGGCAAAATGTCGCCAGCAGCCACCTGGCCCTGAATATGGCACAATCGAAGCTGCGCATATTGCAGGCGCAGGCCGCCCAACAAACCCTCAGCGCGCCCTTTGCAGGGAGTCTGCATTATCTGGTTCCGGCAGGCGCGGTGGTCAATATGGGGACAGCCATTGCCACCCTGGCGGGTCGCGGAACCCCCTGGGCACAAGCCTATGTGACGCCATCACTGGCGCGTTATCTGCGCCCCGGCGGTACCGTCCTGCTGCGCGGCACCGATTGGCATGGTGCTGGCCGGATTCGCTCCATAGGGCAAAGCGCCCACCATCTGGGACTGGTTTCAGTATATATCGACCTGCCCGCACATAGTCCGGCTTTACCGGGAGAATGGCTTGAAGCCACCTTACAGCAGCCCAAAGGCCAGGCTTATCAGATACCCGTCGAGGCCGTGGTCATGCACGCCGCGCAGATTGAGGTGTTTGTGCTGCGTCAGGGGAAAGCCATGGCAGTGCCCATCCATATTATCGCCAGCCAGAACGGGCAGACCTGGGTGGAGGGCGACCTGAAGGCGGGAGAGCGGGTCATCACCAGTGCCAATGATCGTTTACTCAGTGGTACTCCGGTAAAAGAGCAACAACCATGAAACGCTATTTGCATTTTCTCTGGACCAATCGTTTCAGCATCCTGTTGAGCGCAGTGCTGTTGCTGGGTGCGGGCTGGTTTGCCCTGCAGAACCTCCCGGAAAGCGTGTTTCCCAACGTCAATTTCCCGCGTGTTGCTGTTTTGGTTAATGATGGCAGTCTGCCTGTCAAGTTTATGGAAGTGGAAGTCACCAAGCCCCTGGAAGCCCTGGCAAAAGCTCAGCCTGGAGTGCGTCTGGTCCGCTCACAAACGGGCAATGGCCTGAGCAAGCTCAATATTTATTTTGAACCCGGCACCAATCCACAGACCGCATACCTGATGCTGCAAGCCCGCCTCGCCCAGTACCGCCTCCCTGCTGGTGCACAACTCCGGGTCATCCGCATGGCCCCCTACACTTATCCATTTGCCCAATATGCGCTGGTATCCAATCAGTTGAGTAGTTCGGCCATGATGCCTACCTTTGCCTTCAAGCTGCGTCCCGCCCTGCTCTCAATTCCCGGGGTCTATCAGGTTCAGGAAACCGGTCGCGGTTGGCCACAGGTGCAGGTGCATCTGGATCCTGTGCGGCTGGCGCAATACCATCTCAGCGCCCAACAGGTCATTACGGCTTTGCAAGCCGCCCAGGGTCCATTTTTTTCGGGAGTTCTTCAGGCCTATCATCAACAATTGATCCTTGCTACGACGCCCCGGCCCGAGAGCGCTCAGGCGCTGGCTGCCTTGACTTTGCCGCTGGGACCGGCCGATGCTTCCGGCGCCCGTACTCCTCTGGCGTTGGGCGCACTGGGTCAGGTACAAACAGGCTCGCCGCCATTGCTCAACGAAGCCGCCGTGCCTGGCTACAAACACGCGCTGATTATGGACGTACTCGCCCAGTCTGGCGTCAATGACGTCAGTGTCGCCCATGCAGTGCAAGCCCGCCTGGACCTTTTACGTCAACACCTCCCGCAGGGTGTGCATCTGGTGCCCATTTATGACCTCAGCCACCTGATCAGTCATAGCCTGCGCGACGTCTGGATCGCTCTGGGGCTTGGCAGCCTGATTGCCTGGCTGGTTATTTTTGCTTTTTTGGGACGTCTGGACGGTGCCCTGGCCACAGTGCTGGTCGTTCCGCTCGCCCTGGCCGCTACTTTTCTGGTCCTGCATATCCTCGGATATGGCTTGAATATCATGACCCTGGGCGGTTTGACCGCCGCTATTGGCGCCCTGGTGGACCACGCTATT
>NZ_JABBOU010000050.1 GCF_018853465.1 Acidithiobacillus montserratensis
CTGCTGACGCTGGGAGACATCCGCCACTGTCACTACCCCGTCCTGCTGATGCAAAGCCAAGTCGAGCATGGCGGTTACGGCATAGCGGCCCTTTGTCGTCAATTTCATATCGGAATACCTCTGTGGCACATCCTACTATCTCTACTAAATTAGTCAAGTATTCCCGGATGAAGTTCCCCGTCTTGGCGGAGTTTGTTCCGGGACAGCCGGATCCGGGTCCAGAGAGCAGGCAATTTCTTCCACCGGCATCAAGCTTTGTCTGGGCTGCAACTGCTGCACCCCCTCCCTGAGTTGGGCTATTTCGGCATCCTGCCGGTGCATGTGTTCGAGCATGCATTCTATGGCCCTGGCCACTGGATCCGGCATCTGACCGGTCAGGCCATAGGCCTCAAAATTATCGGGATGCTGTTCGGCTTTATTCACCACCCGGCCGGGAATACCCACAACAGTAGCTCCTGCAGGAACCGTTTTGACCACCACTGCATTGGAACCGATTCGAGCCTGATCGCCCACCACTATCGGCCCCAGCACCTTGGCGCCGGCCCCCACAATCACCCCGTTTCCAAGAGTGGGGTGACGCTTGCCCGGTTGCCAGGAAGTGCCCCCCAGGGTAACCCCGTGATAGAGCGTGCAGTCATCGCCAATTTCCGCCGTTTCACCAATCACCACTCCCATACCGTGATCGATAAAAAAACGTTGACCGATGCAGGCACCGGGATGAATTTCAATCCCGGTCCAGAATCGTGAAAATGCGGCGATAATCCGGGCCAGCAAGCGCCAGTGCCGTTTCCACAGGCCATGGGCAAGACGGTGCATGAACAGGGCGTGGACCCCGGGATAGGTCAGCAACACCTCAAGACGATTGCGGGCGGCGGGATCACGGGCAAAAACAGCATCCAGGTCAGCACGCCAATGACCAGTCATCCCCTTGCCTCCTCCCGGTTTCGTCTGTTCTTCTCAGCCGGCATTAAAGACTATCCCGACCCTTTTTGTCTACTATTCGTCGCCCAGCGCTGTATTTCCGTGAGAATACCGCGCAGGATATTGACTTCATTGGCACTGGGTCGCGCCCGGTCATACAGTCGCCGCAAGCGTCGCATCATGCGAGTGGCACGCAGTTCCTGGAGAAAACCACTTTGCCGCAGCACCTGCTCCAGATGCTGATAAAAACCCTCCATGTCTTCCTTGGGGGCAGATGCCTCCAGCAGCGCAGTAGAATCTTCGCCAGGCAAGTCTGCAGGCTTGGCCAGCGTCGCCATGTGCAATTCATAAGCCAGCACCTGAACTGCCTGACCCAAATTCAATGAATGATACAATTCGGCAGTAGGAATATTGACCAGCACCTGACAGTAATCCAATTCTTCATTACTCAGTCCGGTACGCTCCCGGCCAAAAACCAGGGCACATTGGCCGCCAGTCAACTCCTGCACTACATCCAGCGCCGCCTCCCGGGCATCCAGCACCGGCCACTGAATCCGCCGGTCCCGGGCGCTGGTGCCATATACCTTGTGGCACCCCTGCAAGGCAGTGGCCAGATCCGTCGTGACCCGGGCCCGATCGAGAATATCCTCCGCTCCTGAAGCCAGGGCAGTGGCTTCAGGATGGGGAAAGTAGCGCGGGTTTACCAGCACCAGGTGTTGTAAGCCCATGACTTTCATGGCGCGAGCCGTGGCGCCAATATTTCCCGGATGGCTGGTTTCCACCAACACCACCCGCAAACCCTGTAAAATCTCTGCACTCACAATGTGTTACTCCTGATCATCTACTTTTTGCCCCGTGCATTGCTGTTACCAACCAACCTGGAAGCGGTGGCTGGGGGAGAGGCTTTCAGCGACTTTGGCCCGCGCCGTTGTTGTTCTTGGTGAAATCCTGCGCCCAGCGGGATAAACCCCAGAACAACAGGCGAGGGGCGTTGGAGCTAAAAGCCTCTCCCCCATTCACCACTTCCAGGCCCCACCTTCAATGGCATTCGTGCGGTCTATGCCGTTCTCCTTTATACTGGAAAGTATCCATTCTGTTTTCCCATAGGGTTCCCATGCAGCATCCCATTCTTGTAACCGCCATTCGTGCCGCCCGTAAAGCCGGCGATATCATCAACCGCAGTTTTGCGCGGGTCAATGAAATCACCATCACCCCCAAGGCCCATAACGATTTTGTGACCGACGTGGATCAGCGCGCCGAAGCCGCCATCGTCGAAATCATCCGTCGCGCCTATCCCGAGCATGGCATTCTGGCCGAGGAAGGCAGTCGCATTGCCGACAAGGAATTCGAGTGGATCATCGACCCCCTCGATGGCACCACCAATTTCATTCACGGCATGCCGCAACTTTGCGTATCCATTGGCATCAAGCACTTTGATCGCCTGGAACATGCCGTCGTTTACAATCCCATTCATGATGAACTGTTCACGGCCTCTCGCGGCGCCGGCGCCCACCTCAATGACCGCCGCCTGCGGATTGCCCAGCGCAAGGATCTGGAGGGTGCCCTGCTCGGGACTGGTTTCCCGTTCCGGGACTTCTCCTATCTCGACACTTACATGGCGACATTCAAGGCCTTCATGCTCAAAACTGCGGGCATCCGCCGCCCCGGTTCTGCTGCGTTGGATCTGGCCTATGTCGCGGCCGGACGCTATGACGGATTCTGGGAGTTCAATCTCAAGCCCTGGGATCTGGCAGCAGGAGCCTTGCTGGTTCAGGAGGCCGGTGGTGTGGCCACCGACTTCACGGGTGATCAGGGTTATCTGGATAATGGCAACATTGTCGCCGGCAATCTGCGCGTCCATGCGCAAATGCTCCACATCATCAGCCAGGAAATCAACAGGCCCCAAGCCTGAACAACAGCGCGTCGAGGCCGTCAGCGTTTCTGAAGCTTACTGTGCTGCCAATGCCCGCGACCCGGCCCAGTGCCGGGCAAACTGGCGCGCCACCCGACCACTGCGTGATCCTCTCTGCAGCGCCCAGCGCAAGGCCTCTTCCCGCCACTCTCCGGCATCTGCAGTCACCTCCAGGCGGCGCAGATGGATCGCACAAATATCCAGATACATGGCCTGATCGAAGGGATAAAAGCCCAACCATAGCCCAAAGCGTTCGGACAGGCTGATTTTTTCCTCGGCGGTTTCTCCCGCAATAATCTCTTCCCCATGGCGATGATATTCTTCATTGTCGGAAAAGTGCCGGGGCATGAGATGTCGGCGGTTACTGGTGGCATAAAGGAGGACATTATCAGGGCGCGCCTCGACACCGCCATCCAGCAGGGACTTGAGCGCCTTGTAGCCCGGATCGTCGGAACTGAAAGACAAATCATCACAAAACAGGGCAAAATGATAGCGTTGTTGCGGATCAGCGGCCTGCAATGCCGCCAAAATCTCCGGTAAATCGAGAATGCCATCGGCATCCATTTCAATGAGGCGCAGCCCATGATCGGCATAACGCTGCAGCAGGGCTTTGACCAGAGAAGATTTTCCCGTTCCCCTGCCGCCCCAGAGCAGGGCATCATTGGCCGGATATCCCGCCACAAACTGACGGGTATTCAGATCCAGGGCTGCCTTGCTTTCGTCGATACCCAGAAGCTCGTCCATTTCCGGCAAATCCACCCGGGTCACGCCTTCCAACCGCCCGCCCAGAGGCAAATGGCGCCAACGCGCGGCCTTCACCTGAGCAAAATCCGGCAGAGAATGACTACTGCTATCTCCCAGAAGCGCGGCCAAACCTTCCAGCAAATGCTGTCGTTCCACTGTCCTTAAACTCCTTTCTGTGATTAGATAGCTCCGAACCACTTTATCTTACTGCGTCCTGTCATGAAACTGTTTACCGACTTTCTACCCATTATCCTGTTTTTTATTGCTTACAAGATTCATGGCATTTATACGGCCACGGAAGTGCTGATTGTGGCTGCCATTATACTGATGGCCTGGCAGTGGTGGCGGCACGGTCGTATTGAAACCATGACCTGGGTATCCACCCTTCTGATTCTTATATTTGGCGGACTGACCCTTTATTTTCATAATGATACTTTTATCAAAGTCAAACCCAGCATACTTTATCTGCTCTTTGCCGGGGTCCTGCTTTTCACCCACTGGCGGCAAAAGCCTTTACTGGAACGCCTCATGGGTGGGCAATTGCCCGCAACCCTGCCCCAATCGTTCTGGCGCCGTCTCAACGCATACTGGATCATTTTTTTTCTTTTCAGTGCAATATTGAATCTGGTGGTAGCCTACAGTTTTTCCACGGGCATCTGGGTGGATTACAAGCTGTTCGGTATGCTGGGTATTACCATCATTTTTGTATTGTTCCAGGCGGTGCTCATTTCCCGGGCCCTGCCCCAGGAAGTGAAAGACGGTGACTCATGACTCCCGTACAGAGGCCAGACTCTCTTTATTGACAGGACAACACTATGTATTACTGCATCATTGGTACCGACAACCCCAATTCCCTGAACAAACGCCAGACGGCCCGCGCCGATCACCTGGCACGCCTGCATCAGCTGCAATCTGAAGGACGGCTGCTGACTGCAGGGCCCTTCCCTGCCCTGGATACGGAAGAACCCGGTGAAGCGGGTTTCACCGGCAGCCTGATTATTGCCCGCTTTGATTCCCTGGACGAAGCCCACGCCTGGGCGGCTGCCGAACCCTATCTCAGTGCCGGGGTCTATGCTGATGTCAGCGTGCGTCCCTACAAAGGAGTATTTCTGCCATGAACAAGCAACAACTGGAACAATTACTGGAAGATGCCCTCCACCCCGAATTTCTGGAAGTGAAGGATCGTACGGAAGCCCATAGTGAACATGAGCAATCCGATGGCGGTGGACACTACGAGCTACGCATTGTCTGCGCTCAGTTTGCAGGGATGGCACCCCTGGCCCGGCACCGACTGGTCAATGCCGCTACCGAGTCGGTTCGTGACCAGATGCACGCGTTGGCCGTAAAAGCCTATACTCCCGAAGAGTTTGCCGCGCTGAATCAGCCCAAAGCTCCGCGCCGAAGCATCCCCCTCAATACCCAGTAAAGTGTCTGGAAAAACCGCATTGATTGCGCGCAACGCCCTATTTGCCCCGGAACTGGCAGGATAACCGCATGCCGGCCGATAGTTTCGTGCGCAGCTTTCGCGAATCCTCCCCGTACATCCACCGCTTCCGGGGGCAGACCTTCGTCATCAATTTTGGCGGCGATGCCATTGCCGATGGCAGCATCCGTGTGCTCGCCCATGATATTGCCCTGCTCAACAGTCTGGGCATTAACGTGGTATTGGTGCATGGTGCCGGACCGCAAATCGATGCAGCCCTGCAACTACATGGATTACAGACTCAACGCATCCATGGCAAACGCATCACCAGCCCGGAAGCCATGCAGGTGCTGCGCGAAGCTGTGGGCGGTGCCCGCCTGGTCGTGGAAGCGGCCCTGTCCGAAGGGCAGATGGGCTCACCCATGGCCCATGCCGGGCTGCAGGTGGTCAGCGGCAACTTCATCATTGCTCAGCCCGTCGGTATTCTGGACGGGGTGGATTACCAAAGCACCGGCAAGGTCCGGCGGGTTGCAAGTGAGGTCATGGAACGCCATCTCGCTGCCGATGAAATTGTACTACTCTCGCCCATCGGGGTTTCTCCCACCGGTACTCTGTTCAACATTCGTGCCGAAGAAGTGGCGGTGGCGGCCGCCGTTGCCCTGGGTGCTGCCAAGCTGGTGTTTTACATGGATGAGGAGGGTATTATCGATGCGCAAGGAACATTACTGCGTCAACTGACCTCTTCGGAAATCCCGGCCTTGCTGGAACGCCAAGATCTTTCTACGGAAGTCCGCGAACATTTACACAGCGCCGCAACGGCCTGCGCCAAGGGCGTGGAGCGCATTCATCTGATTTCCCGGCATGTGGATGGTGCACTGCTCCGCGAACTGTTTACCCGCGACGGCCTCGGCACCCTGATTTCCCGCGATTCCTTTGAACATATGCGCATGGCCACGGTCACCGATATTCCCGGCATCCTCGCCCTGATTCGGCCGTTGGAAGAAAAAGGGATTCTGGTCAAGCGCAGCCGGGAACGCCTGGAAATGGAAGCCGATCATTTCGTGGTCATGGAGCGCGATGGCAAGATCATCGGTTGTGCGGCCATTTATCCCTATCCGGAACAAGGCATGGCGGAAGTAGCTTGCCTGGCGGTAGACAGTCTTTACCGTCGTCAGGGACGTGGTGAAAGACTGCTAGCCTTCTGCGAGAACTGGGCCAGGGAAAGGCAGTTATCCCGCATTTTTGTCCTGAGCACGCAAACGACCCACTGGTTCCTGGAACGCAAATTCCGCCAGGGCTCCCTGGAGGAGTTGCCGATCCCCCGGCAACAACTGTACAACTTTCAACGCCGCAGTCAGGTTTTTTTTCAGACTATCTGAGTTTTCGTGCCTACAGCGCTGCCTCTGCCTCCAGCGGCCCCTCGACAGACGCAGAATCCTCTTCCAGCACCTCTTCTTCACGGGTCAGGGGCGGTTTGTCGCTTGTTTTGTTCATCCCGCCGCTGCGGCCATCATAACGGTTGACCACGGTACAGCGCCGGGCAATGAATCCACCTTTTTCGGTCTCACTGGGTTCAATATCAAATTCCAGGATGATATCCCGACTGGGCAGATCGTCCGTATCCAGTTCGCGAGGTAAATCAGAAATATGCACAAAGGCCGACTCATAGGGAGAATCTTCATGCCGGGTATCGGTGACCCAGAGCCGGGCGGAGACTCCCGTCAAAAAGCGAATGAAACCAAAACCCCGCTCGGCATCCCAACGGATGCATATGCCACGAATACGCGAACCCATTTCTCCCCAGGGAACACGCATATCTCCCCGGGTGGGTAACAGGCCCGGTACCAGATAGCCCGAATAAAAGGCATCGGCTTCGTGCTGCAATTCTCTGGAAACATTGCGGAATGCCAGGACTTCTACGCGGCAGCCCTTATTCTGCAGAGCCCTGACCACCTGCAGGAAGTCGCCATCGCCGGTCACCAGCAGTAACTGATCGAGACGTTCGGACTGAAGCATGACATCCACGGCCAGATCCAGATCGGCATTGGCTTTGGAAACCCGGTTACCCTCATCATCCACAAACCAGCGCACCGGCTTTTCAATGATTTTCCAGCCAAGATCGCGCACCGCCTGCTGATAACTGCGAATACCGTCCCGGTATTCGCGATCACTTTTCATCCGCTCGCCATCGACGGCCATATAGGTGTTGAGGCGCAGCAGGCGGGCCTGATCTTCCCGCGCGGCAAAACGGCGCAGCACGTCATAGCGCATGGCATAGCCGCCGTTATAACGGACATTTTCGGCGTCCACATATACGCCAATATGCAATTCACCGTTACTCATGCGTAATCATGACTCCAGAATGGCACCATTGGCGGCGTTGGTCACCAACTTGCGATATCGACGCAGCCAGGAAGAAGATAATGGTTTTTCAATCGGTACCCAATGCTTGCGCCGTTCGGCCAGTTCTTCATCACTGAGTTCCACATGAATTTTGCCATTGTCCAGATCCAGCGAGATAATATCTCCTGCTTTCAGCAGGCCAATCGGTCCGCCCTCGGCCGCCTCCGGCGAAATGTGCCCTATACAGGCACCCCGTGTCGCGCCACTGAAACGGCCATCGGTAATAAGGGCGACACTTTCTCCCAACCCCATGCCCATGATATTCGCCGTAGGCGTCAGCATTTCCGGCATACCGGGGCCACCCTTGGGGCCTTCATAGCGAATGACCACCACATCACCGGCCTTGACCTCACCCGCCAGGATGCCTTCAGCGGCACTATCCATACTCTCAAAGATTTTTGCCGGACCGGAAAAGCGCCGCATTTCCGGTATTACCGCGCCGATTTTAACAATACCACCTTCAGGCGCGAGATTCCCGAAAACTACCCGCAAACCCCCGGTAGGGGCAATGGGATCACTCGCCAGATGAATGATTTTACTGTCTTTGACACTGGCTTGAGTGACAATTTCTCGCAAACTCTGGCCACTGACGGTAGGCTTGTCCAGATGCAGCACATCAGGATTACGCTTGTGCACCTCATGGAGAATTGCCGGGATACCGCCCGCGCGTCCGATATCTTCAATATGCACCGTCGATAGGGCTGGCGACACCTTGGCCAGATAAGCCACTTGCTGGGCCAGATCGTTGAGACGGGCCAAGGGATACTGGATGCCTGCTTCGCGGGCGATAGCGAGGGTGTGCAATACGGTGTTGGTAGAGCCGCCCATGGCCATATCGAGAATAAAGGCGTTATCAATGGCTTCAAAATCGACCAGTTGGCGCATGGTCGGCCCCTCGGCCATGGCCAGAGCCACCACCCGATCTGCAGCCTGTCTGACCAGATCACGGCGTTCTGCCGCTGTGGCGAGAATGGTGCCGTTGCCCGGCAGAGCAATACCCAACACCTCCATCAAACAGTTCATGCTGTTGGCGGTGAACATGCCCGAACAGGAACCACAGGTAGGACAGGCCTTGTCTTCGATTTCCTTGAGGCGAATTTCCGTAATCTGGCCGCGCTTGAACTGTCCCACCGCTTCAAAAGCCGTCACCAGATCAATGGAAGTGCCGTCGGAAAGCCTGCCCGCCTCCATCGGACCGCCAGAGACAAAAACGGTCGGCATGTCACAGCGCAAGGCGCCCATGATCATCCCCGGAACGATTTTGTCGCAGTTGGGAATACAAATCAGGGCATCGAGATGATGGGCCTGGACCACGGTTTCAATGGAATCGGCAATCAACTCCCGGCTCGGCAATGAGTAACGCATACCGTCATGGCCCATGATGATACCGTCATCCACGCCAATGGTATTGAACTCGAAGGGAATGCCCCCAGCCGCACGGATATTTTCCTTGACGATGCGCCCGAACTCCTGCAAATGCACATGGCCGGGAATAATATCAATGTAGGAATTTGCCACCCCGATAAAGGGCTTGTCCATGTCGCGGTCAGTGACCCCGCACGCTTTCAACAAGGAGCGATGGGGAGTCCGTTCAAAACCTTTTTTGATCATATCAGAGCGCATGTCAACCTCGGGGCATATTCAAGGGGCCGTGCCTTGCGGCGGGACCCGGAAACGACGGGGCAGGAGGATATTCACCCTGTCCGCCAACTGGTCATTCTGTCGAGTATAGAACCAAGTGCCGCAGAGGCCAAGGCGCAGCCATCCGTGCAGTTATTCCTCTCCATCCCCTTGGGCAGCACCCTGCCGAAACCGGGAGTCGATCAAGGCTCAGCTTTCGCTCTCCTGAGCAGGAGGTAGCCATTCGCGCCAGATAGCCAGCAGGATGGCCAGAATGACCGGACCGAGAAATAATCCGAGCAAACCAAAAGCCAGAATACCGCCGAGCACCCCAAAGAGCACCAGCAGAAAAGGAATATGTACCGCGCTGGAAATCACCAACGGACGAATCAGATTATCTATCCAGCTGACCACCAGAGTTCCCCACAGTGCCAGCCCGATGCCGGCCCAGGTTTGCCCATGAATCAACAGCCAGATACTGGCCGCCCCCCAGACCAGGGGAGTGCCGAATGGCAAAAAGGAAAACAGCAGCGTCACTACGGCCAGCAGCACCGGGGCGGACAGGCCCGTCACCCAATAACCCAGACCTGCCAGAGCGCCCTGGGCCAGCGCCGTAGCGAGAATTCCATAGATGACCGCGCGAATCGTGCTGGCAACCGTCAGCAGGTAAGCGTCTCCGCGCTGCCCCAACACTTGATGCACGAAGCGCCGCAGTTGCTCCAGAAGCTCCAGACCGTAGCGATAAAAGAAAAACGCCGTGATGAGCACCAACACCAGCAAGGCTCCCAGCCGGCCGATACCGCCAGCCAGCACGCCAATGCGTCCCGCCCAGGCGGACAAATCCGGTGACAATGCGCCGGGGCGCCACTGCGCCTTCCAGGAAGCGGGTATCTGTTGGATGATATCCTGGAGCCAGGGATTACTGTGCCATGTATTACTGATCAGCTTTTGCGTATCCTGCTGTCCCAGCTCCGTCAGGACATGGTGCAATTCCGTGCCCAAAGTCATGCTGAGAAACAATACGGGTAGAATAAAAATCAGCGCCAGCAGCAGGGTGGCTGCGCCAGCGGCCAGAAAGGGCGGCAAGTGACGGCGCAGGGGGGCAGTCAGGGGCCAGGTTGCGTACACCAGAATGGCTGCCCAGACAATAGCTGGCAGAAAAGGCGAAAGGATTTGCCAGACCAGCCAAAAAAACAACAGCGCAGCGAGCCCTTGCCCGAAGACGAAGCGCAGATCGCGAACCGTCAGATCCGCGACACGCATGTAAAGCTAAATCCGGGCTACGCCGCTTTTTCGCGCGGCAGCAGTGACTGCGCCCGCCACCCATTGCCGCAAACGCGGATCCAGCGGTTTGGGAATAAAATAGTCCGGCCCGAATTGCAGTCCAGCAACTCCGGAAAAGCCATAAGCCTGCTGGACTTCTTCCGGGACGGGTTCTCTGGCCAGACGCGCCAGCGCATCCACCGCAGCCAGCAGCATCTCCTGATTGATCTGCCGGGCCCGACAATCCAGAGCACCCCGAAACAAAAAGGGAAAGCCCAGGACATTATTGACCTGATTGGGCATATCCGAGCGCCCGGTTGCCATGATGGCATCGGGCCGCAGGCGCTTGACAGCCGCCGGATCAATTTCCGGATCGGGATTCGCCAGGGCAAATATCACCGGTCGCGTCGCCAATCCGGGCAAAGCACTTTCAGGAATGGCACCGCGCACCGACACACCAATCAGCACATCGGCGCCTTCGAGCATATCGTTCAGGGTCCAGTGCGCCGGGGCTGTAGCAAAAGCTTGATGCCAATGGGTCAGATCATTGCGCCCTTCATGCAGTACCCCATGGACATCACTCAAATAAACAGCCGTGACACCCAGCGCCCGCAACATGCGGGCTATGGCCAGACCGGCGGCACCCGCGCCGACAATGGCGACTTTAACGCCACTAAAAGTTTTGCCCTGCAATTCCAGGGCATTTTGCAAAGCTGCCGCCACGATCACCGCCGTGCCATGCTGATCATCATGGAACACCGGAATATCCAGCATTTTCTGCAAGGCTTCTTCCACCTGAAAACACAGGGGAGCGGCAATGTCTTCCAGATTGATGCCACCGAAACCCGGCGCAATGGCGGCCACCACATCAATCAAATGTTCGGCATCACGCGTCTGGACTTCGATATCAAAGGCGTCAATATCGGCGAAATGCTTGAACAGCAGCGCCTTCCCTTCCATGACCGGTTTGCCGGCCAGAGGACCGACATTGCCCAGCCCCAACACGGCAGTACCATTACTGACCACAGCGACCAAATTGCCTTTGCCCGTATAGTCATAGGCTTTTTCAGGATCAGCCGCTATTTCCCGCACCGGGGCAGCAACCCCGGGGGTATAAGCCAGGGACAAATCATCCTGGCTCTTGCAGGACTTGCTGGGAATGACCGCAAGCTTGCCAGCGGGGGGCCGGGAATGATACTCCAAGGCCCTCCGTCGCAATTCCACCTGGGCTTCCGTAGCTTCCATGAAAATTTACTGACCGCCGCCGTAACGCTTGCGGAATTTTTCGACCTGCCCAGCGGCAGACACATTACGCTGCTTGCCGGTGTAAAACGGATGGCATTCGGAGCACAAATCGATGTGCAGATCGCGATTGGCAGTTGAACGGGTTTTGAACACATTCCCGCAACTGCAGGTGACCGTGATTTCTTCGTACTTGGGATGAATTTCGGATTTCATGATTAAGCTACTCTCGGGCCTGAATACAAAGAGGCGAATTATAGGGATAGAGGGGGCAGGCGTCCAGCCAATCCTCAGCGGTTCATGGAGTCAAAGAACTCCGCATTGTTTTTGGTTGCACGGACCTTGTCCAGCAGGAACTCCATGGACTCCAGAGAATCCATGGGCGCCAGCAATTTGCGCAACACCCACATCTTGCTGAGCAAATCTGCAGGGACCAGCAGTTCTTCCCGACGCGTTCCGGATTTATTGAGGTTAATGGCCGGATAGGTACGTTTTTCCGCCAGGCGGCGATCCAGATGCACTTCCATATTGCCGGTGCCCTTGAATTCCTCAAAAATCACTTCGTCCATCTTGGAGCCGGTTTCAACCAGAGCCGTGGCAATAATGGTCAGACTGCCACCTTCCTCAATGTTCCGGGCAGCGCCAAAAAACCGCTTGGGCTTCTGCAGGGCATTGGCGTCAACACCACCTGTCAACACCTTGCCCGATGACGGCACCACGGTATTGAAAGCTCTGGCCAGACGGGTAATGGAATCCAGCAAAATCACCACGTCGTGCTTGTGCTCCACCAGACGCTTGGCTTTTTCTAGCACAATTTCAGCGACCTGAGTATGGCGGGTGGCCGGCTCGTCAAAAGTGGAGGAAACCACCTCGCCTTTGACCGAGCGCTGCATGTCCGTCACCTCTTCGGGACGTTCATCAATCAGCAACACAATCAGATAGCATTCGGGATGATTGGCCGTGATGGCGTGGGCAATCTGCTGTAATAATACCGTCTTACCGGTTTTGGGGGGCGCTACGATCAAGCCGCGCTGGCCTTTGCCAATGGGCGACACCAGATCGATGATGCGCGGTGCCACTTCCCCGTAAGCCACGCTATCATATTCCAGACGCAGGGGCTCATCAGGAAACAAAGGCGTTAAATCATCAAAGTTGACCTTGTTGCGAGTCGCTTCGGGAGATTCAAAATTGATGCTTTCTACTTTAAGCAAAGCAAAATAGCGCTCACCTTCCTTGGGTGGCCGGATTTGCCCGGATACCGTGTCACCGGTCTGCAAATGAAAACGGCGAATTTGCGAAGGAGAAACATAAATGTCGTCGGGTCCCGCCATATAAGACCCTGAGGCGGCTCGCAAAAATCCGAAACCGTCCTGCAGGATTTCCAGCACGCCCTCACCATAAATCGCGTCGCCATTGCGGGCATGGGCTTTCAGGATATTGAAAATGATTTCCTGTTTTTTCTGACGGGCAGTGCCCTCCAGACCCATATCCTGACAAATGATGGCCAGTTCAGCGGCGGTTTTTCTTTTCAAATCAGTCAGATTCATGGCTGTCGCGCCCGGGTTGGGCAGCAGCAAAGACTCTTCTTCTTCGATCAGAATATCTTCGTTGGGAAAGGACTTGGGTGTACGGGGCGATTTACGGCGGGGACGTGGTGTATTCAAAGTTGGCTATCCAGAAAGGCCGTCAGCTGGGCTTTACTCAAGGCACCCACTTTTGTTGCTTCCAGTTTTCCATTTTTGAACAGCAACAAGGTGGGGATACCACGAATACCATACTGCGGAGGGGTGTTGGGATTTTCGTCGATGTTAAACTTGGCAATTTGTAACTTTTCAGCATATTCAACTGCCACTTCTTCAAGTATCGGGGCGATCATTTTGCAGGGACCACACCATTCTGCCCAAAAATCGACCAGAACCGGTTTGGTACATTGCAGTACATCCGTCTCGAAACTGTCATCAGACACATACATAATAGCGTCGCTCATGGGAGATAGCTCCTCTGTCTCAGTTTGGTATAGCACCTTGGGTGGAAAGTCATTGGTTTTGATTCATGTGGGATAATCCCAAACTCTATTGCACCGGACGGCGCTTGCAGGTTTGCTCTTCTTTCAAATTGAAGGTAAGCAAAGCATAGCACGATATGCACGGGATGCAAGTAAGTGAGGTACTCTGAATCTTGAGGGCACTCCCGATTGGATATAATGGATCGAGGAGGATTTTATGAAAAATAAAGTACAGAGCTATACGACGGAGTTTCGGACGAAAGCGGTCAAGCTATTTTTGAGTCAGGGACTCAGCTTACAAGAGGCGTCACAGCGCATATCCATACCGTCCAACAAAGGCCGATAGTAGCCCGGGAAAAACGGTACACCAGATGGTACACATAAGGGAGATTGAAAACAAAAATCCCATTAAACTATGGGCTTAATTGCATTTTATGGCGGAGAGAGAGGGATTCGAACCCTCGATGGAGTGTTTAGCCCCATACTCCCTTAGCAGGGGAGCGCCTTCAGCCGCTCGGCCATCTCTCCGGTAGGAAGATAGTACCCTGTTGTTCGGGCACAGGTCAAAGCCTGAGCAACCGCCAGATCGACCCTCAGCAACACAACGAATTTTCCTGAGCTTTGAGCGTCTGACAAAAAGGTATCGCAATATGCTAATCTATTCACGCCCCATCATGGAGAACATTCCAGTGACAGCCCTTCTGGTTTTGCAGGATTTAGCCAAACGCCTCCCCGGAACCCCGGACAAGTGGTTGTTTCGTGAAGCCAGCCTCATCGTGAATCCGGGAGATTTTGTGGCTATCATGGGGGAAAGCGGGGTAGGTAAAAGTACCTTGCTGCACATTATCGCCGGACTCGAAAGATCCGATGCCGGGCAGATGCATTTTCAGGATCAGGACCTGAACGCGCTGAATGACGATGATCGTACCCTGCTGCGCCGCCGCCAGATGGGTTTCGTATTTCAGGCTTTTCACCTGATACCGCAACTCAATGTGGCTGAAAATATCGCCCTGCCCTGGCGTCTCAATGGCTTGCCGCGCAAAGATCTCTCCCGGCGCGTCCGCCAGCTTGGCGAACAGCTGGGTATTGCTGGACGACTGCAGGCCTGGCCCCGGGAACTCTCCGGCGGCGAAATGCAGAGGGTTGCCGTGGCCCGGGCAATTGTGCACCGCCCCGCCCTGATTCTGGCCGATGAACCGACGGGCAGTCTGGACGCCGAATCGGCCGAGTCCGTCATGAATCTACTGTACACTGCCCTGGAAACCGAAGGTCCGGCTGTCCTGCTGGTCACCCACTCTCCGGCCGCCGCCCAACGTGCGCAACGTCTGTTGCGCTTTGATGCTCAGGGATTCCATCCGCAGTGATCACCCGCATTCCCTGGCAGGCAGCCGTCTGGCGCCCTCTACGCCAACGTCCCGGCGCAACCATTCTTGCCATTGTGGGCATCGCCTTGGGAGTAGCTCTGGGTCTGGCCATTGCCCTCATCAATGTCCAGGCGGTCAGTGATTTTTCAGCCGGTCTTCGGCATCTGGCGGGGCAGGCAGACCTGACCCTCAGCGCTCCCGGATCAGGCTTTGCGGAGTCCTGGTACACACGTTTGAGCATGGCGCCCGGAGTGGAAGTGGCCGCGCCGGAAATCCGCCTGGAGGCACCCATCGTGCAGCCGGCCCATAAAGCGCCGCTACACATTCTGGGCATAGATGCTTTTCAGGCAGCGCGGATGGGGCAACCCCTGATCCCTCTCAATCTCCATAGCCCCCTGGCCCTACTGGACCCCCGGAATATTGCGCTGAGCCCATCCGCCATGCAGGCCTTGGACTTGAAAGTGGGTGACTATATGACAGTCAATGCAGCGGGCCACCCGCGCCGTCTTCATATCATCGCTGAGCTACCGGATATACACAACATCGGAGCCATAGGGGTCATGGATATTGCGGCCGTGCAGTGGTTGTGGGGACGGGGTGATCAGATTAATCAGATCGACTTGCGCCTTCAGCCAAGCATCAGCAATGCCGCATTTGAACAAAAATGGCAACCCCTGCTGCCGCCCGGTGCGGTGCTGGAAAGCCCGGTCCAGCAAGGGCGGGTTGCTGCCGATGCGTCCCGGGCGTATCGCGTCAATCTGCTGGTACTTTCTCTAGTTGCCCTGTTTACCGGCGCCTTTCTGGTATATGCGACCCTGGCCATGGGCGTGGTGAGACAACGCCAGCAACTCGCCCTGCTGCGGGTTTTGGGTTTGCGGCGACGGGAAATCATTTTTGCGGTCCTGTTACAGGGTCTGACCCTGGGGGTGCCGGGCGCCCTGTTGGGCTTGCCCCTGGGGGTGGTCACCGCCGGACTGGCTCTGACGCATCTGGGTGGCGATCTGGGAGCCGGTTATTTCAGTGGAGCGGCCCTGCAGTTACAGTGGCACCCCCTGCTGATGCTGCTTTTTTTTGCGGCGGGGCTCGCGGCTGCCTTGTTTGGTGCGTTCCTGCCCGCCTGGGAAACCAGTCAGGCCATGCCCGCGCAGGCGCTGCGTGCCGGTGCCGAAGAACAAGGACATCTGCACCGTCAGCATCCCAACATCGGCTTCCTGCTCTTGTTACTGGCACTCATGGGTTCTCTGGCACCCTCCATCCACGGCATTCCTTACCTTGCCTATGGCGCCATTGCCTGTCTGCTTTTCGCCCTGCTATTTCTGTTGACCCCCCTACTCCGCCTGATCATCCATCTCATTCCGCTTCCCGGGGCTACTCTCTGGCGCCTGTCCCTGCAACAGTTACGCGGTGCTCCGGGACGGGCAGCGCAAAGTCTGGCAGCAGTGGTGGTGGCCTTCAGCCTGGTGGTGGCCATGGCCATCATGGTGGGATCCTTTCGGGATTCGGTGGCCAACTGGCTTAGTGACATTCTGCGTGCCGATATATATGTGCAGGCTGGCATGAACAAGGACACCCTGCTCCCGGCGGGCAGCGCCGCGTCTCTCTGTCAGCTGGCTGATGTCAGCCATTGCTCCCCCCTGCGCCGGGTGGCGCTCAATCTTCTCCCCGGACATCCGCCGGTTACCTTGCTGGCCCGGGGCATGAATCTGCACAATCCCGGACGGGAGATTCAGATTATTCGTGCGGTGCCTCTGAACACTCTGACGGCGCCGCCTATATGGATATCGGATATTCTGGCGGGCATCAGTCACTGGCAGCCGGGGCAGCAGGTGCAAATTCCCCTGGGTGGACAACAACGCAAGGTCAGTATCGCCGGCATTTACCGGGACTATGCCTATCAGGAAGGTTCCATTTCCATGCCCATCCAGCAATATCGCCAATGGTCCCATGACGATGGCGTCAATGGCGTGGCCCTGTGGCTGCGGCCCCACATACCGGTTGCTGCAGCACTGGCGCAATTGCATCAGCAAATTCCTGATGCCCGACAATTTCTGATTGCCACCCCCCGGGAAATTCGCCAACGCAGCTTGCAAATATTCAACCAGAGCTTTGCCGCCACCTACGCCCTGGAAGCAGTCGCCATGATCATCGGCCTCTTGGGCGTGAGCAGCGGCTTTGGCGCACAAACGCTGATGCGGCGCAACGAATTTGCCATGCTCCGGCATCTGGGACTACGTCAGCGCGATCTGCTGGTCATTCTTTTTGCCGAAGGCAGTATTCTCTCCCTGTCCGGCATTGTCATCGGCGGCGGCCTGGGCCTCGCCATCAGTGTCATCCTGATTATGATAGTCAATCCCGAATCCTTTCACTGGCACATGGGTTTTCAGCCGCCCTGGCCCATGTTGGGGCTAATGAGCCTTGTCTTATGGATAGCCAGTACCGGCACCATGATGCTGTCGGGAAGACGTGCCCTGCGCCACAGCTCAGCGGTGATACGCGATGACTAAGGCGCATTTCTGGACACGCTCACGGCCAAGCATGGCCTGCTGCACGGGGTTTATATTCCTGCTGCTACCACTCCTGCTGCTAAGCCCCTTTGCAGCCCGGGCTAACGAGCTTCCGCCTGCCGTGCTGCCCTTGCAGCCCACGCCCCGGGTGCAAGTAACGCCGCAGCATCCCCTGCAATTTCCCAATGCCTATGGCAGTCACCCGAAATTTCCTATCGAATGGTGGTATATCACCGGTTGGCTCAAGAACCGTGCAGGGCATCCTTTCGGCTTTCAGTTGACTTTTTTCCGGGTGCGGCCCAACAAGGTCTGGGCGAATCCCAGCGCTTTCAACCCGCACCAGCTGATATTTGCCGAAGCCGCCATCAGCGATCCGGATGTTGGTCATCTGCTGACCGCCCAGCGTATTGCCAGGGCCGGACTGGGGCTGGCCGGAGCTGACCGCGACCATACCCAGGTCTGGATTCGTCACTGGTTTCTGCGCCAGACCCCGGATGGCTACCACGCCGAAATCCAGGGGAAAAACATGGGCTATGCACTGCAATTCCAGCAGACGCAGCCGCCCCTGCTGGAAGGCCCCCTGGGCATCAGCCAGAAAGGTCCCAACCCCCATAATGCCAGTTACTATTACAGCATCCCGCACCTGCAAGTCAGCGGGCAGCTCCGCATTCAGGGCAAAACCGAAGCCGTCAAAGGCGAAGCCTGGCTGGATCATGAATGGTCTGCGGCCTACCTGCCGCCCTCGGCGGTTGGCTGGGACTGGCTGGGGCTCAATCTCGACCATGGTGGCGCCCTGATGCTGTTCATGATGCGTCGGGCTGACGGCAGCCCGCTCTGGCTGTCAGCCACCCAACGCCTGGGCAATGGTCAGGTACAGTATTTTCATGCGGGGCAGATTCACATGCAGGCCACCGGATGGTGGCGATCTCCGCAAACCGGCATCCGCTATCCGGTGCGTTGGCGCATTCAGGTAGGGAAACAGGACTTTACCGTCACGCCGTTGATGGATAATCAGGAATTCAATGCCAGCCACAGCAGCGGCACCCTCTACTGGGAAGGTGCTGTCCGCGCCATCCATCAGGGTAAAATACTGGGTAAGGGCTACCTGGAGATGACCGGTTATGGTGGTCGTCTGGCCTTGGGAACTGCCCCCGACAGTGCTGCATCTGCACGTCCGCATGGATCAAAACCGTAACCGACTGATCATTTTGACGCTTGACCACCAGCAAAAATGTGTACACAATTTTTATTGTGGTCATTCATTGAGGACACATTGATGGAAGTTTCTATCCGCGAGTTCAGGGCGCATCTTTCCCGTTATCTGCTTCAGGTACAGCAAGGACAGATCCTTGATATCACTTCCCACCGCAAACAGGTGGCACGTCTTGTAGGAATACCGACGGATTCCCCGTGTGGTTTGACGCGGCTTGTTACCAGTGGTGCCGCCCAATGGCAGGGCGGGAAACCTGCGGGCGCAAGCATTCGTCTACCTGCAGGCGGGCGGTCTGTATCCGAAATCATCCTGGAAGATCGTCGTTGATATTATTTTGCGATACTTCGGCACTCATCAAGCTGTATCTTGTCGAAGCCCATAGCGATACCGTCAAAAAAATGGCAACTGGTGTTGAAGCCATTGCGGTCTGTCGCATTGCCTGGGCGGAAGCCCACGCGGCACTCGCCCGCCGTGAACGCGAAACACCTGAAGACGAGCCTCTGATTGACATGGCCCGACAGTCTTTGGCCAAGGATTGGCCACATTACTTGATCCTGGAAGTCAACCAGGACCTGGTCGTAAAGGCGGGTGACTTTGCCGACACCTTTGCCCTGCGGGGCTATGACAGTGTGCAACTGGCAGCTGCACATCAGGCGCAGCATATTTCCGGAATACCCGTGCTCTTTGCCTGCTTTGATTTACGTCTCAACAAGGCGGCACAGCTATTGGGAATGGAGGCGGCGTTTCTGCAAATCAGTGGCCGATAATGCCTTGCGTTGCTACAATTGAGGTATGCCCAATTCCATCCCGCATATCCTCCTGCAGGAGCAGTTCATCAACCGCTTTCGCGGGCGCACGCTCATCGTCCATCGCGGGTTTCCGGATCAGTATTTCAAGGAGTTGCTGGAGCAACCGGGTGGCGGCGGGCATTTCCGGATAGATGCCCGTATTGCCCCGGGCCATCCCCCGACCCCCGTCGAGTGGGTCGTGCATCATCATGTTCTGCCTCTCGACTTGCCCCTGCCGCTGCTCATCAAAGTCGATGCCGACGCCCTCTATCTGCGCCATCTCTTGCATGGCACCCATGCCGGGCATCCCAGCGAAATTCTCTGGATGCTGGACACCATCCGTGAACGCTATCATGTACGTCTGGACCGCCAGCAGGGAACTTATCAGGCAGTGCCGAGGATGGCCGTGGAAGACAATGACATCGACTATGACTTCAACAATGACTGAGGCACTGGATGACGCCAGCCTGCTGCGCTACTCCCGCCAGATTCTGCTGCCCGAGATTGACCTGACCGGCCAGGAACAACTGCTGCACAGCCGGGTGCTCATTGTCGGCATGGGCGGGCTGGGATGCCCCGCAGCCCAATATCTGGCCGCAGCGGGGGTGGGACATTTGACGGTTTGTGATGGGGACCAGATCGAATCCAGCAACTTGCAGCGCCAGATTCTCTACCGCGACGCTGATGTCGGGCGCCACAAAGCCACGGTCGCCCGGGAACGTCTGCTGGCCCTGAATCCCCAGATTCGGGTGAGCGCCTGGACCGAGCATGCTCAGGCCGAATCCTTGGGAATCGCTCTGGAGACCCATGATCTGGTGCTGGATTGCACCGACAATTTCCAGAGCCGCCATCTCATCAACCGCGCCTGTCGCGTGGCATGTAAACCGCTGGTCAGCGCCGCTGCCATTCGCTGGGAAGGACAAATCAGCGTTTTTGATTTTCGCCAGACTGATACGGCCTGTTACGCCTGTCTCTATCCGGAACAGAGCGCCGACAGCACGGAAGACAGTTGTTCCCGCAATGGCGTCCTCGGCCCCTTACTCGGCATTCTCGGCAGCATGCAGGCTGTTGAAGCCATTCGCCTGCTCAGTGGGCATGATTCCCCCCTGAACGGACAATTGCTCCTCCTCGATGCCCGGCACTGGCAGTGGCGACAGGTACAATTGCGCCGCGACCCGGCCTGCGGAGTCTGCGCATGAGTACTCTCCGTCTCCCCCGCACCCTCGCCAATGCCCTGCTCAGTGATCTGCAATCGGGTCAGGGCGAAGGCCTGGTGGGATCTCTGCACGGACGCCCCTGCTCGGTGTATCCGGCGCAGGGAGATCAACAAGTCAGCGCCCTGGAAATGCTGGCCAGGCGGGGCGAGAGTCTATTTGCCTGCTACGCAGCAGCCCCCCAGGATCCCACCCCGACCCTGCCGCAAACCGCCCCGTCCCCTCTTGATCCACCCTATCAACTCCGTCTGGCTACCGACATACGTGGCGTGATTGTCCTGCGCGCCTATACCCGGGACGGCGGACAGGACTGGCAGGAAAACCTCATCGTGCTGGATAATGACTGAGCGCGACGATTTTTCCGTCATGTCCTTCAATATTCAGGTAGGTATTGGCTCGCACCGCGCCCGGCACATGCTCCTGCATGGCTGGAAATATGTCATGCCCCACGGCCAGAGCCTGCGCAATCTGGAACGCATCGCTGAAATTCTCCGTGAAGCCGATATCGCCGGTCTGAATGAAGTGGATGCCGGCTCCTTTCGCAGCCAGTATGTGAATCAGGCCGGTTTTCTGGCCGAACGCGCCCAGTTTCCCTACTGGGCCCAGCAACGTACCCGGGACTTTGGCGAACTGGCCCAGCACAGTAACAGCGTGCTGTCGCGCTGGCCCATTGCCCACAGCGAACCTCATGCTTTGCCGAGCTTCATGAAAGGCCGGGGCATGCTGGAAACCCGCCTGGAAATCAATGGCCGAAGCCTGACTGTCGTCATCACCCACTTGGGATTAAGCCGGCATGCCCGATTCAGTCAAATCCGCGATCTGGCCCAACGCCTGCGCCATCGTAGATCGCTTATTCTCATGGGCGACCTGAACTGCACGGCGCGCTCCCCGGAAATCCGCCTGCTGCTGGCCGAAAGCGGTTTGCGCGCACCACCCTGGAATCCGCCCACCTTTCCAAGCTGGTCCCCGCGCTTTTCCTTCGATCATATTTTCTGCAGCCCGGACCTGGAATTCACGGAAATCGAAAGTATCGGCGCTCCCCTCTCCGACCATCTCGCCCTCAAGGCGCGACTGCGCTGGAGCGCGAAGTCAGGGGTAAATGCAGAGCACCCGTCACATTAAAGGGAACGCGGCTGTTGAACATCCCTGTCACCAGATAGCCCTTGACCGCATAGGGCAAGCCTTGTTGACTATCCACACTGCCCAGATCCCCCAGCAGGGGCAGGAGATTACCGGTGACCGGGACAGAAACGATGCTGCTGCCATAGGCCGGAATATGTACCGGCTTGCTCAGCAAACCATAAGCCACCTGGCGGTTTTGCACATAGAGCCGCGCCTCACCCGCCTTGGCGCTCAGCGCCGAACTGTTGGGATTACTGATTTTGAGGTCCAGATCAAAAGTCTGGGAAACCAAGCCCACCGTTTGCGGATGAATACTCTCCAGCTGCACCTGCGGAGAGTGGACCGGAAAAGCACTACAGGCGGTCAACGGTAGAACCATGAGCATCAGCAAGGGCCAACGCCAAAAACTTTGGGACAAGGGATTACTTCGTGCCACAATACGCATCAGTCCACTCCAGAAAATGTCCGTGACCGAGTATAACCCAAGGAATATCCCATAAAAGCCCGAAATCGCGCATGACAGAGCAAAACCTCCAACAACCTCACTGGCAGCTTGAGGATCAGACCATTACCCTGAGCGGCCGCTGGACCCTGCGCAGGCTGGGCGGGAACTTTGCTCGCCAGCAAGAGATGCTGCGCCAGATCCAGGGAAATTTTGTCTGGGACTTGCGCGCGGTGGACGCGATGGATAGTGCCGGAGCTCTGCTGCTCTGGCAGGTTTGGGGTAATCGCCTGCCCGACCAACTGAAACTGAATGATACCCATCGGGCGGTGTTTTCCCGACTGGCCGATCTGCAGCCTCTGACCCACCCCCCGCGCCGTCCTTTTCAGTTTCTGGATGCCCTGGGCGCGTTTCTGGTGGAAACCGGCCGTGACCTCTGGGGCATTTTTCTGCTGATGGGCGCCTTGCTCCTGGAATTCGGACGTGGTCTGCGGCATCCCCGCAGCTTTCCCTGGCGGGAAATTTCCGCCACCATTGTCAATACCGGCCCCAGTTCACTGCCCATCCTGACCCTCATCGGCTTTCTGATCGGTATTGTGATTTCCTTCCAGTCGGCCTCGACGCTGGCCCAATATGGCGCCAACATTTACATCATCAACATTGCCGGGCTGAGTATTTTGCGGGAGTTTGGTCCCTTGATCACGGCGGTGATTCTCTCCGGGCGGTCGGGTTCGGCCTTTACCGCCCAGATTGGTGCCATGCGCGTCACCGAAGAACTGGATGCCCTGCGCACCTTTGGCATCCCCCCCATTCGCCGTCTGGTGCTGCCCAAGGTCATCGCCCTGGCCATCGTCGTCCCACTGCTGGTGCTTTGGACGGACATGGTCGGTATCCTCGGGGCCATGCTGGTGGCCAAAGCCAACCTGGGCATCAGTTATCATTTTTTCATCCAGGAAATGCCCGTCGCCGTACCCAGCTTCAACTTGTGGCTGGGCATTATCAAAGGCGCCATCTTCGGCATTCTGATTGCCTGGATTGCCGGTTTTCACGGCCTCAAAGTTCAACCCAACACCACCAGCCTGAGCCGGGAAACCACCAATTCCGTAGTGTTTTCCATCACCCTGGTGATCCTCATCGATGCCATTCTCGCCCTGGTATTCGCCAACACAGGAATCAGCTGATGGAACGCCCCGACGCCATCATCATGGACAATATCGGCACCCGCTTCGGGGATTACTGGATACACCGCCACCTGAATCTCAAGGTACACTGTGGGGAGATTCTCGCCATCGTCGGTGGCAGCGGCACCGGCAAAACCACCCTGTTACGGGCCATGATGGGTCTGGTTCCCATTGCTGAAGGGCAGTTGACCATACTCGGCGAAAACCCCCAAACCCTTACCCTGCGCGCACAAACCGCCCTGCGTCAGCGCTGGGGAGTGCTCTTTCAGCAAGGTGCCCTGTTCAGCGCCCTGACGGTTTTCGAGAATATCGCCTTCCCCCTGCGCGAGTGGGGACATCTGACCCGCACCGAAATCAATGATCTGGTCACTCTCAAGTTACAGATGGTAGGGCTCAAACCAAACGATGCCTGGAAACTTCCGGCAGAACTCTCGGGAGGCATGATCAAACGGGTAGCGCTGGCCCGGGCCTTGGCCATGGAAGCGGAAATTCTCTTTCTGGACGAGCCCACTTCCGGACTCGACCCCATTGCCGCCTCGGATTTTGACGCCCTGCTCCGTCAAGTCCATGCCGATATTGGCTTTACCGTGGTCATGGTCAGTCACGACCTCGACAGTTTGGCCGCCACCGCCAGTCGGGTGGCGGTGCTCGCCGATCATCAGGTACTGACTGTGGGACCACTGCGTGAGGTTCAAGCCGTCGATCATCCCTATATCCGCGCATTTTTTCATGGCGAACGCGGCGAAAGGCTACTGAACAGCCTGCGCGCTACCGGTGAACTGCCTACTCCCCCCAGCGCCGGCTGATCTGATTGGCGACACCAATCTGATCCAGCACCCGCGCCACCATAAAATCCACCAGATCTTCAATGCGCTGGGGACGGTGATAAAAACCCGGACTGGCGGGCAGTATGCGCACCCCCATGCGGGCGAGGCTGAGCATGTTTTCCAGATGAATGGTGGACACCGGGCTTTCCCTCGGCACCAGCACCAGCTTGCGGCCTTCCTTGAGCATGACATCGGCGGCCCGCTCGGTGAGGTTGTCGGACAAGCCATGGGCGATGGCCGCGAGAGTACCCCCGGAACAGGGACAAATCACCATGGCCCGGGGTGCGTTGGAGCCTGAAGCCACTGGCGCATACCAGTCATGGGGGGCATACACCGAAAGCAGACCGGGCTCTTCCAGGCCAAAATGGGCATGAAGAAACTGAGCCACCGCCTCGGGCTTTTCGGGCAAATCCAGCCCCAATTCCTCCCGGCAGACCACTCGGGCTGCGTCGGAAATCAGCAGATACACCTGCGCCCCGGCGGTCAGCAACACCTCCACCAGGCGAATACCATAGGCGGCTCCCGAAGCCCCGGTCATGGCTACACAAATCCGATCCTGCGCGCGCTGTTCATTCATACGGAATCTCCCTTCTTTTCTGCGTCGCAGCGGGCCAGTTCCGCCAACAGGCGGCCATGGATACCCGCAAAAGCCCCGTTGCTCATCACCAGCACCTGATCACCCCTCTGCAGGTTCTGCACAAGATCTTGCAGTAGCGGGTCCAAGTCTGAGTATACCGCCGCTTTCCCCGCCAAGGCTGTAGCCACGTCCCAGCCGATATTGCCAGGGGCAAACACCAAAGCCTGATCCGCTCCTTCCAGACTGGCGCCCAGGGTCTGCTGATGCACCCCCAGCTTCATGGTGTTGGAACGCGGCTCCAAGACAGCAATCAGGCGGCCGGAACCGTCCATGCGCCCGCGCAGAGCGGCAATGGTGGCGGCAATGGCCGTCGGATGATGGGCAAAATCATCATATACCGCCACTCCGGCCACCGTACCACGCAACTCCAGACGCCGGCGTACGCCCTGAAAACGGCTTAAGGCATCACAACCCACTTCCAAAGGTACCCCGGCATGGCGGG
>NZ_JABBOU010000051.1 GCF_018853465.1 Acidithiobacillus montserratensis
CCGCAAGTTAAACATGCCGACGACGGGAAATGCCGGGGGTGTTCACAATCTGACTCTGGAACCCGGCAGTCATTCTTTGCAGGAAATGATCCGGGAAATGGGGCGTGGTCTGCTGGTCACAGAGCTGATTGGCTTTGGGATCAATATGGTCACTGGCGACTATTCTCGCGGCGCCGCCGGTTTCTGGGTAGAAAATGGCGAGATTCAATACCCGGTGGAGGAAATCACCATCGCGGGCAGCCTGCAAGCCATGTTCAAGGGCCTGCAGATGGTCGGCAATGATCTGCTCACCCACGGCAACACGGGTTGTGCCTCTATTCTTATTGACGAGATGATGATTGCCGGCGAGTAAGCCCCAGCGCCAGCAGTACCCATAACCCACTAAGCAACAAGTAAGGCAGACTCCCCCAACGGCCATAGGGGGTTTCACCCGCCATGGGCTGAACGGCACCATTCAGGGTGCCGGTCACAAATTGCGGGAGTTGGGTGCTTATCTGACCATCGGGTGAAATCAGGGTGGTGATGCCGGTATTGGTATCGCGCACATCTGGCTTTTGTTGCTGCCGCGACTGCATAGCCGCCATCTGCATACTCTGGGCAGCGGCAATACTATGTCCATACCAGGCATAATCACTGATATTGAGCAGGAAGGTCGCCCCTTCCCTGACGCCCTTGCGAACGTCTCTGGAAAAGGATTCTTCATAACAGATGCTCATCCCCGCTTTTTGTCCGTCCACCGGCAGGACATAGGGGCCATGCCCGAAGGAGAAACTTCCCAGACCGGGCAAAAAATGGTGCACCAGAGGGCCTAACAGTTGCGGTAAGGGAATATATTCGCCAAAAGGCACCAGATGTTCTTTCTGATACCAGCGCAGGGGCGCATGGCCATCAATTTCCATGGCGGCGTTGTAGTATTTACCGCCCGCCGCTTCAGGAATACCGATAATCAGGATTTTGTGGTTTTGCGCGGACCACTCTTGCAACTGGCTGATGAGGCCGGGAATTTCCGTCTGAAAAACAGGGAAGGCCGTCTCTGGCAACACAATGAGTTGGCTATTTTTAGGCGCCTGCAAAATCAATTGGACATAATGATGCAAAATATGGCCAATGGCGGCATTGTTCCATTTTTCCGTAATGGGGATATCGCCTTGCAGCAAGCTGACCCGCAGCTTGTGCCCGGTGGGATGAGTAAAACGCACTGAACCCGCCGCCAGCGCCAGACCGGAAAGCAGCAGCAAGGCCGAAACCCCACCGAGCAGCACCTGCCTGGACAGGGACTCCCGCAAAATCCATAGCAAAATGGCCGCAAAAGCAGCCGTGGCGAGACCTACGCCGTATTGCCCCAACCAGGGCGCGAAGCCACCCAGGAATGCATGGGTCTGGGTATAGCCTGTGGCCAGCCAGGGAAAACCAGTGAACAAGCGGGCCCGAGACCATTCAGCGAATATCCAGAACACCGGCAATGCCAGCAATCGGAGATTCCCCTGAAAAAACCGGCTGGCCAGCCACAGAGCGAGGGCCGGATAAATGGCGCAGTAAGCGGCCAGCAAAGCGACAGCACCACCCGCCAGCAGCCAGTCCATGTGGGCAAAATTGTGCAAGGTGATGGAAATCCAGCTGACCCCGCTGCAAAAAGCCCCGAAACCGAAGGCATAACCCAAGGCCGCCGCCTGCCGGGAACGTTCTGCGGTGATAGCCAGCCAGAACAGGCCGAACAGCAGAACGATAGCCAGATACCAGGCATTGAAAGGAGCAAAAGCTAGAGGCCAAAGGCCACCCAAAATTAATGCGGCCAGAAGCCGCAGGGGAAATGCCAGGGTACGGGCTGTGGCCTGGGTCATGAAGGCTCCTGCTCGGGCAGCTCCGGCAAGGCAGCACTTCGCGGTGGGGATACCCGAACAATTTGCACCCGCCGCCGATCCGCTCTGAGTACTTCCAGTCGCAAATTACCCTCCTCAATCACCTCGCCCACCCTCGGCACATGACCCAGACGGGTAGCCACCCAACCGCCCAGAGTATCAGCATGACCATCAGCAAGGCGTGCGCCAAAATGGGCATTAAAATCTTCCAGAGCAATCAGAGCATTCACCAGAAAGTCACCGTCCTCCCGTGAGGCTATCATGACATCTTCATCAATGTCATATTCGTCCTCGATTTCCCCGACAATGATTTCCAGCACGTCCTCAATAGTAATCAGTCCGGCTACCCCACCGTACTCATCCACCACCACGGCCATATGATGGCGCCCGGTACGAAATTCGTAGAGCAAATGATCCAGATGCTTGCTTTCGGGGATGAAGGTCGCCGGCCGCAGCAGCTCAGCGAGACGTGGCATGGGGGTATCGGCACGACAGGCTTGCAGCAGATCCTTGGCCAGGAGGATGCCACGCACGTCGTCCCGGTCCTCGCCCACCACCGGAAAACGCGAGTGGCCGACTTCCGAAACCCGGGCGATGATCTCCGGCAAGGCCATATCCATTTCGATGACTTCCATCTGGGCACGGGGAATCATCACATCGCGCACCGTCAATTCACCCATCCGGAAAATACCGTCCACCATGCGCGCCGCTTCAGCATCAATCACCTGCCTTTCGCCCGCCTCCCGGACCAGATCCAGCAGACTGTCCTGATCTTCGACATTACCGCGCAGGGACTGGGTAAAACGCGCCCACCAACTGCGCGGGCGCTCCTGGGTACTTCGATCTTCACTCATGTACGTGGTTCAGGTAAGGGTCGGCCACACCCATTTCAGCCAGTAATCGGGTTTCCAGTTGTTCCATGATCAGGGCTTCCTGCTCGTCAATATGGTCAAAGCCCAGAAGATGCAAGGTACTGTGAATCAACAAATGACGATAATGATGCATCAGTGGTTTACCCTGATCTGCCGCTTCCCCGATAACGACGTCAGGGGCAATGACGATATCGCCGAGCAGATCACGACGGAATACCGGAGGCAAAGGATCCTGGGGGAAAGAGAGACAGTTGGTCGGCTGCTGGCGTTGCCGATATTGGTCATTCAAGGCGGCAATTTCTGCGTTACTCACCAGAGCCAGGGAAACTTCCACCATGCGTTGCGGATCAGCCAGTCGCGGCGACGCTACCGACAATGCCCGAAGAATGGCCTCTCGGGCCTGCTGCCGGGAGGGGATAGCAGCTTCGGCTACTGCGCCATCCACAGCGATGCGCAAGTATAAGCGGCTCATGTCTTTTCCCCGAAGCGATCATAAGCCTGGATGATACGCGCCACCAGCGGATGACGAACCACGTCAGCACTTTCGAAAAAAACCATGTCCACTCCCGGCATGGCGTCCAACACATCCAGCACCTGCACCAGTCCGGAAAGCTGTCCACGGGGCAAATCGATCTGGGTCACGTCGCCGGTCACAACGACTTTTGCCCCGAAACCCATGCGCGTCAAAAACATTTTCATCTGTTCGGGAGTGGTGTTCTGGGCTTCATCGAGAATGATGAAAGCATCATTAAGGGTGCGCCCGCGCATATAGGCCAGGGGTGCTACTTCAATAATCTGTCGCTCAATGAGTTTGGCCACTTTTTCATAGCCGATCATCTCGTGGAGGGCGTCATAGAGGGGGCGCAAATAAGGATCGACTTTTTCGCTCAGGGATCCGGGCAGGAATCCCAGGCGTTCACCCGCTTCCACCGCCGGCCGGACCAATACCAGGCGACGCACCTGATTGCGCTCGATCTGCTCCACCGCTGCCGCTACCGCCAGATAGGTTTTTCCGGTGCCTGCCGGACCAATACCAAATGTCAGATCATTCTGCCGGATGGAATCCAGATAACGGCGCTGACGGGCGCCCCGGCCCCTGATAGTACCCTTGAGGGTTTGAATACCTGCGGATTCCAAATTTTCGGAGGCATCTTTTTCCGCTTCCACCTGAACCCGTTGGATACATTGGTGTACCCAATGACTGGAAAGCCTGCGCCCCTGACTCACCTGATCATAGAGCTGGGTCAGTACGATTTTGGCGGCCTCTACGGAAGCTTGCGGTCCGGTAATATGAAAACGCTCCCCACGGGGGAGCACGACGACGCCCAGTCGGGATTCCAGTTGCTTGAGATGACTGTCCAGTTCTCCGGCAAGTTCTGACAGCGCTGTGGCGCTGGCCTGCTCGGCAATAAAATCGCCATGGGTGACAGCAGCAGGCTTACTGGGAGGCTCCATGGGATTATACGGCAAGACGATGGGCCGTAGGATCAGACTGCGCCAGGCGACCACGCAGACTGTTGGGCAAAGCCGCCGTGATTTCTACGTCCAGCATCTGCCCCGCCCAGTGGCTACTGCCGGGCAGATTGACAGAGCGATTACAGGCCGTTTTGCCGGTCACTTCCTGAGGATCCCGCCGCGAAGGACCGGTAATCAGTACCGCCTGACGCGTACCTACCAGAGCCTCGGCATAACCCTGGGCAAGTCCGTTGATACGGCTTTGCAAAATGGCAAGGCGGGCATTTTTTTCGGCTTCAGGCACATCATCCTTGAGTTTCAGGGCAGGGGTATTGGGACGCTGGCTGTATTTGAAGGAGAAGGACTGATCAAAACGTACCGTCTCGATCAAATCCATGGTCGCCGCAAAATCAGCCTCTGTCTCCCCCGGAAATCCGACAATGAAATCCGAGGAAATCTGTATGCCCGGCCGCGCTGCCCGCAAGCGCGCGATTTTATCCAGATACTGTTCGACATTATGCTTACGATGCATCCGGCGCAAAATGCGGTCCGAACCACTTTGCACCGGAAGATGCAGATGGGGTGCCAGCATATCAATGGAACCGTGGGCGGCAATCAGTTCATCATCCAGATTGCTGGGGTGCGAGGTCGTGTAGCGCAGGCGCAATAAACCGGGAATGCGGGCCAGACGTTCCAGCAGTTCGGCCAGACCGCCTTCACCGATCAGTCCTGTGGCCCCCCGATAGGCGTTGACATTCTGGCCGAGCAGGGTGATTTCGCGCACCCCCTGATCCACCAGACTGCGGGCTTCACGAAGAATATCGGGCATGGAACGGCTATATTCCCGCCCCCGGGTATGGGGCACTACGCAGAAAGTACAGAACTTGTCGCAACCTTCCTGAATGGTCAGAAAAGCCGTGGCACCGTCACGTCCGGGGCGCTGCGGCAGGCGATCGAATTTTTCCAACACCGGAAAGTCCACATCCACCTGGGGATGGCGCTCCGCCAGACAGGCATCCAGCAAATCCGGCAGACGGTGCAGGGTCTGCGGACCGAATACCAGATCCACATAAGGCGCACGGCGACGCAGCTTTACACCCTCCTGACTGGCCACACAGCCGCCCACACCAATAATGACTTCAGGGCGTTTTTCCTTGAATGGACGCCAGAATCCCAACTGGGTAAAAACCTTGTCTTCGGCTTTTTCGCGAATGGAACAGGTATTGAGGAGCAGCACGTCAGCTTGCTGAGGATCATCCACGAGTGTCAGACCATGACTTTGCGCCAGCAGATCGGCCATGCGCTCGGAGTCATATTCGTTCATCTGACAACCGTAAGTTTTAATAAACAGATTTTGCAATGCATTTCCGGAAAAAAATGACTCGTAGTCGATGATAGGGCCAGTCCTTCCGCTTGACAAGGGGGCTTGTTTCGCTCGGCCTGCCGCCCATGCTAGAGTATGGGCCATTCAATGGAGCCCCGCGCAAATCCGTGCACAGCTCTGTCATCCGGTGGAGGAGCTTCATGTCCAAATCTTCCGGGCCAGTATCCCAGGCTTGGCATTTTACCCGCGAATTTTTGCGCGATCCCCAGGCCATTGGCGCCGTACTTCCGAGCTCGCCTTTTCTCGCCAGACGTATGGCAGCCATGGTTCCCGACGGACCGGGTCTGGTGATTGAACTCGGACCGGGCATGGGACCGGTCACCAAAGCCCTGCTCGCCCGGGGTATTGATGCCCGGGATCTGGTGCTGGTCGAACAGGCGCCCAGTATGGTCCGGCATCTGCGCCAGCAGTTTCCGCAGCTGGAAATCATTGAAGGCGATGCCGCCCAACTTCAGGAGATGCTGGCACAGCGGGGCAAGGTGCGGGCCATTGTGTCCAGCCTGCCCCTGCGCACCATTCCCCGGGAAATTGTCACCCGGATTTTTCAGCAGCTTCCGGGGATCAGCCAGCAAGGTACGGTATTTATTCAGTTCACCTACCACTTCCGCAGTTCCTGCCAGGGCTTGCCTGCGGCGTTTCGGCGCGGGCGCCCCGCCATGGTCTTGCGCAATCTGCCGCCCGCACGGGTCGATCAATTCGTTTTTCACCCTTAGGGATGGGCCTGCTTTGTTTCCGGTCATGGCTTATAAAACTCCGTCCTTGCAGCATGCGCCCAGGCATTTATGGTCTTGGTTGACTCTTCCGGCGTCCCTGACGGCCGCCCTCCAGCGCGCCTATGGTGACGCTCGACAGGTCCGCGCCCAGGTCATTGGCAGCGGGCGACGCAGGCCCTTCCACGCTGAGCAGCGGCTCTTGCATTTACATCGGGGCGAGCGAATTTTCTGGCGGGAAGTCTTGCTCCACGCCGGAGATCCTCAGCGTCCGGCCATCTGGGCCATGACCAGCATTCCCCTGAGTGGCCTGCGACATGGTCTGCTACCCCTGGCCCGACATGGATCCCGTCCCATCGGCAACACACTTTTCCGGCATCGGCGTTTGCGGCGATCGCCGATCACTCTGGATAGCCTACCCCGTTATGGCGAACGCGCCTGGCGGCGGCGCTCCATTTTACGACGGGGACATACTGAGGTACTGGTGGAAGAGTACTTTCTGCCGGACCTACCGCGCTGGGCAGGGCGAGGGCGACGCTGATGACTGCGCAAAGCTCCCTGCAGCAGCGCTGGTCGGCCTATCTGGCCTTGATGCGGGTAGATCGTCCCATCGGCACGCTCCTGTTACTGTGGCCAACCTACTGGGGACTCTGGTTGGCCGCCCAAGGCACCCCTTCCCTGCGGCTTTTTGTAATTTTCACTCTGGGTACCTGGCTGATGCGTTCGGCTGGCTGTGTCATCAATGATTATTTCGATCGGGATTTTGACCAGCAGGTAGCCCGCACCAGACAAAGGCCGCTGGCAGCGGGACTGATTCAACCCGCTGCAGCTCTGCGCCTCTTTGTGCTGCTCTGCCTGCTGGCGGCAGCGTTACTGCCTTTTTTGAATTGGCTCAGCCTGGCTTTGGCGGGCGGCGCGGTATTCATCACCATTACCTATCCGCTGTTCAAACGCTTCACCCATCTTCCTCAAGCCTATCTGGGCATTGCCTTTTCCTTCGGAATTCCCATGGCCTTTGCCGCCACCCGGGGCAGCGTCCCGGCCATTGCCTGGTGGCTGATGCTGGCCAACGCCTGCTGGGTGGTCGCCTACGATACGGCCTATGCCATGGCCGACCGTCCCGACGACCTGAAGGCCGGTATCAAGTCCACTGCCATTCTTTTTGGGCGCTGGGATCGCTACGCCATTGCCGGACTGCAACTGGTCATGTTCGGCATTTTTTGCGGTATTGGTCTGAACAACCCCATGCACTGGCCTTACTGGGTAGCTTTGCTGGGGGCCCTGCTGCTCGCTATTTATGAACAAAACTTGCTGGGCGGGGATCGGGATCAAGCTTTTCGCGCATTCCTGCACAATAACTGGATCGGCCTCATTCTCTTCTGGGGGATTGTCGCCGGTCTCGCACATCCCGGGGCCATTTCGGCGCCGGTAACATGGGGATAATGGGAAGGGATTGCGCGTTTTTGGAAAACTTATACACAGTTTACGAATAAACTACTGAAACTTCGCCCACTGGGCTTAAGTTGTTGTTGAAAAATACTATCATTTTGTTTTTAATATACTTTTGCTCTTGCCACTTTTTTGAGCAAGCCCTCTAAGCTCTTGAAGCACTGGACATATGCGTGTTTTCCGAAGGTCCATACACAGACTTATCCACAGAACTTGTGGGCAACTTGAATGCCTGCTGAGATAGCCTGCCTGGAAGTAGCCATTCTGGGTCCCCTACCCCGAATATTTTCCTACGCCCTGCCCAGCATCACCGGTCCACTTCCTCCCGGGGTGCGGCTCCGCGTTCCTTTTGGCAAAACCAGCCGCGTGGGCATATTGCTGGGCTATGGCGACTGTCCGCCAGACATCCACTTAAAACCCATAGAGGCGGTCATCGATACCAAGCCTCTGCTTCCAGAAGTCCTGCAACAGCTGCTGCACTTTGGTGCCCGCTATTATCATCATCCGCTGGGCGATGTCTGGTCTGCAGCCTTACCTGCCCTGCTTCGCCAGGGGCGGTCATTACCCGAGGTTGCGCCACGCGTCTACCAGCTCTCCCGATCTGAACAGCTACCGCCCCGTCCCGGCAGTCGGCAAATGGCTCTGATCAGCCTGCTCAGCGCCCCCAAACCCATAGCTGAAATTCCGACCCCCTTACGGCCCATCCTCCAGCAGGCTCTCAAAAAAGGCTGGGTAGAAGCACGGACATTACCCACGCCCCAGATTTGTGCGCAGCCTGTGCCTTATGCCCTGAATTCCGAGCAATCCCAAGCCATCCTGCAGTTGCGCCAGAATCAGGGTTTCAGCTGCTGGCTGCTGGACGGGGTGACGGGCAGTGGCAAAACTGAAGTGTACTTCGAAACCATTCGCCCTCACCTGGAAGCTGGACAGCAGGTGCTCATCCTCGTCCCGGAAATTGGTCTGACCCCCCAACTGCTCGCCCGCTGTCAAACCCGTTTTGGCAGCGCCGGCGTCGCCGCCCTGCATTCTGCCCAGAGCGATACAGAGCGCCTACGCATCTGGACCCGGGCTGCCACGGGGCAGTTGCAGCTCCTCATCGGCACCCGCTCCACCCTTTTTGTGCCCCTGCCGCGCCTGGCCTGCATCATTATCGACGAGGAACACGACCCTTCCTTCAAACAACATCAGGGCTGGCATTACTCCGCCAGAGATATGGCCATTCAGCGCGCCCGGCTTGAGCAAATTCCGGTTATTCTCGGCTCCGCCACTCCCTCCCTGGAAAGTCTCTACAATGTTCAGCAAGGCCGCTATCAGCTCCTCCAGCTCCGCCAGCGCGCCACCAAGGCGTCGCTTCCGGGCATAACGATTATCCCCCTGCGCCGCCAATATCTGCAGGGCGGTTTATCCAGCACCCTGCTCAGCGCCTGCCGGGATACCCTCGCAGCAGGCAACCAGGTGCTGCTTTTTTTGAATCGCCGGGGTTATGCACCCGCCGTTCTCTGCCACGATTGCGGTCATGTTCTGCACTGCCCGCGTTGCAGTGCCGCTCTCACCTGGCATCGTCAACAGGAACGCCTGCGCTGCCACCATTGCGGGCACGAATCCCGCTGGCCCGCAGACTGCCCGGAATGTCACAGCGCCGCCCTGGTTACCGCCGGACAGGGTACGGAGCAACTGGAGGAGGTCCTGTGCCAGCGCTTTACCAACACACCCGTCTGGCGTATTGATCGGGATGCGCTCCCCGGGCGAGAGGGATTTGCCCGGATACTGGAACAGATCCATCAAAACCAGCCGGCCATTCTGGTGGGTACTCAGATGCTCGCCAAGGGCCATCATTTCCCGGCGGTGACTCTGGTCGGCATCATCAATACGGATCAGGGCCTGTTCAGCGCCGATTTCCGCGCTCCGGAGCGCCTACTGCAAACGGTCCTGCAAGTAGCAGGGAGAGCGGGACGCGAAGATCGACCCGGACAAGTGCTGTTACAAACCCATCTGCCCCAGCATCCCCTGATCCAGAAACTGGCTTCTGGAGACTACCACGAAGCCGCCCAATTGCTCCTGCAGGAACGCATCCAGGCGCGGCTCCCTCCTTACACTGCCCTGACCCTGCTCAGCGCCGAAGCCCATCAACGGCCCCCCATTGAACGCTTTCTCAAAGCGGCTCGTTACTGCGCGCCGGCATTTCTGCAGATCAGCGGCCCGCAACCGGCTCTGCTGGAAAAACGGGCCGGATTTGAACGCGCAGAACTGTGGGTAGAAGCGCCCACCCGTCAGGACATGCAAAAAGCCCTGAGAATCTGGTTACCACTCTGTCAAAAACTGCCGGAAGCGCGCAAGGTGCGCTGGTCGGTGGATGTCGATCCCCAATCCCTGCGTTAAGGAGGCCATTCCGGGGCCGCCATGGGTGTATTGGGAATTTGTGAAATCTATGCGACACTTGTAACAAATTCGAAGGAGTAGACATGCCCAAAAAAGCTGCGCTCAATGTCTCTGAACAATCTGTAGAACGCTCTGTCCTCTACGTTGGAGAAAAGGAAATCATCGCCAGTGCTGTGGACGTCCTCAAAGAAGAGGGATGGCATATTCTCTGCGTGCCCTCTCTGGCCGAACTTCCTCAATTTGCCATAAAAACCGGCGCCCTGGTCGGGGTCGTCGGCTTTGGCGAGAAAGAGTTTGTGGACCACGCCCATCGGGTTGAGTTGATGCTGGCCCAATCCCAGATGCTGAAATAGATCGCTCTGATTCCCCCCAGAGCCTCAGAGTTCCCGGCTTTTCGCCAGCTGATCGGCAGCGCCTTTTATGACTATCACACCTTGCCGGTGGATGCGCGCCGCCTTGCCATCACTCTTGGTCATGCCCTCGGCATGGCCGAAATCAGTGCTGATACCTTTACTAAAGATCACTGGGACCTTCATCGTCATCCCGAAAGCGAAATGGTCGGGGCCAGTGATCAGATGCAGAAAATCTACCAGGAAATCCGCAAGGTGGCGGGAGTGGAAGCGCCTGTCCTCATTACCGGAGAAAGTGGTACCGGCAAGGAACTCACCGCCCAGGCCATTCATGAACGCTCCGCCCGCAAGGATGGGCCTTTTGTCGCTGTCAACTGCGGCGCCCTGCCCACCAATCTGATTCAGTCTGAATTGTTCGGTCATGAGAAAGGATCTTTTACAGGTGCCCATGAACGTAAAATTGGCCGGATTGAATCAGCTGCCAACGGCACTCTTTTTCTGGATGAAATCGGCGACCTGCCCTTGGATCTGCAAACCAATCTGCTGCGTTTTCTCCAGGAAAAAACCATCCACCGGGTGGGTGCCCGTCAGGATATTGAAGTCAATGTCCGGGTACTGGCCGCGACTCACATCAATCTGGAAGCAGCTATCAAGGACGGACGCTTCCGCCAGGATCTCTACTATCGCCTTAATGTATTGCAGATCAAAATGCCGCCGCTGCGCGAGCGCATGGGTGATATCCCTTTGCTGGCGCAATACATTTTTACCCGTTTTTCTGATGAAAAAGCTCAGCGCGTCAAAGGCTTCAGTGAAGAGGCCCTGCATGCCATGAATCATTATGACTGGCCGGGCAACATACGCGAACTCATCAATCGCGTCCGCCGCGCCATGGTGATGTGTGAAAAATTCCTGATTTCTCCCGTTGATCTGGGCCTGGAACGGCGTACCAACTCGCGTATGCAGGTCACCCTGAATGAAGCCCGCGATACGGCCGAGGCCAGCACCATTCGTGGCGCTCTGGCACAGAGCCGGGGCAGCGTCAGTAATGCGGCCCGACAACTGGGAATTTCGCGGGTGTCACTGTATCGCCTCATGGAAAAACACGGCATTTCCAAAAGCTGAGCGCCTAACAAACTGATCGGCCAACGAACTTGCGCGGGGCTTGGTATATGCTATTCTTGAAAACAGCCAGTTGGGCTATTTTTGATTATTTTGGGGTGTGAAATGGCGGTTGGTACAGTGAAGTGGTTCAATGACAGCAAGGGATTTGGGTTCATTACACCGGAAGATGGCAAGGAAGATGTGTTCGTACACCACTCCGCCATCGAAGGTACGGGTTTCAAGACCCTGGCCGAAGGTGAACGGGTCAATTTTGAAGTAACGCGTGGTCCTAAAGGTCTGCAAGCCGAGAAGGTGCGTCGGGCCTGATGGTTTCAGCGGGTGGGCCAGCCACCCGCTTCCCCTAATGTTTCCATCTACAAAAGTTCTACGGGAAGCTTGTGGCCTCCCGATTCTCTGGTCTGTTCCATCCCAGGCCCGGAAACCTTGATAATTAACGTTCTCTGCCAGGCTTCTTGCGTTTTCCGGCTGTGCTGCTGCAGGTTTTTCCCTCAGTTTTGCCTGATTTTGCCGTCACCGACAAAATTTTTCGCGGAGCTTTAGCCGCTTCATCGGTACGGGCGCGTGCTGTTGTGGAGCGTTTGGGTGCAGCTGACTTTTCCCTGCCTGCTTCCTGGGGCGCAATCTGCAAAGGGCGACCAGCTACCCAGACTTTTTGCAAATGTTGCAAGGCCGCCGCCGGGGTATCTGCGGGCAACTCCAAGGTGCTGTAATCCCCATGGATTTCAACCTTGCGGATATGACGACTGGGAATACCCGCCTCATTGGCAATGGCACCGACAATATTCTTGATCTGGGCACCGTGGTCTTCGCCCACATCCAGCCGAAAGCGGCGCATGGGGAGATCATCGCCCAGGGGCTTGCGGGGCGTACGGTTGGCACCGCGATCATTGCGAACCGGCCTTTCGTTGTCGCCCTGCCGTCGCCCGGATGCAGGCCGTCCGCTGCCGCTGGATTCCGTACGCATGGGGCGAGTCGGTTCTTCCACCGGAATCAGTGGCCGCTCCTTTTGGACCATGTAGGCCAGTGCCGCTGCAATTTCACTGAGTCCCACATCATGTTCCTGCTGGAAATCCGCGATGAGCGATTCAAAAACCGACAGGTCTTCCGCATTGATGACTTCGGATAACTGATCCTTGAACTGGGTCATGCGCCGATCCGCCACATCGGCGATACTGGGCAACTGCATGGCAGTGATGGTCTGTCCCGTCGCTCTTTCGATGGCGCGGAGCAAATGCCTTTCGCGGGGCGCGACAAACAAAATGGCATCGCCGGTCCGGCCGGCCCGCCCGGTCCGCCCGATCCGATGCACATAGGCTTCGGTATCGTTGGGAATATCATAATTGATGACGTGGGTGATGCGCTCCACATCCAGCCCCCGCGCAGCCACATCCGTGGCGATGACAATATCCAGAGCCCCGGATTTCAGCCGTTCGATGGTTTGCTCACGCAAGGCCTGGCTCAAATCACCATTCAAGGCACCGCAGGCATATCCCCGGGCTTCCAGACGTTCGGCCAGTTCCACCGTGGCGGTTTTGGTGCGTACAAACACAATCCAGGCATTACTGTCTTCCACTTCCAGAATCCGGGTCAGGGCATCGAGCTTGTGAGTGCCGCTGACTTGCCAGTAGCGCTGGCGAATGGTCGCTACCGTCGTGGTGGCAGACTTGATGCGAATTTCCAGAGGATCCTTGAGATAGGTCTTGGCAATGCGCCGGATAGCCTCGGGCATAGTCGCCGAGAACAGGGCCACCTGCCGGCCATCGGGGGTATGCTGAAGAATATCTTCCACGGCATCGATGAAACCCATCCGCAGCATTTCATCGGCTTCATCCAGCACCACCGCCTGCAACTGGTCCAAATGCAGGGTCTTGCGGCGCAGATGATCCTGAATGCGTCCGGGCGTTCCCACCACCACATGCACACCACGCTGTAATTGCTTCAGCTGCAGACCCATGGACTGCCCGCCATAAATAGGCAGCACATGGAAGCCGGGCAGGAATTTGGCATAGCTCTGCATGGCCTCGGCTACCTGAATGGCCAGTTCACGGGTAGGAGCCAGTACCAGCAATTGCGGCACGCGCAGACTGATATCCACCCGACTGAGCAAGGGTAAGGCAAAAGCGGCCGTCTTGCCCGTACCCGTCTGGGCCAGACCAATGACATCCCGCCCTTCCAGCAAGGGGGGGATGCTCTGTGCCTGGATCGGGGAGGGCTGTTCGTAGCCGATCTCCGCCACTGCCTTCTGCAGGGGTTCGGCGAGCGCAAAATCAATAAAACGGAGATCAGACTGTTGAGACATGGACACACCTGGACAAAGAATTCAGGGTCGGAACTATACGCCAATTATCGCGAATTTGCAGCGTTTAATTGTCCAGTACCGCGTTCAAAGCCGACTGAATAGCCTGATCGGCTCCAGGGCCAAAGGGCGTCTTTTCTGCAACAAAGGTATCGCTAAAGGCATATTCATAATGTACGTCCTGCAGACCCAGACTGCCAAAAATGCGGGTTTCCCAGGAATGATCATCGGCATGGGCAATCAGGGTAGGCCATTGATCCGGTTCGGGACATTCGAGAATAGGACCGAAAAAAATAGCTCCCGGTTTGTTTTTCAGACGCATGGCACAACTCCCGGGAGTACGACCGGACATCGGCAGAAAATCGATGGTTCGGGTCAGCCGCAGTTTGCTGTCCAAGGGTATATCGATGGAAGCCTGCAGATAATGGCCTTCCGCCGGCTGGGCGACCAGCTTGCAACCCGCCTGCTGCCAGAGAGAGACATCCTGAGCACCGAAATGACTCGGCAAAAACAAGACTTGGAGGGGGGCCAAAGCCGCCAGTTCCGCCTGCAAGGTGGTGCTGTAAGCCGGAGCATTGACCAGAATGCCTCCGGCATCCTTGTCCGCAATAAAAAATACGGCGGGCCGGGTTTCTCCACCCTCCACATGATAAATATCCCGGTCGAAGAAACTGCATACCTTTTGCATACTCTGCTCCTGTCATCCGCCATTCCCCACGATGGCGGCAGTATATCATTATCCCCGCTGCCGTTGTGCTTCATTCCGGCTGTGGCATAATCTCTTTATGAATATACTCTTGCTGATTGCGGCCCTGATCATTATCCTCGCCGGCGCCGAGGCGTTTACCAATGCCCTGGAACACCTCGGTGACCGTATGGGCATTTCCGAAGGCGTCACCGGCTCGATATTTGCCGCTGTCGGCACCGCCCTCCCCGAAGCCATGGTTCCTATTGTCGCCGTTTTTGCTGCCGCTTCCGGCAAGCCCGCCCATCTCGGCGAAGAAGTGGGTGTTGGCGCCATTCTCGGGGCACCCATGATGTTATCCACGCTGACCATGTTTTTGATGGCGGTATTTGTTTCCCCGCAACGGGGATGGGGCGGTACCCTGCAACCGGAATCCAGCGGTTTACGGCGTGATTTGAGCTGGTTTCTGGCTGCCTTTGGCATTTCCTGCATCGCCTTGTTTGTGCCCCACCAGATCACCCTGGCCCGGGTCAGCATCGCCCTGATCTTGATTGTACTGTACTTTTTGTATGTGTTGAGCACCCTGCGGGCGTCTGCAGCCTTAGTTGCCGAAGGTCATGGTACTGAGGCCGGACATGCCCTGTACCTCAGCAAAACCGGATTACCTGTACAAATGCCGGTCATTTTGCTGCAGTTGATGATCGGTTTGGGCATGATTGTTTTTGGGGCCAGCTTGTTTGTGGATGGCATAGAGGGGATGTCCAGTTGGCTCGGTATTTCCGCCCTGATCCTGTCACTGCTGGTGGTCCCCATTGCTACCGAGCTGCCGGAAAAAATCAACAGCATTCTCTGGATACGCCGTGGCAAAGACACCCTGGCCTTTGGCAACATTACCGGTGCTCTGGTGTTTCAGGGCAGCCTCCTGCCCGCCATTGGCGTTTTATTGACACCCTGGAATCCTTCTTTTGCTGTGCTGCTGGGGGCCGGACTGACTTTGCTGGCGGGCGGCTATACCTTCTTGCTGGTGATGCGCGGAGTGACCCTGCGCCCCTACCATTTCGTAGTCAATGGGTTTTGCTATGCGACGTATTTCCTGACCTTGACTTAAAAACAAGATTGCTGGGGCTCGCACCGAAACCCCAGCTTTTGCTAGACTATCTTCCATGCCCCGGTAGCTCAGTGGATAGAGCAACCGCCTCCTAAGCGGTAGGTCAACGGTTCGATTCCGTTCCGGGGCACCAATTGCGAAGCACTCAGTGATTAATCCAATTGCAGCACAAGGTAAACACAGTAATGCCAGCAAATACTCCACAAATTCGTAAAGCCGCTATTGAAGATGCTCCAGCCATTGCACGAGTCCACGTCACGAGCTGGCAAAAAGCTTATGCTCATCTTTTTCCCTCAAAATATTTAGAACAAATATCCGTATGGGAAAAGACAGAAATGTGGGAGAAATCAATAGAACAAGATGTAGCTCATACTTTGGTCGCAAGATATAATAAACAGATAATTGGGTTCATCTCTATCGGTCCTGAACGTCATATAAACAATTCCTCATCAAATCTCGAAGTATGGGCTTTCTACGTTCTGCCAGAGCACTGGTCTACTTGGGTAGGGCAATCCCTCTGGAAGGAAGCGCAAAAAATATTGGTTGCACAGGGTACCCCAAAAATTAGCCTTTGGGTTTTCGACAACAATCCGCGTGCAAAACGATTTTATGAAGCTGCAGGCTGTACACCAGAACTCAACAGCGTACAGCAATTTGAGCTGGATGGAGTTATATTAGAAGAAATCCGTTATACCCAGCATCTGGATTAGCCATCCCTCATTCCTTCTCGCCTGCCTGATAAGCAGCCAGTGGAGCATGCTGCTTTTGGGCGTAGGCCTTCAGGTATTGCATTTCCTTGTGCCACGCCTTGATTCCTTTAGCCGCAATCCACTCCTGCTTCATCTGCTCCGGACCAGGAACTTTGAGTAAAGTCGTTGGCGTATAGGCGTGGCTCGCACTGGGAGCTAGCAATCCTGCTCCATGAGCGGTTTGATGCGCCTTATACCATGCATACCACTGAGAGTCGGGGTGCAGATAATGGCCTGAAGCTCCGGCCTCCCGTCTCAGCAAGGTATAGTTGGAGCATTTACCCGCGTTGAATGCGACTGGTATCTGCATGGGGATCACTGGAGGCGTAGGCGAAAAATCAGGATGATCGGTCCATATTCCTGCAAATACGCTCGCATTTTGATCCCATTGAGACATGGGTGGCAACCCGAAAATGGCTTCTGTGGTCTTGAGAATATTGACTTGAGAGTACAGGTTGGTTTCCAGATACCCCTTTTTGACCCAAGGCCCCATGGCGAGCGCAAAAGTCCGATGCGCATTGATATGATCGGCACCGGATTGCGCGTCATCTTCATTCAAAAAGACGACCATATGCTTCCATTCCGGGGTAGTTGAAAGATAGTGAATGAACTTTGCCGTCGCGAAATCATTGTTCGACAAATAATAATTAGGCGTGTAGTAGCATGGCTCGCGTCCCGCCGTGTGATCATCCGGCAGCCAAATATAAATGAAATGCGGAAATTTTGAGCCTGGGTGCGCTTTGAGCCAGTTCACCGCCTTTTTTTCCCGATAGGTGTCGAGAATCATGCGATCCCAGCCGGGGAAACCCGTCGCCAGGTATTTTTTCATGGCGGTGGAAATGTTTCCGGCCTCCGATCTCGATACAAATTCGCCAAAGTCCTCGAATGAAATCTTGTGATCTAGGAGATCATTAAAAAGAAAGAGGCGCTCAGGATAACTGATCCACGGATTCGACCATTTGCCCAGTACGGAAAGATTTTCATAAATGGCATAAGGATTATCCACCCCTGCGGGCATGCCACCAGTACCGGTTGCGCCTCCGGGCACCAGGGATTGCGTCCATCCAGGATTGGCCACCAAGCCCCGGCCAGAATAGTATTCCGGCCAGGTACGTTGCACGAAATCCGAATCGGATGCGGCTGTGGTCCATTGGTGCCCCTGTGCCGTGACTTCTCCATCGGCCATGAAGTTCACGAAAAGGGCATAGTGTTTCGACAGGTTATATAGATTCGGTAACTCTTTCGGACCATACAAATCCAACTGTGGATCCGCCCAAGCACCGGCAGCTTTATAGTCACCTAAATCTTCATCAAAGGTCTTGTTCTCCCGTAAGATGAACACCACGTAATGGATATGCTTACGCAGAAACCGATCTGTCTGGCTATCTGTCAAATGACGAGCAGCGCGTTGTGCGGCTGTGAAACCATCATTTTCAAGACTTTCCTCGGTCCATGCTGGAAGCGCATGATCCAGCCCGGACAAATCAATTTTTTGTACCACACCATCCATCATGTCCCCCACCCATTGATGCTCGACGTTCGGACCAGAACTCAGTCCTTTTGCGGAAACCACATAAAGATGGTTCCCGACATGTGAAATCGCCGTGGGATACCAGGCCGTGGGAATCAATCCCAAAGCTTTTCCAGTAGGGATATTGAACACGGCAACATCATTATTCCCAGCATTGGCCACATACAGATGCAAACCTACAATGGTCAGGCCATCGGGATATGTTCCGGGAGGGGCATCGGGATAAGGGCTATCATTCAAAAAGCCTTTTACACGCAAATCGGCGACATTTACTTCCGCAATCCGATCTATATTGGCCAGCGCTACAAACACGTCTGGTGAATGGGGCAGCGCTGCCAGCGCCGTAGGATGTACACCGGCTGCCGTATTGTTGGGACCTGTCGGAGGCCCCACCCGAATATCGCCCAGGAGTTGCATCTTTTCCGGATTGACGACAGCCACCGCATTGCCTCCCCACAGGCTGACAACCAACCGCTGTCCACTATCAGCCAATGTGATGGCAAAAGGATAGGGGCCTACATTGAGATAACGTGTTTTTCCACTCTGAATATTGATCCGCGCCAAGCTGTTGGAAAGCATGCCCGTCACATAAAGATGTTGACCATGAGGGCCAACCGCAATGGCGTCTGGATAAAACAGCCTGGGCTTATCATTATAATGGCCTTGATATGCATAGGGATATTGTGTGTTAGGGAATGCCTGCCAACGCAAGGGATAACGCCGGATCAGCCGGGGCAGACCATGCACTAGATGAAATGCGGCCACATCCCCAGTGTCTCCACCGGCTGCATACAAGATGCTATGTGGACCTGCCGCAAGTCCCTGGAAAAAACTCTGGTGACCAATGACATTTTTATGAATATCAGTGGCGTCCGTAGGGTTTATCGTGGATTTTGCTGATTGTTTGTACGCGGCCATGTCAGCCATACGTTGCAAGGTATTCTGATCATACCAGGTAATCGTTTGGGCATAGGTCGCGCCATTGGCCAGAGCGGCAACATCATGCCCAATCGGAACCACTTGGGTGACAAAATTGGGGGCACCGTTGACCGTACCCACCGGACTGACTATGCGCCCAGTAGGTAGTACATGGGTAACCCAGTCTATATTGTCCGCATTGATCTGAATGGGGTGATTAATATTAAGTGTATTAGATGGTGGTAAAAAAGTGTGGCAAAAAGCAATTTCAGGGTTAAGCCACAATAGCGGAATAACACAAAAAAGACCGACCTTGACTCGAGACAATAAATACATAAAATAACCCTTGCGTATTTAACTACAGAAGAAACTTAAAAGGGATTAGAAGAGTGCTGTTATTGACATAATCGTCAGCGCAGCACACCATATTTTTTAGTCCATTGAGAGACATATCCAGGAGGCTTCATGGAGCTCAAAAATATTTCACCAGACCAAGGATCATAAAAACCTCCAGAAAAAGTGTTAAAATCTTTATTATTATGATCACGGGATATCATCTGTATCATCTTTAACGCAATAAGGTTAGACCTTTTCTGAGCATATTCGGAACACAAATGAAAGTAGTTATTTATCACAGTGGGAACATTCATTGCGGCGTCAGAAATAGTATGAATCTCTATAAAATTAGTCTTATTCAATGTCGAGACCAGTGCAATAGGATAATTACCAGCCTCATCATCTTCATGGAATATATTGGTACTATTAGTAATTTGCTTAATATTACGAAGCCAAGCCGCTCCAGATCCTTGCGTCCCATAAACTAAAATCCATGGCCTACGTCCAGCAGGTGCAGACAAAATATTAGCAGGGGTAAATCGAGCAACTTTTTTTGCTGCCAACTCGGCAAGCTTAACCAGCTTCGGAGCTGCATATATGTACTCAGGATTAGGGTTGCCTTTTTTATACCCCTCTTTGTCCGTGACTAATGAGCTAAATTGACCAGGAACAATTTTTCCCAGACTATTAGTCATATAATTGCTAAAATTAACAACTCGGGCTCCAATGACTACATCACCCATCGATAAGTCTGGCAAATGTGATCCTGCAGTGCCGGGATCAATTACAAAACCAGGATGGAAAATCGTTTCCAGTAAATACGTATCAATGGCTGTAAGACTAAAACTACCAATGGGAGGAGGTGAAGAGAGAATCACAGGAACACCATAAATTGTACCACTAGTAAATTTAAATAAACCATCCTTATAAATTTTTGGATTCTTTATTTTGCTCGCCATTTGATCATAAGTATTGGGACTTGAGGGAAGTATGATACCGACGAGAGGGCGTGGCATAGCTAATTTAATACTATGAGAGATAGCAATTGTATCTGCCATAGAGCATGAAGAAAAAAGAAATAAGAAGACATGCCAAAAAGTATAAAAATAACTTACCTTAGTATTCACTATTTTCTCCAGGTGTAACAGGCACAAAAACAGTAAAACAGCAAGGTAATGTGCCTGCAAATAAGTTCAGCTCACAAATCTATAATCACTCAAAGCGAAGGCTTACATTACTCCCAACAAAGACAGGCGCCCCTGCCTGACCCTGTAAATAAGAAAATGGCTTACTCATTTGTTCCGCATATACTAGATAATTGTTATTTAGAATATTATCTGCATATAAACTGAGCCTCAAGGATTTCACATAGGCAGAATTAATAGGCATTTCATAAGACACATTAAAATCTAATGTATCATAGGATGGCAAGGTCAAACCGATTGTCTGGCCTTTGTTAGTTGCCATATATTGTCGACCAACAAAATGACCAGTCAGCGCAGCATACAAACCATTATGCTCATAACGAATGCCTGCAGTAGCCGTATAGGTCGGTACATATGGGCGGTATTCCCCAGGATATGACGTTCCGTTTGTTCCAACTGAAAGCGTTGTATATTTTGCACTCGTGTAATTATAAGAACCAAATAGCGATACATTATCTTTAACTGGTACGTCCAAACCTAAGGTCACCCCCTGGTATAAAGCCGCTCCATTATTGTACTCAAATGTCTGGCCAGTGGCAGAGTCATAATACTCACTAAATATGTTGCTGAAATTCCGCCGGAAAAATGAAAGGTTAGTGGAGAGCAAACTACTCTTATATCTTATTCCAGCATCATAACTTATATCGCCTTCTGGCTGGACGGTAATGGCTGCGGGCGTCGATGATACGCCAATAGCGGAGTAATAAGCACTAATATTTGGCACCTTATTGGTTTTACCAACACTGAAATACAAATTTACATCATGAACCGGAGTATATGAGAAACCTAATGAAGGCTCCAAGAAATAATAGGTATTATCAACATGGCCGCCATACGCATAATAGTATCCGGTTACATCATCACAACCAGTTGAAACTATATTATATTTTACGCCCGGATATATATGTAGCTTGCCATTTAAAAGATCTATATTATCCTGTAAATAAACATAATTATAATTTCTAGTATCATGCTCATTCCAAGCATTATTATATCCGTCAATGTTTGGCACTGGGCTACTCCCATACCAGTACTCAGCACTATGATCTTGACTGTAATCCACCATAGCACCCAATTCAACGGTATTATGAGGCGCAAAAAATGTTAGTGATGGAATAAATCCAACACTTTGAATGTCATCAATATAGTTATGATATTGTGTTCCATTAACAGCTGAGCCAAATTCAGCGACTGGATCATAACTATTGTTGGTAGAAGGAGGCGCAGCATAGGGCTCTAAATTTGTTCCAACTGGAAAACCTTGATAAATAGCATAACCATAATAGTTTTTATCATAGTATTCAGAATTGGTGAATGATGTTCTATTAGCTGCCTGCTGCTGGATAAATACTTTTGTTTTAGCCATCATATATTGATTTAACAAACTCTTCCATGACAGGATCACATTTAAGGCATGGGTATTTGTAGCACTATATGCCACTCCTAAAGGAGCCTGATAGGCCCTGTTTCCCGCCAAAAGTGCCAAAGGCACCAACGATGGTTGTCGGGCCTGTTCTACGTTATAAACAGCAACAAGCTTAAGCTGTGACAACCCATTATTATAAGGTTGTACAATAGCAGCGTAATAGGAATTAATATCCGCATATACATTGTTCATAAAGCTTGGGGCGTGCGTGTATGAATACTTAAAGAGCATCTCAGTACTGGTACCCGGTAAAGCCCCACTATTAACTGAGAAGCCAGTTGTGTAATTTCCACCCCTGTACCCGTATTTACCACCTGAAGCATTAAGATCTACATAAAACTTTGACGACGGCAAAGCCGGTTCATATGATATAGTTCCTCCCAATGAATTGATTCCATTCTGAGAAGGCTGATTAGCTCCACTGAAAACCTTGACAGTAGATATCTGGCCCATAGTCAAGGGCGTATATGCATGGTCGTCACCAGTTCCACCAGCTCCACCGCGAAACGTATTGATAATAGGAACCCCATCAAAATTTGAGGCCATTTGGCTACTGGTAAATCCCTGATAGGTAAATTCGTTATCTGTGGCTGAAAGATTGCCAGGCCCTTGTGAGATTACATTCATTCCTGGAACATGTTTAAGTACCGATTGGAAATTTTGGGCTGGAGACGCGTGAGTGACAGTTTTCTTATTTACGGAAGTTACGGCCTTTTCAGGTGGGGCAACTTTTTTGACAGCACCAATATCGGTCACAGCCGATGTGCTTTGACTAGCAGGCACTACAGATCCATCGCTGGCATGAGCCAAACTTGCAAACACACTTAACGCGGCCAAGACGGAGGTAGATAAAATTTTCGGCCCTAGAACGGGTCGTAAACTAGATCTTTTTAATACAGAAAAGATTGGCTCAACATTACATTTAGTTTTCATTGGTATATTCTCCCTCTATAATAAAAAATAAAGTAAAACTTATTCAAACCATCACGAATAACGACTTGAATACCAGATATAACTCACCATCAGAGCTCTCTATAAAAATCATGTCGCACCATAAATCGCCCCCGTTTACAATAAATGTCATTTGGGTGAATATTATCATGTCGCTGTTCACAATAAAGACCATTTTAAGGCTTACTGGTCTTGACAAGGATAAACAACGTGTGCAAGGCCAAGCTTAATGATATAAAACCATGGCAACCCTGTCTTTGCTATTATCTAAGTTATTCGTGCAATATAAAAGTGTCATTTACGCATCGCCATACATCAAAAAAGGCAACGCTTAACCAATAGAAAAAATTAGTCATGAAATCCAAGCTTGATTATTTAGAAAAATATGTCTACCAATTGAAAAACTGTTCGATGCGGAGAATCATCAGCACGACTTGAACAAAATTACAGCCTAGGGAAAACTGATGCACTGAAACAAGTATTTATATATATTCGTTATGAAGACGAACCATTACGCGCGCAACGAGCGCGAGACGCTCTATTACCTGGGCGTAAACATCCTGCTGAACAGATTCCCCTTCAGTGCGTAGAGCGATGACACCACACAATGAGGCAGCGTGCATACCTATAGTACGCGCAATGGTAAACAGCGCTGAACTTTCCATCTCAAAATTCAACACGCCCAAACGTCTCCACTCCTCCAAGCTACCTTGAAATCGTCTGGGCACAAAGCCAGAGAAAGAGTCATATCTTTCTTGACCTGGCCAAAAGCTATCTGATGAACAGCAAATACCAGTATGATAAGAAATACTTTGTAATCTTGAAGAATCAACCAGTTTCTGAGTAAGTATTAATGAGGGGACTGCTGGATACTCTATCGGTGCATAGTGCCCCGAAGTACCCTCCAATCTTACTGCGCCCTCGCTGATAATTAAATCCCCCAAACGCACATGAGGTTGAATTGCACCAGTGGTACCCAAGCGCAAGAAATGGGTAATACCTAGCCTGGCTAGTTCTTCAACAGCAATTCCAGTAGAAGGAGCTCCTATCCCGGTGGACATAACAAGTACTGGGATACTGTCCACATACCCCAATACCGAACGATATTCTCGATGCTGTGTGAGTACACTTGAATTATCCAGGTACTTCGAAATAGGCTCTACACGACCAGGATCACCAGGTAAAAAAGCATATTTGGCACCGCACAACATCTGTTTTGATAACCCAATATGATATTGAATAGCTTTCATATCCGCTGTGGTACCAGTCATAGTCCTTTCTCCAAGTTAACCAAATTATCCACTAAACGACTGGTGTCATACTCATCCTATTAAAGACAAATAATATTAACCATCATTAATACGCTTGTAAGAATATATAAATTAAAGCACATATGAAGCCAGTTCAGGGTTTTGTTGATTGACTAACCACTTAATTTATCAACATTTATATTACAAAGTATCATAAACGAATTCCTTCTAAATCCGCTGCACCAAAATGATGTGGAAGCAAATCACGAAAAAGCAAGGCATCAGGTCTTCCGTCGTCAACGGATGTGTAAACCCACATATCGTCATCTGCGAACTCATTGAGGCGTTGACGACAATTTCCACATGGCCAAGCGGGCACGCGCCCTTTGCATGACACATAACACGCAAGAATCCTCTGAGGCCCCATAGTCGTCACCATTTGTCCGATGGCCACCGCCTCTGCACATAATCCTGAAGGATATGCTGCATTTTCAATATTACACCCACTAAAAATGTGACCACTTGCTGTTAATATCGCAGCTCCTACAGAAAAGCGAGAATAGGGAGCATAAGCATTGCGCAAAGCATCCTCGGCAGATCTTCTTAGTTGAGCAATGGTCGCGTCGGAGACTGCAAATTTTGTGTCGGCTCTTTTCATTAAGCCAATCCCCTCTGTCTTTGTCGATGTTCTAAAATATTTAAGCCCATATAGTAGATCGCTCCAGTAATCAGCGCTGATGAAACCTGCCACGGAATATAATAAAAAATATAACTAAAGATATGAATTTTAATTTGCGCCAGTAAAATTCCAAAAATCAACATACTTATAGCCCATGGCGCTGGCCAGGAAATATTTTCTTGCCATCTTCTGGCAGGTTGATAAAAAAGGCTAATATTCTCTGTATAACGTCGATAATAAAACCAGTCAATAATGAGAATAAAAGTAAATGGAAACAGGAATGATCCCAACAAAGAAAGAAACCCTTCGATATAATTCAGGATACCGACTATCGCTAGAAAAGTTGCAAAGACTCCCAAAATAACCACTATCACAGGCTGCATCAAGTGTCCTGGTTTATTGGCAGTATTCACAACTGCGAGTAATTTAGTAACCGCAGGATACAAATTCATGGCGTTAGTATGCGCAATAGCCAGTATGACACCTATCGCCGATACCTCTCCCCAAAATGGTAGATCTTTTCCCAATAAAGCGATATTCCAGTCCCCTGTCATTTGCAGTGCTATCAATCCTAGTATTCCCATGAGCAAAACGGCTGTCATAACTCCTGTTGCTGGCGCGAATGCATAAATGGCTTGCCGAAATATGTTCTCGCTCTCTTGTGTAGGTGAACAGAATCTGGTCACCGTCGGAAAATCATAAGCCCATGCCAAAAGGCTAAAACTCAATACAAGATCTATATCTTTACCCCAATGTACAGGCTCAGAGGCAATCGGCATTGAAAATGGATGCTGAGTAAACAAGTAATAGGCCAGGATCATATAGCACATAATGAAAATTAATGCCGTATATTTATAAAATTTTTCGAGTAACTCCATACCAAAAAAAACAAGAAAAATTTGTAATGCGCCCAGAAGAATGTACCAAAGGATACCGTATCCGGGGAAAAGCGTTTCCAATATTTTCCCACCCACATCCGTGTTCAACCCAAACCAACCAGCACCCACAATCGTGTACATGAGCGCTAGCACCGTTGCCCCTCCGATTCCGAATGTACGCCTGGCCATAATCATGGAAATAACCGGCACCTGGCGTCCCATATGCGCCATTAATACGGCGGGGATCAAACCAATAAATAGTGCCAGAATTACAATCCAAACAAAATTCCTCAAGCCAATGCCATTGAGTAGCAACCCAATAACCGGCGTGGTCGCAGACGCAGAAGCCAATGCCCAGATAAGAAAAAGCATACCTGGTCGCATGGTACGCGCTGAATCTGGAACCGGAGCTACCCCCAAAGTTTCAACTTTATGGCTTTCTGTCTCTCCAGCCACTGCGTTAGTTGTTTTATTCATGAGACACGCGTGAATGCACTGCCGAGTGCTGTTCTTCCTGCTTACCCATGAGATGAGGCTGGAATACCCACCGTAGCAAAAGATAAGACATCCCGGCCACAAAAAATGTCCAAAACCAACCATAGGTATATATACGATCAAATAAATCCGGCTGTATTACAATACCACCTGTACTTTGCGCTGCCGCGTAAAACCCAGGAAGGAGCGGCACTACAGCCAGAGCGGTGGCCAGAAATGCATACTTGTTCCAACGAGAATAGACGCCATTCTCTCTATAGAGATCCTCTAAATGAATTATTCTTTTTTGCCAAATCCAATAATCTGCGATCATGACGCCGGCTATGGCCCCTAGTAGGCTGCCATAGCCGGCCAACCAGGTAAAAATATAAGCCGAGGCATTCTCCATCAGTAACCATGGGCACATCAAAATTCCTATTACCCCAGTGATAAAGCTGCCAGTACGAAAACTGATACGTTGCGGTGCTAAGTTAGAAAAATCATTAGCCGGTGAGACAATATTGGCGCCCATATTTATGCTGGTCTGTGCGAGTAAAATGGCGCCCATAGCCAGCAATAATAACCCGCTATTCTGGGTTATATGGGGTATCAGGGTTATCGGACTCCAAAGGACTTGATGAAATAACCCGATGGCCGCCGCTGTCACAAAAATACCGATAAAACTGGTACTCATCATACCCAACGGCAACCCCAATGATTGTCCAATGATCTGAGTTTTTTGCGATTTGGCGTAGCGTGTAAAATCAGGAATATTAAGACTCAATGTGGCCCAGTACCCCACATTGGCGGCCAAGCCCGGCCAGAAAATATCCCAGAAACGAGGCGAAGTAGGAGATACTAAACTGTTCGAGTGCTGAAGCACCTCAAAAAAACCTTGCCCCGTACCGATTGCCCAAAAAAACAGCAGCATGAGCAGCAAAATCAGGATGGGTGCAGCCACTGTTTCAAAGCGTTTAATTGCACGCATGCCACGCATGACAATCGCCATTTGCAGTAGCCAGAATAAACCAAATGCTACGAAATTATGATCCTGTAACTTGCTCCAGAAAGGCCAGAAATGGGCCATCAGCGCTGAAAGCGCAAGACCACCTAACCAAGTCTGAATGCCAAACCAGCCACAAGCCACCAAACCCCGTGCCATGGCAGCCACCTTCGCACCACTGGTCCCAAATGAGGCCCGGACAAACACCGGAAAGGGAATCCCGTAACGCACTCCCACGTAAGCGTTCAGAAGCATAGGAATCAATACAAGCACATTTCCTAGTGTCACGGTCAGCAACGCCTGCCACCAGAGCATACCCGCCATCATCAGTCCTGAAGCCAGGGTATAGGTTGTCAATACAGCTGACATGCTGATCCACAATGCGGTCATGTTCCAGGTGCTCCAACTCCGCTCTGATGCGCCAACCGGAGCCATGTCGGCATTATACAGTTTTGAATTTTCCAGCGAGGCTTTCATCTCTCGAAGCGCGCCTCCATCGGGAACCGCAATCCCGGACCATCCTGTGGACATGCTTTTATGCGGCGACATATCAGTGCCAATCCCGGATGCCGGTGTGTCCACGTTCTACTGATTTATAAGCATTACGCCGGTTCTGCTCCTGCTGCGCATGCATAAATGCCGGAAAAGCTGGTCTGAAAACATATTCGCCCGCACCCCGTTCCACTTGCAGGGCACCATGTGCATATACGACTTTGCCTCGGCTCAGGGTATAGGCCGGACCACCCAACACCTGCATTCCTTCGAACACATTAAAATCCACTTGCTGATGTTGATTTTCCACGCTGATGACGCGGGATAATTGCGGATCCCATATTACCAGATCGGCGTCGCTGCCCACTTGAATCACGCCCTTTCGCGGATAAATATTGAAAATTTTTGCAGCATTACTGGAGGTCAACGCCACAAACTCATTAGTGGTCAAGCGCCCCGTATTGACTCCGTGGTGCCACAATACCGCCATGCGATCTTCTACTCCAGCTGTACCGTTGGGAATTCGCGCAAAATTATCCTGACCCATCGCTTTCTGATCTCCGCAAAAGCAACAGTGATCGGTAGCCGTAGTCTGCAAGATTCCACCACTCAAGGCCTCCCACAGTGCCTCCTGATGGACTCTGGGCCTAAAAGGAGGGCTCATAACGTGAGCTGCAGCTCGGCTCCAGTCTTTGTCAAAGTAAACTGATTCATCAATCAACAAGTGTTGGGTTAGGCATTCTCCAAAAACGCGTTGCCCCTGACGGCGTGCTTCTGTAATGGCGTCTATGGACTCGATGGCGGAATTATGCACCAGATAAATGGGAACCCCGAGAATGCCGGCAATCTGAATGACACGTTGCGCGGCTTCTCCTTCGACTTTAGGTGGACGAGACTGAGGGTGTCCTTCAGGCCCCACAATTCCTTTTTTGAGAAGCAATTTCTGCAAATAATCGACCAATTCCCCATTTTCTGCATGAACGGTTGGTAGGGCACCCAATTCCAGAGCACGCGGGAAGCTCTGAGTCAGGATGCCATCATCGGCCATTATGGCCCCTTTGTACGCCATAAAATGCTTAAAACTGTTGACTCCCCAATCACGGACTAGGATACCCATGTCTTCGTACACCGATTCATCCCACCAGGTCACGGCAACATGAAACGAATAATCTGCACAACTTTTTTGGGCCCAATTGCGCCATTTATGGTATGCCGTTAATAAGCGTTCTCCAGGACTGGGAATCACGAAATCAATAATCATGGTGGTCCCCCCCGCAAGGGCAGCGGCGGTACCACTATAAAAATCTTCACTGGCTACCGTCCCCATGAAAGGCAACTGCATATGCGTATGTGGATCAATACCCCCCGGCATCACGAGACAACCAGTCGCATCAATTTGTTCAGCGCCCAATGGGGCGGCTATTCCCGGTTCTAAAGCCACAATCCGACTATCTTCACAATAAATGTCAGCGGCGAAACTACGATCCGCATTGACCACAGTTCCATTTCGGATAAGTACGGACATGGATTTAGTCCTTCTTCTCTAAGCTAGGCTTAACAACTGGCTGATTGAGCGGATTATTGGGATGTTGCATCCAGTTAGCTGGTTCTGGATTAATCGCTAGACCGGTACGCGGGTCCACGCCGCTTTCCAGTCTCTCCATATGTATACACTCAGTTACTGGACAAACTGCAACGCATAAATTACAGCCAACGCAATCCTCCGATCTTACCTGATAACGTCCGGTATCGACGATTTTTTCTATAGCTTGATGTGACGTGTCTTCACAAGCAATATGGCATCTCCCGCAACCCACACAACGATTTACATCAATGAAAGCTTTACTCACATAGTTGAGATTCAGCATATTCCAGTTGCTGACATGGGGCACCGCTTGTCCTACGAAGTCTGTCAAGTATCTGTAGCCCTTTCCCTTCATCCAGGTTTTCATTCCCTCGGTCAAATCATCAATAATGCGAAAGCCATAAAGCATGGCTGCAGTACAGATCTGAACATTGGTCGCCCCTAGAGCCATAAATTCAGCAGCATCTCGCCAATTGCCAATACCCCCAATACCAGAAATCGGCAGATGTCCCAACCGCTCATTTCGGGCTATTTCTGCCACCATATTCAGGGCGACGGGTTTGACTGCAGGCCCGCAATAGCCTCCATGAGTGCCGCGACCATCAATCGTCGGGACAGGTGCCATCTGATCAAGATCCACGCCGATGATGGAATTAATGGTGTTGATTAATGAAACAGCGTCAGCGCCACCGGCAAAGGCGGCAGCAGCACTCCAGGTAATATCCGTCACATTCGGAGTCAGCTTGACGATCACCGGCAAGCTCGTATTTTTCTTGGCTAGTCGGGTCACCGCTTCTACCAGGTCGGGAGCTTGCCCCATGGCAGAACCCATACCTCTTTCCGACATCCCGTGTGGACAACCCAGATTCAACTCAATCCCATCCGCTCCAGTTAACGCAATGCGCGGCAAGCATTCTGCCCAGATTGCTTCATCTAGAGGGAACATCACAGAAACAATCAAAGCCCTATCTGGCCAACGTTTTTTGATCTCGGTGATTTCTTCTAAATTGGTGCCTAGAGGACGATCACTGATCAGTTCGATATTATTAAAACCCTGAACCCGATGATTATCCCCTTGCCAGAACCCGTAACGTGGTCCATTCACATTGATAACGGCAGGGTCGACTCCCACCGTTTTCCACACCACTCCACCCCATCCGGCTTTAAATGCACGGTCCACATTGACAGCGCGATCTGTCGGCGGAGCGGACGCCAGCCAAAATGGGTTCGGTGAGTATATGCCGACAAATTCACTGCTCAGATCGGGGGTCATACACAGCTCCTCATATCTGACGCGAGGTCGGCTATCATGGAGGAAACAGCTATTTTGGCATCCGCTACTGCATGCACCGTAAGATCACCACTTAAACTTGCGCAATCACCTACCGCCCAAATTCCTGCAAGGCTTGTCTGTGCGAATTCATCTACGAGAATTTTCCCTCTGGAATCCAACTGCAGTTCAGGGGTGCCGGCAATCCAGCTTTCCGTTTCTAATTGCTGGCCAACAGCCACAAAGACCTGATCTACAGACCAAGTTACCATTTCTCCTTGATCCTGTAGTTGACCATCCAAAATATGCGTAGGCTGAAATTGGATGCTCCCGCACTGACCATTTTTCTCGTAGATCGCTACTGGACGCAGATAATGATGAATGAAAACGCCCTGATCTCTCGCCAATTGTTGCTCATAGGTACTTGCGCCCATGGCCTCTTCTCCTCGCCGATAAGCAATATGCACATCATCGGCGCCGAGCAGTCGTATTTGGATAGCGATATCTATAGCTGTCATTCCTCCACCAATCACGACGACATGTTTGCCGACTGGAACAGGTTCCTTGCGACGCATTTTCGCTATATACGGAACGGCACTTACCACTCCCGGCAAATCTTCACCAGGTATATGCAATTGCCGTTGTTTTTGGAGACCTACAGCCAAGACTACCCCCGAATACTCTTCACGCAGTTTCGGTAGACTTAATCCACTCCCCAAGGCTTTACCGTAATGCACATGAATTTTAGGATGGGATAACAAATTGTTGGCTTCTCGCTGCGCGGCATCATCCAGCATTTTATATGCGGCTATACCACTTTCATTGAGCCCCCCGGGCAAGTTTTGCGCTTCATAAACATCCACCATTAAACCTGCCTGAGCCAACAAATAGGCAACGGTCATCCCCGCAGGGCCAGCGCCAACCACCGCTACTTTAGGTTTTGCATGTAATGCTGCAATTTCAACGGATTCTGCTGACTTCATAGAATCCAAATCAAAATGATCCATCGCATACCGCTGCAGTAAGCCGATGGGGACAGGTCCACCTGCCTCGTGCATGCGAACACAAGCTTGCTCACACAATGTTTCCACTGGACATACTCTGGAGCAGGAAGCACCTAGAGGATTCGCCTGGATAATACGCTCCGCCGCACGAGCGGCTTGCCCCACGGCTAGCGCCCGAATAAATCCGGGAATATCGATATCAGTAGGACAAGCAGAGACACAAGGAGCATCATAACAGTAATAACAACGCTCCGACTCAATGTATGCAGATTCGTCAGAGAGGCGTTTTTCCAACCGTCGGAATTTCACCTCCAGCAAAGGCTCATCCAAAGTGATTTCAATCAGCGTAGTGTTACTCATGGTCGACACAAGTCACCATACATATCGGGTCTGCGGTCCCGATAAAACTGCCAAAGATCTCGTGCTTCCGCAATTTCTGCGAAATCCAGATCACTGACCAGGACTTCTTCCTGATCTCGACTGGCCTTGGCAATAATTTGTCCGCGTGGACTGGAAAAATAGCTTTGCCCATAAAACTCCCCAATATTCCAGGGTGCCTCAGTACCAACCCGGTTAATCGCACCCACAAAATAGCCGTTAGCGGCCGCATGCGCAGGCTGTTCAAGAGTCCATAGATATTCGGAAAGCCCAGCAACAGTAGCAGATGGATTAAAGACAATTTCTGCTCCGTTCAAGCCCAAGGCTCTGGCACCCTCCGGAAAATGCCGATCATAACAAATGTAGACTCCCACTTTCCCGTAAGCCGTCTGAAAAACAGGATAACCGAGATTACCGGGACGGAAGAAGAATTTCTCCCAAAAACCTTGTACCTGCGGAATATGGGTTTTCCGATACTTGCCAAGATAACGACCATCTGCATCAATGACAGCCGCTGTATTATAGTAAACGCCCGCCATTTCTCGCTCGTAAACTGGAACAATCATCACCATTTGATATTTTTTGGCATACTCCTGCAGCAAGCGTATGGTCGGACCATCTGGCACCTCTTCTGTCAGTGTATACCAACGTATATCCTGACTTGGGCAAAAATAGGGCCCATAGAATAATTCCTGCATACATAGCATCTGGGCCCCTTGAGCCGCGGCCAACCCGATATGTTGCAGATGTCGAGCAATCATTTCCTCCTTGATGGCTTCAGGGGAAAGAGCTTCAGCACCCACTGTTTGAGGCGCCTGAATAAGGGCACATCGGACAATTTGATTCATACCAATCCTTGCCAAAGAATGTGATGTTTACAGCTATCTCAGCAAGGTATGTGCCAACCTCAACAACCCTCGATACATTTTTTCAATATAGATTTATCATCTTGTTTTATGAAGATTAAAAATTAAGTACTGATTACAAGCTGCTCTTGAATTCTCCTCATCCGAGATTGTGGCTGAATATTTTATTAAACATTGAGGTGCAGGGCGCACCAAAGTAATGCAGCCATCCATCACCACTCCCTATCCTGGTGCAAGCGTCTTTTGCCCTATTAGGCGTGATGTATACAATATTTTTGCAGCCTTGCTGCACCCCCAATGAAAGCAAGCAAAGGCATAACTTTTGCTTAGCATATTTAACACGACCACAAGACGACACAAGAAGGTAAAGACTGCATGAATAACCGCGCAAAAACCTGTATTGATCCCGCCTGCTGGCTGCCGTTTACCGCCAATCGTGATTTTCTCCAGAGGCCACGTCTCCTGCAGCGCGCCAAAGGAATGTACTATCAAACCCCGGATGGCCGTCCCATACTCGATGCAACAGCGGGTTTGTGGTGCGTCAATGCTGGACATTGTCGTTCGGAAATCATTGATGCCATCACCAGGCAAGTCCAAGAAATGGATTTTGCCCCCACCTTCCAAATGGGACACCCTCTAGTTTTTCAACTCGCCCAACGTCTAATTGGACTTATGCCAGCATCACTACAGCATGTTTTTTTTACTAACTCCGGATCCGAGTCAGCCGATACCGCCCTGAAAATTGCCCGTGCCTACCATCATGGTCGTGGAGAACCGCAACGCACATTATTTGTCGGGCGGGAAAAAGCTTATCATGGCGTGGGATTTGGAGGACTGAGTGTGGGGGGGCTACCACGCAACAAGGCCGCCTTTGGCCCATTACTGGACAGTGAACTACTTCCACATACCCTGGATCAGGAACATCATCGTTTTACCCGAGGTATTCCCGCCTGGGGAGATGATCCGGGTATAGCACTGGATAAAATTATTCAGAAGTATGGCTCAGAACGTATAGCAGCAGTCATAGTAGAACCTGTGGCCGGCTCTGCAGGCGTTATTGTCCCTCCCCAAAATTATCTTCAACAGCTCCGTAACGCCTGTGATAAAAATGGTTTGTTATTAATCTTTGATGAAGTTATCACTGGCTTTGGTCGCTTAGGAACCCCATTTGCCGCGCATTATTTTGCGGTGACACCCGATATTTTGACGACGGCAAAAGGCTTGACCAATGCTGCTGTACCTATGGGAGCCGTTTTTGTCAGCGACAATATTTATCAAAGCATCATGACCAACGCCCAAGAAGGGATTGAATTATTTCATGGCTACACCTACTCTGGACACCCTCTGGCCTGTGCTGCAGCGATGGCCACACTTGACATCCACGAAAAAGAAGGGCTACTTACTCGTGGGCGCGAAATCGCTCCCTATTTTGAGAATGCACTTCACAGCTTGAGAGACTTGCCGCTGGTTACAGACATACGCAACATTGGAATGATGGGCGCCATTGAAATGCAAAGCCTGTCAGAGCATATCGGGGCACGGGGAATGGCTGCGCTCCAAAAAGCCTTTGATAGGGGACTACTCATTCGTAACACCGCTGATACCATTGCTCTTTCCCCCCCGCTGATCATTTCTGAGGAAGAAATAGATATAGCCATCAACATCATACGAGAGACTCTATTGAGTTTAGCATGACCACTTCCAGTCATAAATAATTTATTTTTTACTTTCACCACCTGATTTCACTATAATCACATTGTCAATAGGGGGTGGGGTAAATCACATGAGTAATCAAGATGATATCGGGCAGAGACTGCTACTTGTCAGAAAAATATACGGCCTCACCCAACGTGAACTTGCCCGACGAGCAGGTGTCACCAATGGAGCCATATCTTTAATTGAACAGAACCGGGTAAGCCCATCCATCAGTTCTCTCAAAAAAATATTGGATGGACTACCCATGTCTATCGCCGAGTTTTTTACATTGGACCTGATAACTTCTGATAAAGTTTTTTTCCGGGATAATGAGCTTCCGGATATCACCATGGATACCAAGATTACCATGAAACTCCTGGGTCTCAGCTCCAAAGGAAGAACCATACAAATATTACATGAATATTATGAACCTGGCGCAGATACAGGAGAAGCCATGCTCCGCCATAACGGCGAAGAAGGTGGAATCATAGTAAGAGGCACTATTCAACTGACCGTCGGTGATAAAATTGAAAATCTTTCGGTCGGTGATGGATATTATTTTAACAGCCAATTACCGCATAGATTTGTTAATAATGGAAATGAAATTTGTGAGATTGTGAGCGCTAACTCCCCACCCAGCTTTTAGATTCGTCCCTGGGAAGCCCAACCTGAGCTTCCCGAGCACATTTTTCTAGAACACCATCTTGACTGTACCAAAGAAGGACCGGGGCATCATAGGTTCTGCCTCTAGGTAATTCCCGGTAAACCCATTAATATAAGGAAATTGTTTTTCCAAAACTGATGCTTCTGAATTCAATAGGTTTACTCCGCTTAAACTCAAGGTCACATTTTTGATACCATACTGATGTATGGCAAAGGTGTGGGCAAGATTGAAATTCATTGTAGCATAGGCAGGCATGCTCAGGTCTGTCGGAGCACCAGTGCTTGCCTCAATATATTGCGGGCCAACCAAATTTCCATAAAGCCTTGCCCGTGTATGCATATAATGACCGAGAATGCCGACACCAGCAAGGTATGTAGGCGTATTTGGGCGTGGCTCACCAATACTGGTTGATACACCATATTGACTGGAAGAATTAGATGTATATTTTGCTTCCTGAATTGAATAATTACCATATAGTGACAAATAGCCATCCACAGCATATGCAGTAGCAATATTTATCCCTTGATATTGGGAAGATCCAATATTGTATTCATATGTCAATCCGGTATTGGTATCATAATATGAACTAAAAGTATTCCCAAAATCAGATCTATAAAAAGAAATACTGGCGTCTATCGGACCCTTGTTATACGCCATACCAAATTGATAGGTGTTCACCACCTCTGGCTTGATGGTTACAGGCGTCGCTGGGGAGGTTGTAGTGGCATTGCTGTCCGCAGCATAAAATGCTGTAATATTTGGATATTTATACCCCTTGGCATAATTGGCATACAACGTGACTCCCTTTAGGGGCTTATACTGAACGCCTACATAAGGACTGACTTCGCTATATGTTTTTCCACTAGTAGCACCAACAGTATAATAATATCCTGGGACATCATTAATATGCGTTGAAATAGTTTCATATTTTACTCCCGGAGTGACTGCGAAATTGCTGGTTGGCTTAATTTTGGCTTGAGCATAAACTTTGCCATAAATTCGCCAACCATGTTCGTCCCATAGATTGTTATACCCCGGAACCTCGGGCACATCGGGAGAACCATAAACATAATTACGAGAATTATACGTAGAAACAACACCCAGACCACCCGCCTTGAGATTAACATATCGGTTGAACCACTCAAAAGACGGATTCAACCCAAAGGTATTGGTTGTATAAGTATAACTATGATAGTTATCTCCATTAATCGTCTGCGCCTGACAAGCCGCAGAATCATTCCCCATAAAATCATTTCCTGAATATTGACAAACAGTTTCTGCCGGATTTAGATAAAATGTGACGAAACTGTTATATTGCGAATTGGCATTGGGATTTACATACTCAAGCCTGTGCGAATTGGTATAAGCATAAAATCCTTTGAAACCAAATACCGAATGCGCTGAGATGAGTGTTTTATTTTGCAGAATGGCCATCATGTGTTCAGCCTGGCTGTTGGCATAGGTGAAAGATGTAGGCCATTGATAATATGGCCCATACTGAGCAAGCAAAGCTTTAGGCATCCGCGCAGCTGTAGCCCCCTGATTTTTATTCAACAAAAAAACCAAGGACCATTTCGAAGTTGGCGAAATTTGTGGCAAATCATAAGCTGCATAATATGAATATTCACGATCCGGACTATGATCCAAATAACCCGCAGTCTGACGCGAGGAAAATCTTAGCAAAAGATTACCATAACCAGCCGCTGACCCTGTATTGATTTCTGCCCCATAATTACGTGTAGCAAAAGATCCATATCCTGCAAACACCGACTCATACTGCTTGGATGAAGGAACTAAGGGCAAATAATTAATATTACCACCTATTGCCCCCACGGCGTTTACGTCCGGAGGCGGGGTACCATAAGTCACCTGAATACCCGATGTTTCTCCTAAAGTTACCGGGATCAGATTGGTCAAATCCGCATAGTTGTTATTCCCACCAGACAACCCACCATTAAAAAGATCAGCAATGGGTAAATTGTCAAATGTATATCCGACTTGAGTCTGCGAGAAACCACGCACCGATATATGGGTTTTGACCCCGATAGGATTTGTACTGGTTGCGTTGATTCCGGGCACAAAGCTCAGAATCGTAGAAGCATTCTGCGTAGACTCCTGGCCATGAAGAAACTTTTTGGGGATCAAGGCTGTTTCCGCTCCGTAAACTGGCTTCACCTTGGTCAGGGCTGCCTTATCGACCATACGCAGCAAGTCTTTTGATACCTGCTTTATTTTATAAACCTTCCTAGTAGGAGTTGTTCTGTTAGCAGCATGAACCGGTATAAATCCACTACCTAACAAACCTGCTGCCACTAAGATACTGTGCCGTAGCAATTGTTTTGGGGATCTCGTCATTATATTTACTCCTGTCGCTTACAAGTCATTTTAGTTAAGCAGCATACATGCCATGCTTAGCCCCATTCATCTTGGCTTATTCATCTCACTTAGCCGCGCAACACTTTGCGTTATATTGGTGCAATAATATTTTTTTGCACCAATATAATGCGCAAAAGAAAATCATCGATTCCATGCTCTCCATGGTGAATTTTCATGATTATGTTATAGTATACCGTCCGTTTATAGTGTTGTTTTATTGTTTAACCGTTCGAAAAAAATCAACGCGAGGCCTCTTCATGAAACACCTACGTCTTTTCAAATACGTGGACGCTATTGTCCGTGAGGGCTCTGTCAGACGGGCTGCGGATAAATTGCACATCACGGCTTCGGCTTTGGATCGGCGAATTCAGGACTTGGAAGACGAACTGGGCGCGAGCATTTTTGAGCGCCACCCCCGTGGAATGCGACTCTCAGCGGCAGGCGAGGTATTCTTGGTTTACGTGCGCAGACATTTATCGGATATGCAGCGTCTTCGCTCAGAAATCGATAGCCTCAATGGTTTACGGCGTGGACAAGTCTCCTTGGCAGTCAGCCCAGCCTTGGCCCGAGAATTTATCCCACGGATCATTAATAACTTTCGCGCCCAGTATCCGGGGGTTTCTTTCGCGGTGAATGTTGCCAAACATGCGGATGCCATCCGCGCCTTATTGGCGTTTGAGGTAGATCTTGTGGTCATAGTTGCCCCTCCGCGCCATCCTGATGTCATTGATCTCGCTATATCAGAGCAGCCTCTGGTTGCCACTATGGATAGTCAACATCCTTTAGCAAACAAAGAACTACTCCGTTTCAGCGATTGCGTGCAATACCCATTGGTCATTCCTGCGCCGGGACTCACCTCCCGAGAAATGCTGGAATCCGCCTTGCATAGCGTCGCCTCGGAAATTCAAATTGCTGCCGAAACCAATTCCTACGAAATCATGCGCGGAATGTTGCAGAACTCTGAAAACATCGGCTTTGTGATTTCCACAGGAACACCCAAACTACAAACCAATGAGCAGATTGTTTACAAAGCTATTTCGGCATTAGATATACGTCCGGTACCACTAGTCTGTGCGCAACTGAAAAGTCGGGGAATTTCTGTTGCTGCGGCGCGTTTTTCTAATTGTATTGCTGAAGAGTTGAATGAAATTTCAATTTAAGTTTTAGATATCTACGCCCATCACGCCGCCATCACTCCGCGGATCTGTTGCTGCTGCAAAAGTTGATTTCTCAGCATTTGCAAATCCAACCATGCCGGCGTGACCCATGACATCACTATAATCGGGTACCCATGCAACCATGTGGCCCCAGCTCTGCAAGTCGTTGTATACCTGCTTTGGATATCGGTGTTCTAGCCGTAAACCTGCATTGCGTTCTCCCCAGGTACGGCCGTATAACCAACGGGGGCTGGCTACAGCTTCTGCCAGTGACAAGCCAAAGTGTTTAGCCCGCATGAGGATGGCAGCCTGTGTCTGCGGTTGTCCATCTCCTCCCATGGTGCCATAGGCTAGTTGTACTCGTTTATTTTCTGCATACATAGCCGGATTCAAGGTATGGAAAGGACGTTTGCCGGGTTCCAGGATATTAATATGCCCCGGGGTCAATGAAAAAGCGCAGCCCCGGTTATTCCAAAGTACCCCGGTGTCACCCGCTACAACACCACACCCAAATTCATGATAAAGGCTTTGAATAACACTGACCATACGACCTGTAGCATCAGCAACGCCAAACCATACCGTATCGCCAGCACCAGTATCTAGGGCAGGTGAAGGCTGAATATGGCGCGGCTCAATCAAAGCGGCTATGTCATCCAGGAAGCTTGCTTTTAACAGGGCAGACAGATCGAAATCATGATAATGAGGGTCCGCTATGACCTGATCTCGCCAACCAAAAACCTGCTTCGTGATTTCTACACTGCAATGAATAAAATCAGCACCCCAATGATCTTCAAAGCTCGTTTTAAAACGATCTAACAGTGCCAGAATCATAAGCGAAGCCAATCCCTGAGTTGGTGCAGGTAAATTCAAGACTTCACCATGACCAAACGGAACCCGTAATGGTTGCATCCATTCAGTCCTGAAGCTGCTCATATCTTTCTCTGTCAAAAGACTACCTGAAGCGCGCAAGCCTTTGATCATTTTTTCTGCTAGATAACCTTGATAAAAGCTCTCAGGACCATTTTCTGCAATCTCTTTTATGGTTCTACCTAGCGCTTTTTGGGGCCAGACTGCATCCGGTTTGGGAATTTCACCATTCGGCATAAAAGCATGACTGAATCCTGGTTGCTTATATAAAACTGGCACATAATGGGTTAAGGTGGCTGTCTGATTAGGGCTGATCGGAAAACCACGTAGCGCATGTTCATAAGCCGTTTCCAGAAGGTCGCCCCAAGACAAACTTCCGTGCCAGGAATTTCTGGAATAATCATAAGCAGTTCCCCAACCAGCGACTATTCCAGGGACCGTCAATGCTGACCTTCCCCCTCGAAAAGGAATTTCTTGAATATGCGCATCACAAAAAGTATGGGCTGAGTATTTATGACCAGCCGGACCAGCAGCAGCCAAACCCATCGCTGATTCTGAATTTCCATCGGAAATCAGCCAGAATGCGTCGCCGCCCAAACCATTCATATGGGGATAGACCACAGCCAGGGTTGATCCCACGGCAATGGCGGCCTCTATGGCATTCCCCCCCCTTCGCAACACTTCTCCACCAGCTTCTGCAGCCAGAAAATGAGGAGCACTGACTATACCGCCAGTTGCTTGTGCATATTTTTGAGGCGTAATGACTGTCATGGCAATCGTCTGGCTCGGATCCGAGAGGAGCACCATTCTCTCTGGGTATTAAGTCGAGGAAATGAATGATCCATTTTTCTGTTCAAACGCTTATATTGTTCTGGAGGCAAATAACTGAGCTGTTTATCCAGGCGGGCATCGGGATTTTCCCATAATAGTGCTTGTAAATTTCTTGCCATAAAACCCGATAACATCAACGGATGCCCACCACTCCCACAGTCATTGACCATGCTGGCCGCAGCAATTGTTTGATTTTGCATGGTGCGCCGCAAACACTGCAAGTCACTCACCGATGGTAATACCGTATCTGTTTGTACTATCAGTAGCGGATTACGGATGTTTTTTACGGCTCTTTGCAATGTACTGAATGGTCCCTGGACCGCCTTGAAATGGTGCCTAAAACTGACACGACGATGCAAACAGCGATGGACCCGTTGTGGCCGAAGACCCGTCACTACGATAACGGGTGCAAAACCTGCGTATCTGAGCCGATCTACTTGTCGATCAATCCAGGAACGCAGGTCGCCGGGAACTTTTCGACAAGATTTGTGTAAAGTTCCCGAACGAGAAGACCGACCACCGGCCAAAATGACGGCTACTGCCATGCAAACTTAAGTATTTTTCGGCATCAGACTGACATGGGCGGCAACCACCCGCCAGCCCTCTGGGGTACGTAACCAGGTCTGACTTTGCCGGCCGTGCACCTGATCACGTCGAAACTCTGTATTTGCGGTAGCAAAATCATAGCCATAAGTAGTTATGGTGGTATTGATTAATTCGCGATTCAGCGCTGGGGTCGGACGTGTTGCGCGAAAATCCGCAATTGCAGCATAACCATAGAGGTTCTCAGCTACTCCATAACGCAAAGTATGCTCGCTATTCCAGAATAATTCATCTAATACTTCCACATCATTTTCAACCAAGGCTTTTTCGTAGCGTAGAAAAACTTCCTGCACTTCTTTAAATACTTCCGGCGCATTAATTTCAACATAACTCATAGGGGTTTTCCTTCTGGTTTTGTGGAAGCGGACTGGTAAAACCGAATAACTCAAGATATCGTGCCACTCTCAAGGCTTTTTTTTCCTGCCAGGGTGCCGCAATAATCTGAACTCCAATGGGCATGGCTCCTGGTGTAGATACGGGGACAACAACTACCGGCAAGCCGATAAAGGAAAGGGGCTGGGTATATAATCCCAAATGCGGGCGGACCAGCATGCTGTGCCCGTCCAGTTCCATAGATCTCTGGCCGATAAGCGGAGCAGTCATCGGTGTAGCAGGTGCAATCAGCAGATCAAATTTTGCAAAAACCATTTGCATTTCTCTACGGTAATAACTGCGGAACCGCTGGGCTTGAATCACCCAGGAAGCAGGTAGTAAGGCACCAGCGAGCATACGATCACGCACGTCAGGATCGTAGTCCGCAGCATACTGTCGTAAACGTCCCAGATGTAAATTACTACTCTCTGCATTGGTAATCAGGTAGGCGGCCGCACGGGCTTGGGCTACACTGGCAATTTCTATTTCTTGAGTCACCCCAAGACAATCTATCACTTTCTGCACAGCTTGCTGCGCTTGTTCAGTAGCTTGTGTACGGAAATAACCCCCCGCAAGCGCAATTTTTAGATCGGCAATGCCGTCATCAAGGCCATCGCTAGTCAATTCACATTCCTGCTGCGCAGATACAGGGTCCTTAGGATCATAGCCTTGTAACACGTCATAAGCCATGGCCAAATCCATTACGTTACGTGCCATAGGCCCCACATGATCGAGGCTAGGACAAAACGGAAATGTACCCGCACGCGACAGACGACCATATGTGGGTTTCAACCCAAAAATTCCACAGAGCGATGATGGCACACGTATTGAACCGTTCGTGTCAGAACCTAGAGCAACCGGTACCATCCCACCAGCTACCGCGGCACCACTGCCACCACTGGACCCGCCCGTCATGCGGGATAGATCATGAGGATTTCGTGATGGGCCGTAATGCACATTCTCTCCTGTAAAGTCATAGGCATACTCACCCATGTTGAGCCCACCAAGAAGGACGGCCCCAGCAGCATTCATCTTATGAATCAGCGTGGCATCCACTGTTGCCGGGGCGTCCTCCCGATTGATTTTGGAACCCGCCAAGGTCACTTGCCCTTCTATATCAAAAAGATTTTTAACCGCAAATGGCACACCAGCCATGGTGCCGGGATCTTCGCCCCTGGCGACTTTCCTATCTATCTGTTCAGCCTCATGGAGCGCTCGATCTTCGGAAACGTAGGTAAAAGCATTGAATTGAGTATTTGTGGATTGAACATACCGCAAAGATTCTTCAACCACCGCAACGGCTTTCCATTCACCAAGCCGCACTCTTCGGGCAATTTCTCGTGCCTCTGAAAAACTATGAAATAAATCGCTCATGGCCGAAACACCGTAGCAAGATCTTCAGTAAAATCGAGGGGAAATGCTTCAAGGACCCCCGCAAGATGGGCACTGATATTGAAGTAATTACGAATATCTGGATACCAAGCGGTCTCTACTGTCAAGTCCATAGCTTCAAACGTGATCTGCATGTATTGTTCAATCATCGCCTCGCTGAGAGGCCTTAAAGTATTCATGAAAATACTCCTTTATGGCGTAACTGTAACAACTCTGCCAAAATACTGACCGCAATTTCCATTGGTTTTTTGCCTATTCCAGGCAAACCCATAGGCATGTGTAGAAAATCTGGAATAGGGCGAGCAGCCCGGATAAGCTGATGTCTAAAACGTGCCGCCTTGGATTCACTGGCAATCACACCGAGATATAACAGTGGCTGGTCGGCAAAATATTCCAGTAGAGCATAATCCAGAGCATGACTATAGGTCATAATCAAAACTATATTGGCACATTTCAGCTCCTTAATAACGCTTTGATCACAACTATTGGTCAATACAACTTCTTTTGGAAAATCGGCGGGATCAGTCCATTCTGGCCGATCATCATAAAGTGTGATCTGAAAATCCAGCCCAACAGCAAGGCGCGTAAAAGCGCGTCCGACATGCCCGGCACCAAAAATCCAAACGGTCTGTTGCTGAGGTGCCGGGAGCAAAAAATAATCACCATGCACCGAAAATTCAGGAACTGAAGCAGTTTCAAGCAAGTTAAGCGCCACGGAATCTCCCAATCTCTGTCCATTGTTGGTAATCCCTGCTATCAAATGCAAATATCCTCGCTCATCCACATGATAAGAGCGGGCTGCTCCTGAAGCATATAGCTCTGCAAAAAAAGGCTGGACATCTACTAAGGCGATAGCCACACGACCACCGCAACACTGATCATCTTTTGTACCCAAAACAAATTCTACACGCGCATGCCAGTTTTTTTTATCCCTATTTCTCAACAAATTGAGAACAGAGTATTCCATATGGCCACCGCCTACAGTACCCAAAACGTGATTATCGTCTCGCAAAGCAACGCTTCTACCTATCGCCGTGGGCGCCGATCCCTGTACTTGCACGACCAAGGCCTCTGTAATTACCCGTGAATGATGTTTGGAGAGTTGTATCAGGGTATTCATGGGGCGATTCCGATTATTGCTACTGGACCGCCCCCCTGGGGCCCTTGATGCTCAGCACGGGTAGAGACGTAAACACCTGTGTCTCCAAGCACTCCTGCCAGCAGTGCTGCCACAACGCAACGGGAATAGCGCATATCCGAAATATCGGCATCCGTCCACATCGTATGCCGACGATTCCTAATATAATTCCCAGGATGAGCATCGGACTTGGCAAATACGCCGACAATTTTTTTGGAATCACCTGCAGTGAGTTGTCCATTCACAGGCTTTATTCCCAGCTGCTTAAGAACGCCATAAATACTTGGTACATCAATGATATCGCGCATCAAGCCATGAGCTATCGCCAGATCGCCTTCCCAGCAATCGGAATTCGCAAAAAGTATGATTTCAGAACGTATCAAGCATGGTTTTGCAGAGACGCTGGCTCTACTAGAATACAAAGACCAATCACTTTGAATAGCGGCATCAGATAACTGATTCTCGCTTATCTCACCCAGCGCCAAGGCTACACCAAGGGCTGAGGCGGCTCGCGACCAGGCCATATCACAACGGAGCGCTGTTGCGGGCGAAGAAACTGGGGGAATAGCTGCTTTTATTTGCACCAGATGCACATCATCGGCAGTTACCCGTAACTCCTGCATCAAATTTACCACTACTCGAGCAGTCTCATGAATCATAGCCATGCGTCCTACTTCATCTGGCGAAAAATTTCTGCTCGAGCCAGTTGCAATGGCCAGTCTTTTGCTTGACCGTTTTAATGTCGACGGCTGACCAATTACAGAAAACACCAAAAGATGCGGTGCAGTTACCCCCTCACTTCCTCCCGAAAAAGACAATACGATCCTTTCTTCAACCTGCTCCGGAAGACAATCCAAAAAAGGGGCCAGAAGATAACCCAGTGCCTGAATAGACAAATTCCTTGTGAAATCATTTATCCCGCCATTACCTTCCGTTTTGCCGATAATGGCAACAATATTCTGGGGATGTATTTCTTCACGGGCAATGGCATCCACCAAACCCGACATGTCAGCGGGACTTTGAGTAAAAAAACGAGCCACTTCAGTGCGCACGAAACTTCACCTCAATGCTTAAAACGGCACTTTCAAAGTTCGACCCGTACGTCTGCGAATATCAATTTTATAGACATCTCCTGCATCCATTTCATCTGCACTTTTAGCATTGGCCAGGGCGTGCACCACTTCATCGGAGTTCATGGTTAAAACTGTCACTGGATCAACGATGGCCATTGGAAAATCATGCCAAGTACCCGCATGAATCATAACGCCATGACCTGCAGGAATACGAAAGGCACACACATCTTCCAAGCAAGGGGCATCATGTCCGGTAGCTTGATTCGGCTTGCCTAACACCATAGCAAATGGTGACGTACCAAGCCCGACAAAAATTTGGGTCATATTCAAATGCCGTTCTAGCCAGGTAATTTCCGGACTGCGGTGTGAAATACGTGCTGTGCGGATCACCGCCTGTCCAGTATACTTAAAATCCAGATTTTGCCCTTCTTCAACGCTCCCTTTATAAAAAGGAATACTCAATCCTGGTCGGTATACCGCTTCAGTAATCATCACCCCATAGTCTTGCATATTTTCTGGATTAGCATCTACAAAGGGAATTTCCATTACCATATTATCTTCTAATTGGGCGCCCATATTACTCTCCTCTTTGCTCGTTATTCAACGTGTTGTATGGCATCCCAGATCAGACGGGATGTGGTTTCCAGACGATATTCTGCGCTTGAGCGAATATCATCAACCGGTGCAATATCATGCGTTATACCTTTCCGAACTATTGCCGCATCAATCTGCTTGATCTTCTTTCCCTGTAAATAATGACTTACAGTGGGCAAACTACAGGGAATCGCTGCTACGCTGGCAATACCAAACCGGGCCTGGACAATGGTCTTAGCTGCATCTATCTGAAAACAAGCGGCAACACCAACTTTTGCAATGGCCTGCGCGGCACGGGTACCTACTTTCCGGTATAAACTGACGGATTTATCGGGAGGATAAGGAATATGCACCGCAACAAGTAACTCCGCTGCAGCCAAAGCAGTTTTGCGATAAGCGACATGAAAGGCGGCATAATCCATGATGCGCGATCCCTGTTGGCCGGCAATTTCAAGACTGGCCCCATATGCCAGTAATACGGGAGCATTATCTGCAGCGGGAGAGGCATTACATAGGTTCCCACCCAGAGTGGCACGATTCTGTATAGGTGCAGCACCGGTCACTGCAGCAGAAGCAGCCAACATTGGCCAGAATTTTTGGACTTGTGGATGGCGTCGCAAAGCGCTCAGCGTCACCCCCGCTCCGATGCGAATACCCTTGTCATGAACTTCGATCTCTTTTAAATCCGGGATGGCGCTCAAATCTAACCAATCCCGGTTTTTTTGATGCATACTCAATCGCTGTGTCACCATGACATCCGTGCCCCCGGAAATGATCTGATAATGATCTAGGGGCATTTTAGAGAGTAAGCTTATGGCTTCACCCACCCGTTGAGGACGCACCCATTCAACCATGAGTAACTCCTGTGGCAGCCTGAAGAACCGCTTCATAAATGCGACCGTAACCCGTACAGCGACATAAATTCCCGCTGAGTCCCTCCCGTATTTCTTCTAGCGTGGGCTGCGGATACTCACTCAGCAATGCCGTTGCTGCCATCATCATTCCCGGGGTACAAATTCCACATTGGGCGGCAAAACAGGCATGAAAAGAGGCCACCAACGGACTGTCAGAAGGTAAGCCTTCTATCGTCACAATGTCGGCGTTATCCATTTGCCCCAGAGGAAGCAAACAACTGTTGAGAACCTGACCATTGACTAAAACTGCACAGGCCCCGCACTCCCCCTCACCACAGCCCTCCTTGGTCCCTTTCAAACCCAGTTCATCACGCAATACGTCCAGGAGGCGGCTATCTGGCTTTGCCTGCACTTGCATTTTCTGACCATTTATCTGCATGCTTACTTTCATTGGGACACTCTCTCTGAACAAGCCAGTTTCATCAACAATTCCGGCATCACGGGGATCTGATCAATGTTCATTTTTAATGCCTGTTGAATAGCATTCACAATGGCCGGCGCCGGGCCATCCATGGGAAGCTCTCCTACCCCCTTTGCACCTTTGGGACCGGCACCCAATCCTTTCTCCATCAATACCACTTGTATAGGCCCGATATCCGCAGTGGTTGGGATAATATAATTAGTCAAACGATCATTGGCCATCACCCCAACATCGTTCCAGAGCACGTTTTCATAGAGTGCATAACCAATACCCTGCACTACCCCCCCCTCGATCTGTCCCTGTACAATTTGCGGATGTACCGCATGCCCTATTTCCTGGACGGCAGTAAAGTTCAGGATACGGGTTTCATAAGTTAATTTATCAATTTCCACTTCGGCAATATATGCAGCCCAAGCGAAACTGGAATAAGCTCGACCAGTAAATTTATTTTCATCCCAAAGCATTTGCGCGGGCGGTTGATAGCTCGCTGACACCAACAAATCTTTTTTAGACTCCTGCATCCGGAGACAGGCATCAGCAAATTCATCAACTGAATATAGCTTGGAAAGTCCACCTTCAGTCATTAGCTTCTGCAATAAAAGATTGGCTGCTCTTTCAACTAACTCACCAACCACCATACATGTGCGAGAAGCAACAGTCGGTCCGGAATTAGGCACTCTTGTTGTATCCGTTTGCGCCAGGTGAATCTTGTCCATGGGTAATTGCAGAGCATCAGCAGCGATTTGTACTAAGGTGGTCGCAGCACCCTGGCCCATCTCCGTATTTGAGCACAGAATCTCTACCTGACCGTTGCCATGAGCTTGCAACAATACTCGCGAAGCCAGATATAATTCACCATTCCCAGTGAAGCCTGCTCCGTGTGCAAAGGTTGCCAAACCAATGCCGCGAACAGTACCATTATTTTGTTTATTCCAATGTTTAAATTCTGCCTGACGCTCATAATATTGACTTACCCGAAGTGCTTCTTCGAGAGCATCCTGAGCAAAGCAATCGTTTTGAAGAATATCACCTGTCGGACTGACATCCCCACTCCTTAACAAATTTTTTCGACGAAACTCTGCAGGATCCATTGCTAACTTTGCAGCGAGCTGATCCATCGCCACTTCCAGAGCAAAAATACTCTGCGGAGCGCCAAACCCGCGAAATGCTCCAAAAGGAGGATGATTAGTAGCTATGGCACGCCCTCTAACCCGAATATTTTTGCAGAAATAAGGTCCAGGAGCATGAATAACTCCACGAGACAGGACGACCGGGCTTAGCGTCCGGTAAGCACCACCATCAATGGCAAAATCCATGTCGATAAATTGCAGTTCACCAGCACGGTTTGCACCAAGGCGAAGCATCGTGCGTGAAGGATGCCGTTTAGGTGTAACCCGCATATCCTCACCGCGTTCATAAACCAGTTTGACTGGTTTCCCACCAGCTTTGATGGCCAGCAAAGCAGCATGACAAGCAATTACCGAAGGATAATCTTCTTTACCGCCAAAGGCACCACCCGTTGTAGTTTGTACAACGCGCAGTAGGTCTTTACTTAATCCCGTACATTGCTCCAAAGCGTCCAAAACATAATAAGGACATTGCATCGAACCGTCGATTCTCAGTACCCCATCATTCTGCAGGATGGCAATCATACCTTGAGGTTCTATATAAAGCTGTTCCTGTGAAGGAGTAATGAACCTTGCATCGATAAAACATTCAATTTCATCGAAAGACTTATCAACATCACCTTTCTCAAGAAGATAATCTGAATATACATTGCCTGGAATTATCTTATTTTCGGCAGAGAGAGCTTCATCAATATCAAAAACTGGATGCGCTAGAGGTACTTCGTGAACGCGAATATGAGATAAAGCTTTTTTGAGCATATCCGGTTCAGAATGTCCCAACAGAACCAACGCCTCCCCCGCGTGACGAAATACCCGATCCACCAATACTGGCTGATCATTCTCCAGCAGCTTGACAGCATTAAGCCCCGGAATATCTTTTGCTGTGACAATAATGAATTCAGACCAGTCAAGCGCTGGGTCAAAAAAAATCTCTTCGACTACACCACCAGCACTTGCAGTACGCAACGTCGTTGCATATATGACATCGTTTAATTCAATATCATCTACATACACAGCCGTCCCTAAGATCTTAGAAAGACCGTCAACACGCTTTGGTTGAGCTTTGTCAACTACCGCGCCAACATCTCTCTTATATATTTCCATAATAAATCTCACCTTAAATACGTCAAAACCACTGACGAAATATTCGCACATTAATTACTGTTATTGTTTTTTTTATCAACATCCAGAATATGTTTAATAATCGCCTTAGTTACTTTGACGGCGTTTTCTTCGGCCAACTCACTAGCATAAAGATCTCCAGTTTTCCAGATTTGCTCCTCAGTTTTCCCTGGTGGCGGAATATCAATATCTGAGATACCACGAACTGACAAATAATTATTTTCCAAACCAAATCGAGATAAAGCGGCAACATCACCAAGATCTTCCATGGCTGTATTGGTATACGCAGCTTGGCCATGAGTATAGAGATTTACAATCTTTTCAGCTATGGCCTGATTTTCTTTACCAATCCAAAAGTCATCGCCTGTAATCGTCGCCCCAACCATAATTTTAGGCTGAGTAGAAATGGAAAAAGTGTGATCCAGCTTTTTAGCTTCGGAAGTATTCTCCAGTTTTACACCTGCAGATGCTTTCACCGCCATATTCAATATTTGTGGATTAATCTTATAGGCAAGATTCTCCAGTGTATTTTGTGTGAAATTGGCACAATCACCAGGGTGTGAGTAATCATCACATCCTGGCGGCGCCCAAGCCAACGTTTTTTTATCACTCAAATAGTGATGACCAAATGCCCACGAAACAACCCAGCTATTAATATAAACACTACCGAGTGCTGATTCTTTATTATCAACACCACCGGCTATGCCACTACGTATAAATATGGTTTTTCTCACGTTCAGTTCAGGGTCTTTCACCATACTTGTAACCGATATAGCTGCGTTCATTTCTCCTTCGCCTGTTTCAGTTACGCAAACCCCGTGTTCATTACATATCAGGGGTCGATATAATCCAGGAATATTTATGCTTTTATACTGATATGATTTTTGACTTTTCCATGCATGCCATTCTGGTGGGAAAGCTGTTAATACGATCACTTTTGGTTGCATAATCAGTGATTTTTGACCTGCTGCTGGGTTAGCAAAAGCCTCGTTTGCTATTATTGCCAGCCCTACGAAAAAGGGTACCATGCCAATTCTAATATTCTTATCTAAAAATCTCATAATTTCTTCCTTTTCCTACTATTAAGATAGAAAACCATCAACATAATTTTCTAGTGCTGAAAACATTTGCTTTTTTTTCTCTGTGGTACAGAAAGAAGCTTCTATAGCATTTTTTTGCAGTAAAATTATATCATTGATATCGCGTTCTAGACAGTTTACAGTGCTGATGATGTTTTCATTCAGATACCCCCCGAAATAAGCCGGATCATCAGAATTAATGGTCACATGTAAACCTGCATCTATCATTTTACCCAAATTATGAGATTCAAGATCGGGGAAAACCTTGAGTTCCACATTGGAAAAAGGACACACAGTCAACGGAATACGTTCTTCCAACAATCGCTCAACCAAACCAGAATCCTCTAGACAACGCACACCATGATCAATACGTTCCACCTTCAAGAGGTTCAAGGCTTCCCATATATATTCTGGCGGTCCTTCTTCACCTGCATGTGCAACTCGATGTAGTCCTAAGTTTTTAGCCCTCTGAAAAACCTCTTGAAATTTACGAGGAGGATTCCCAAGCTCTGCCGAATCCAAACCGATTCCTGCAATTCCACCAATTTTCATGGCGTCGTGCAGAAGACTAACCGTTGACTCTGCGTCACGGTCTCTTTCGAAACAGAGAATCAGCGCACTACTTATCCCCCATTCACATTCTGCTTCTGCAAGGGCTGAACGAATCCCCCCCATAACCACATCTAGGGCAATCCCATGAGACAAATGTGTCTGAGGATCAAAAAAAATCTCCGTATGCATTATTCCTTGCTGTTTACAGCGCTGCAGATAAGCTTTAGTTAATTCATAAAAATCAAGCTCTTCACGTAAAACCGAGGCTCCTAGATAATAGACATTAAGAAAACTTTGTAAATCCTTAAACTGGTAAGCAGATCTGGCGCTCTCGATATCTTTATAGGGCAAATTGATTTCATTCCGCTGCGCAAACCTCAGTAACATCTCTGGCTCAAGGGTTCCCTCGATATGAAGATGTAATTCTACTTTGGGCATATGCTTTACGAAGCTTTCAAACTCTATTTTGCTTTCTTCTTTCATTCGGTAAAACGCTCCTAATGTTTGTTATAGACTCAGATGAATACTCAGGCGGCACGCTCACTAGCGAGCCAGGTTCCTTGTGGTCGTTCTTCTAATTCAGACATTGTTCCGCCAATACATTCAGAGAACCAACCGTCCCAGGACTGATTCTTTTGCTTAGATGGCAATAATATAAAATCTGCTCTTTTCCCCGGACATAGATTTCCTGCAATGGCATCTCGATTCATCGCCTCAGCGCCAGCTAATGTGGCACGATAGAGCGCTTCTTGAAAGGAGATCTTAATCCCCGCTTTTCGGTGTATCGCTATAAATCTCTGAATGACATGCAACATACTATGACTTGGACCGGCACCAACATCAGTTGCTAATGCATATGGAATATGATATTCCTGCAATTTCTCCAGAGGCATACGGTTGTTTCCGAGTGCCTCGTTACTACTCGGACAATGGGCGACCCAAGAACCTCGTGCAAACAGACATTGCCATTCTGAATCATTCATTTCGATGCAGTGCCCAAGAATAGTTTTTGGCGTAAGCAAACCCGCCTTATCATAAACTTGCGTATAGCTTTCGGCATCCGGAAATAACTCCTTGACCCACGCTATCTCAGCATTTGATTCAGCTAAATGTGTCTGCACAAATGAAGATGTTTGAACTGCTATCATACCAAGATAACTAAGAATTTCTGTACTGAGATTGGGTGCGAAACGTGGCGTTAACGCATAATGGTGACGATCATTTCTCATCATAATTTCGTTTAAAAGAATAGGATCATGTAAACTATAATCGGTTAAATCATTAGGGGCATTTATAGCCATCAACACATTGCCAATTATCCAGTCACCACGCATTTTTTGCATGGCAATCTCTGTTGCTGCGGCATGCGGACTAGAGTAACTCATTCCCATGACTGTACCTGCCCGCAACATATCGGCATAAAACTCTTCTGCTGCCTGACCTGCCTTTCCAGTATCTATATAACTTGCTTCCTCAGGCCATATATGCTCCTTTAACCAGGTTAATAATTCTCCAGAATATTTACCCCTTACTTGATGCTGTACCCAATGTAAATGCACATCAGCAAATCCCGGCATCAACACCCCATCCAACTCTACAGTTTCAATATTATTTTCACATCCTTTAATTACATCACTAAAATACCCTATTTTTTTAATTATACCATCCTCTGTATAAATTGCCCCATCAACAAAGCAGTCTGCAACCGCGTGATTTCTGGGATTTATGATTGAAGCTCGAAATATTTTTTTATTTTCCATCTTTTCTATTACTCAGCAATTTTAGGTTTTTCAATATTCAAAGAACCTACTTCATTATTGCGACTTTCTGTTTTTTCAGAATATCTCGACACAGACCTAAAAGCCACGAATAACACCACACCTGTAATTGCCCCTAATAATGGTGAAATATCATTACCATGTAACCATTGCGCTCCTGGACCTTCCCAAAGTGGATTATTGGAAAACAGAATTGTAATAATTACTCCCAATACCAATATGGCAATATTCATCCCATGGTTTTGTGAAAAACTGATACCATGAATTTTTTCGGGAACCACATCCATCAATACATAACCAACCATTAATCCAGTCCAAGGGGCAGCAATAATTATCAGCAAATCCAAGAATGTCTGAAATGAATCCCAGAAAGAAGGAGCTATAAACAACATATAGATACCAACAAGTGTAGCTAGAATTGCATCTACAACCGTAAATATTTTACGATCTATATCTCTACCAACTACCACCGCCAGACTGAAGGCTGAGCTGTAGGAGTTTAGAAAATTAGAAGCGAGAAGACCTAGAACAGCAAATAAACAAAATCCTAAATACAACAATGAATCACCCAAACCTTTTGCCGCTATGGTGATCCCCGAGGGACCCACCTGAATTCCACCATGCACATAAAGTGTTATAGCCAAAGCTAAAATGAGGGCACCACCGACAAAACCACCGAGGCTTGGCCACAGCGCAATTTGCGTAAGGCTCGTATCTTGGCGAACATAACGTGAGTAATCCGAGGCAAACATGGTCCAGGAAAAAGCCCCTCCCATCAATGCTAAAGAAATACCTCCCAAAGCTTGCAATGCGCTAAAATGTCCAGAAGCCGGGACAGATGTTAATGCTTCTCCTCCATGCAACCAGATTAAAATAGCCGCCGCAAACAAGGCCAAAAAGATTGCGCCGACGGTTTGCGCCGAGACAATAGCCCTATAACCGATCACCGGGATCACAAAATTTGCACATAAGGCTATGATAAGGGCTAAATAAAGACTTTGTTCAGGAGACACTAGTGCGTAGCTATTGAATACACTACGTAGAATATATACTACCAGGACGAGAACCACAGCCTGCCAGCCAATCTGTGACAGCCAGTTACTGAGAGATATCAGTTTATTAAATGGTTGTCCAAAAACTCTTGCTGAAACCGCCATAGTGGGAATGCCATAGACGAACCCTGGGATACTCAATATTCCCACAGCAAGAAAAAGCAAGGACGCCAGAAGCACCACCCAAAGAAAGGATGCCAAGGGAAACAACTGGGCGATGAGCACACCCACTGGCAAACTGGACGCCGTCATGGTAGCAGCCAACCAAATCAAAGCCACTCGCGGGGCAGTGCTGGTCCGTTCTAGATTGGTAGTTGCACTGATGGAATGGGTGTCACTCATTTCATTTCTCCAACTATTCTGATTTAGTCAGAACTAGCCCCGACTTCGACAGGTATCTGAAAAATGGTATTCTGCTTGGGCATTTTCTTCAGGAAGGGCGGAAAACTTCCGCTCTCCACGGCCGCCAGTGCCGCTCGATTCACTGCCGACAAAGGACTGGGATCAATAACTTTTGCCCACAAGACTTTCCCGGTCGGCGAAACTTCAAATTCCACGGTAGCCTTCCCTTTCAAACCCATGGCCTTCAGTTCGGCGGGTACGTGCAAATTCTGCTGGATCATCGGCCTTAACAAACCGACATATCGTCCCATCAACGAGGCCGTTTGCGCTGCCGACAGTGGCGGCGGCGCGGGTGGTGGAGGGGTCACGACCGGTTTGGGCGGTGCTGGTGGCGCAGGCGGTACCGGCAACGGTTTGGGCGCTGGTGGTGTCACTGTTTTCACCGGCGGTGTCGGTACCGGAACCGGTTTTGGCGGTATCACCACTTTGGGATGCGGTCGTGGAGGCGGTGGCGTCACATGATGCACTACCGGCTTGGGTGGCACGGGTTTCGGTTGGGGAATCACCTTCGGTGGCGGTGGCGGTAACGTCACCACTTGCACGGCAATCACATGTTCCTTGGGTTTAACGACGGGGGGTATAGGTCTGCTCTGACCATACCAGACCAAGCCGAGTACCAGCATTATTTCGACCGCAACAGCAGCACCCAAAGCATATTTGAAATGCTGATCTTTTACGTTCGGCACAAATGCGAAATTGCCATTTTCAGTGATCATGCTTGCCATCTGCGCTTATCCTGTTTTCCAAATGCCCACTTACCCGTAAAAAACCCTTTTTTGATATCAGTCTGTTCATGTGGCCTTTGCAGCTATACCGATCCCGGTGACTCCCGCTTTCTGACAGGCGTCCATGACATGCACGAAATCCTTGAAGGGCACCATTTTGTCCGCCGCAATGGTGACTTGGGTATGCTTGGTATCACCATCCGCTCCCAGAAAACTTTGCAACTCGTCTAGCGTCATTTTTTTTCCTTTCACCACCACGCTACCGTCCTGCACTATATTCAATACAAAATGCGGGTGCGGCAGTACCTTGGTTTCGCTGGATGTCGGCAGATGTAGTTTCAGTCCTTTGTCGGTGATCATCTGTAAGGTGATCATGATGAAAAAGACCAAGAGAAAGAGCATGACATCAATCATCGGAATAATTTCTACACGTCCTTTTTTTCGGGGACGACGCTGGGGTAGCATAAGCAACTCCTTGTCCTAAATGATAAATAGCACAACAATCATCAGTTGATTATGCCGTGGCCTTTTTTATTACCGAGGCTTGTTGCGGTATGGCTTCTTCTTCCAACACCACCGGCGCGCCGTCTAAGCGATTCATCAATACCACTTTCAGAGATTCCAGTTGAAATATCGTTTTCTCAATGGAATTATTGAACGCGTTGAAACTGAGAAGACCGAGCATGGCGATAAATAGTCCCGAGGCCGTTGCGATGAGTGCATCAGCAACCCCACCCGTCACAGAAGTCGCGTCATGGCCTGGAGCTGCCAAAATTGAAAACGCGTGGAACATCCCCAGGATCGTGCCAAACAGACCCAGCAGCGGGGCGAGCGTGACAATCGTATCCAGAATCCACAAGCGTTTATCCAGGCTGGGCGTGGTGAGGAAAATGGCTTCGTCCAGACGATTGGCAAACGCTTCTCCTCTGGCGCTCCCATAATGGTGGATCAGGTTGAAGTGACGCAGCGCCACGCTTAACAAGGCTTCTTCCGGCAACCCTTTAGCCATTCCCGATAGTTCTTCGAGATCAGGACGTCTGAGCTTTCCCCGGTTGGAGATACCCCAGAGTATCTTCTTCCCCTTGCTGATAGCATTACGGAGATACCAACCCCTATCAAAAATCACTGCCAATTCAATGACGAACAAGAGCATCAGAATATACAGAACGCCATCGGAGTAATTGGCAAGGTGAACGATGTAAGCAAATGACATAAAGTAACCTCATCTTCAGTGATTAAAAACTACCCAGCACAGATATTGCAGAAAACATGCCACCCACTGAAACTACTCAAAATAGGATGATTTTTTTCTAATTAACGAGGATCCATCATCCTTATTGCGCAATCTCGGTGCGATAACAGTATCAACGCACTATTTAAGTGCATTCAAACTGTTCGATCCTTGGGATAGGATGATGTATGGCATAACAGGTTCTTTAAAGTTCTTTTTCTGCAGATAGCTCCCACAAAAAAGTCAACGCTCAACATTTTATGAAGCTTATACATGGAGGACCCTTCAAACATGGTCAGAAAACTAAAAAGAGAGGTCGGCTTTTCAGGGCTGATATTCGCCAGCCTGGGAGGCATCATCGGATCAGGCTGGTTGTTTGGACCTTTGAATGCGGCCCGTATGGCCGGGCCACTCAGCATTTTTTCCTGGTTGATTGGTGCGATAACCATACTTTTTCTAGGGCTGACTTATGCTGAAGTCGGCCCTTTGTTCCCCCGCGCCGGTGCTGCTGCTCATATTGCCAATGTGGTGCATGGCAACCTGCTGGGTAAAATCTGGGCCTGGCTGCTATTCATGTTCTACATTGCCATTGCTCCGGTGGAGGTCATTGCGGTGCTGACCTACGCCAACAATTACATTCCCGGTCTTTTGCTGGGGAATACCGGTCTGCTCAGCCGGTTGGGCCTGATAGCCGCTGTTGCGCTGCTGGGTATCATGTTTTTGCTGAATTTTATGGGTATCAAACGGGTCGCCCAGATTTTTACCGGTCTGGGATGGTGGAAACTGGGAGTGCCTGTCCTGACCATCATTGTCTTGGTGGCTTTTTCCTATCATCCCGAAAATCTTCATATTCTTCATATGAAGGACAATGTGCATGGTATGTTTGTGGCTGTTGCCTCTTCCGGCATTGTCTTCAGCTATCTGGGGTTCAGACAAGCCATTGAGTTAGGTGGGGAAAGCAGAAATCCTGGCAAACATATTCCGCTGGCTGTCATCGGCTCCATCCTTGTTGGTGGCTGCCTGTATGTTGCCCTGCAATGGGCCTTCCTGGTCAGCATGCCTCCGGATCAACTCACTCAGGGCTGGACCAAACTCAGTTTCAGTGGGGTTTTTGGTCCTTTTGCGGCGGTGGCCGGGATGTTGGGAATCACCTGGCTGGCGGTACTGATTTATGCCGATGCCCTCATTTCTCCCGGCGGCACTGCCCTCGTCTATGCCACTTCGGCGGCGCGGGCGGTGGTGGCCAATGGTGAGGTCAAGGCCGGCCCGAGTTTTTTCACCAAGATCAGCGAAGGGGGCGTGCCCTGGGTCGGGGTGATTGTTGCTTATGTGATTGGTTGCCTGTATTTCCTGCCCTTCCCGTCCTGGCAGAAACTGGTCGGGTTCATTACTACCATTTCGGTCATTACCTACGGTATCGGCCCTATCGTCCTGCTGCAGTTGCGGCGCTCGGTTCCGGATTTGCCCCGGCCTTTCCGCTTATGGGGCGCCCATGTCATTGCGCCGATTGCTTTTATTTTATCCTCACTGGTCGCCTATTGGGGTGGTCTGCAGGCGCTTTCCTACATTTTTGGTGTCCTGTTTGGCGTGCTGATCATCTACGGGATCGTTCATTTGATCCGGGGAAAAGCCGATGACAAGCCCCTCGGCTTCAAGCATATCACCTGGATATTTCCCTATTTCATCGGACTCTGGGTGCTTTCCTGGTTTGGTCCCAAGGTCTTGGGCGGAACCGGAGATATCCCGTTTTATCTGTCCATGGTCTTGGTGGCCATTCTCGCCATCATCTGTATGATCTGGGCGTTGAAGGTCACGGTGCCGGATGGTCGTGTCAGCGATTATTTTTCGGCCATGGAACAGGAGGGTATCGATCTGTAAATACCGATCATCCTGCGGTCTATGGTCAGCCCCCTTTTCAGGGGGCTTTTTGCTATGATGGAGACTATCTGGCGTTCCGATAGTGGAGTGATGAGCATCATGGGGAAGACAGCATCCAGTAACGTCCGCAAACTGGCTGCGGCGCAGAAGCCGATGGTTTTTCGTCCGCCCAGCCACCCCGCACCCTTAAAAAGGCCATTGTATTTATCACGTATTCCGGCCGGCTTCCCTTCTCCGGCCGATGATCATATCGAGCGCTCGCTGGATCTGCATGAACATTTGCTCCTCCATCCCGATGCCAGCTTTTTTTTGCGGGTTTCGGGCGACTCCATGCTGGACTATGGTATTCACGATGGCGATCTGCTGATTGTCGATCGCGCCATTGATGCCAGGGAAGGACATATTGTCATTGCTGCCGTGGATGGCGAGCTCACCGTCAAAAAGCTCGGCAGACACGCCGGACAACTGGCTCTGCTACCGGGCAATAGCGCATACCCACCACTCTTGCTGGATCCCGAACAGGAATTGGTGATCTGGGGCGTGGTGCGTCATGTCATTCACAGCCTGGGCCAGTAAACATGACCTTCGCCCTGGTGGACGCCAATAATTTCTACGTATCCTGCGAGCGTTTGTTTGCCCCCCAACTGGAGGGGCGCCCCGTCGTGATTCTCAGCAACAATGATGGATGTGCTGTTTCCCGATCCGCCGAAGCCAAGGCCCTGGGTATCGGGATGGGCAAACCGTATTTTCAGTGGCAGAAACTGGCGGAACAACAGGGCGTTGTCGTGCTGTCTTCCAACTATGCGCTGTATGGAGAATTGTCGGCACGGATGATGCGCCTGCTGGGAAGCTTGAGCGCAGCACAGGAAATCTACAGCATTGACGAGTCCTTTCTGCACATTCCCGTTCAGGGGAGCGAAGCCCTGCTCTGGGGCCAAGCCACCCGGCGGCGGGTGCACAAGGAATTGGGCTTGCCGGTTTGCGTCGGGATGGGGCCTTCCAAAACCCTGGCCAAACTCTGTAACCACTGGGCCAAAAAAGGGCGGATGGCCGGGGGCGTATGTGACTGGGACAGCATACCCGCCGATCAGAAGGCGCAGTGGCTCCAGGAAACACCGGTAGATGCCGTCTGGGGAATCGGCAGACAAGGGAGTAAAAGCCTGGCGCAGCAGCATATCCATCAGGTCATGGATTTGTTGCGCGCGGATCCCGTTGCTCTCCGGCAGCGCTATGGTGTCGTTCTGGCCCGTATCCACAGAGAACTACAAGGCGTTTCCTGTCTGTCGCTGGAGCAAATACCGCCGAAACATCAGCATATCCAGTGCAGCCGTTCCTTTGGCCGCGCCACGGAAAAACTCGCTGACCTGGAAGAAAGTTTATCCGTGCACGCGCAGCGTTGCGCAGCCAAATTGCGTCAGGATGGTCAGGTGGCCCAGGGGGTTCAGATCCAGATTCGCAGCTCACCCCATCGCGGACGCTATTATTCCGGTGTCGCCTTTCGGCGTTTGAACCGGCCGAGTAATGATTACCGGGAATTGTGGTCTGCAGTGAAAGTGGCGCTGGCAGAGGCGTATCGGCCAGGCGTGCGCTACGTCAAATCCGGCATTTTGCTGAGCGACTTGCAGGACGTGAATGCACCAGAAACCCGGAATCTGTTTGCCCCGGAAACCGATGCCGCTGAATGCCGGAATCAAAAACAGGCAGCACTGGCGGAAACCTTGTCGCTGCTGCAAAAGCGCTACGGAAAAGCCGCTCCCGGATTCGGGGTGGCGGGTCTGCGCACCCCACAAGTCTGGTCCATGCGTACCGGCAAGCGCTCGCCCCACTATCTGAGCGACTGGTCTGATATTCCCGTGGTTCAGGCTGGCTATTCGACCACCACTTCCAGCGCCCCTACGTCCAGAAAAGCAGCTTCCACCATTGCCGATTCTTTCTCGTCAAAACCGTAAAACTCACAGGCAAGCACATCTTTTTCGGCAAAAATGGCCGGGCGGTAGTGCAACGGCTGCTGTAACAATTTCTGCAGGGCGGCATAGTAATCGGGATGATCCCCGTGCTGCTCTGTCCAGGCCGTGCGAATACTGGAAAGGGCTTCCTGAGCCGCTTTTTCATCATCAAACAATACTTTCAGGGCAAACATAAAACACTCCTGTGGGGCAATGGCATCGCGTTTTCTATTTGAAGAATGGCTGGGGACAAACAAGCCAAATCAGTATAACAGCTTCCAGAAAACCGCACATTTCATTTGCTGAAAACTTCATGCGCAACTGCAGCTTTATCTTTCCGGTAGAGCGGAATCCGCAGGCCGGTAGCGCAGCCTGATTACGTGTCCCGATTGCGTGATCAGATTGCGTTTGCGGTATGGGCCTGGCATAATTTAACCAGGCTATCCTGCAGATTATACAGAGAAAATAATATGGCTGAGCGGAAAACCAGGTCCCCGATTCTGTGGATAGTTTCAGCAGCACTGTTATTATTCATCGCTTTGGCCGCATGGGTTTTTGCGAGCCAGCACAGCAGATCCAGCAGCAAGGCAGATGCCCATAGTACACCGGAAGCCACCACCCCTGCTGTGGAATTATCTCGGTCTACCGCCCCCCAAAAGAATACTCCTGCCAGCGCCAAGCGCTCTGCTATCAGCACCCATGATAGCAGCACCAGCGTCCCGATTGTCCATTTATCGCGTGCCCTGCCCGGCCTGGATAATGATGCGGAAAATTACGCCAGCACCCTGGAGTCTTCCGACAAGGGACAGGAATTTCGCCAGCAGTGTCAGGAGAAAGAAAAAGAAATCCAGAGCGCCCTGCAATCGGGGAATCTGACTCATGCAGGCGTGTTACAGAGCGAATATGCTGCATGGAAACAGCAACAGCGCGACGCGGCCCTGCGCAAAGCCGAACACGCGGATGCCCAAGATGACTGGTCATCAGCCGTTGCCGACTATCAACATCGTATTGCCCTCGGTGATAATGCCTCCCCCCAAATCTGGTGGCATTTGGCCAATGCTCTGCACAAACAGGGAGCTGCCACTGCGAAAGAAGCCAAATATGCCGCTTATCTGGCCTATGAGCGCAACATTTACAGCCAGAAGCCAGATCTCGACCTCCTGCTGCCGACTTTACAGCTCCTGCAGAAAGCCCTGACTGCGGAGGGCGATCAGCTCGGTGAAATTCATCTTCTGGAGGCCATGTACCGCGCTTATCCCCATGATCCCCAGGTCGCCTTTGACCTCAAAAAAGCCGTCCTGACCGATGGTTTCAAAATTCAGAGTATTACCCCGGATACCAACCAGTTTCCGACGCGGACCTGCGTTCGCTTTACGGCACCCCTGTCGGAGGCGCCGGATTTTCATGTCAGTAACTGGGTCAGCTTTTCGCCGGCCCGTGCGCAGCTTGCCGTAGTCCGCGAAAATGGCGGCATTTGCATCAGTGGCCTGCCCGCTGGCAGCAGCACCCAGATGCATATTCGCGCCGGTCTTCCCGCCATTGCCGGAGCGGTTCTGGTCCACGCCAAAACCATTACCCTGACCCTGCCCAATCGCTCCCCCAGCATTATCACCGATACAGGTAGGTTCATTATTCCTGCGTCCCTGCCTCCCGCCGTGGGTTTTTCCAGTGTCAATATTTCCCGGGTCAAGCTGAAAATCAATCGGGTACCGGAACGTGCCCTGTTGGCTTTTATTACCAACCACCCGTTGCTGAACCAGGACGATAGCGAATCCACCCTGAATAACCAGAACAGCCTGACAGTATGGAAAGGCAGCGCGGATGTACCCCATTTCAGCCCCAACAAATTGATGCACAGCATTTTGCCCCTGCCCAAAATTCTGCAAAAGCCGGGGCTCTATGCCATTCAAATCAGTCCCGGAGATGGCACTCCCAACCCGAACGGGGGCTTGAACAGCGTCCAACTGGTTTTGCGCACCAATCTGGCACCGACCGTCTGGCAGGGGCGCAACGGCTTGACGGTACAAATCCGTCATTATACCGATGCCAGCCCCTGGCCGGGGGTCGCGGTCAAGCTCATCGCCCAGGACAACGATATCCTGCAGACGGTCCAGACCAACGCCGACGGCATTGCCTTTTTCCCCAAGCCCATTCTCCAGGGCAGTGGCGGACAAAGCCCGGCGGCCCTGCATATTTATGGGCCGGGGCAGGAGTTTACCCTGTTCAACCTGCAGGACTCGCCCCTGAACTTATCGGGACGCGGTATTTCCGGACGTCCGGCATTGAAACCCGTCAGTCCTTTTCTCTGGCTGGACCGGGGTATTTATCGTCCCGGCGAGACGGTGCATGTTTCGGCTATTTATCGCAGTGCCACCGGTCAACCACTGAATCTGCCTCTGCACCTCATTGTCCGGCGGCCCGGTGGGCAGGTATTTCTGGATACGGTGCCACTATTGTCTGATGACGATGCCATGACTGTCCCGGTCAAACTGCCTCTGGCCGCGCAGGATGGAAACTGGAGCGTCAGTCTCGCTACTGGTCTCCATGAACCCGCCCTGGCCCGGGAAAACTTTACCGTCTCGGCCTTTGTCCCACCCACCCTGGCGGTGGAACTGGGCAACCCCAAACCCATCCCGGCCGGGCAAGCCCTGCAGTGGCCCATAGCAGCACGCTACCTTTATGGGGCGCCGGGTGCCCATCTTTCGGGTACGGCAAGGATCAGCCTGAGCAGCGGCCCGACGCCCTACCCGCAATGGCAGGACTACCATTTCGGCTTGCAGGGCGAAATATTTACGGCTCCGGTGCAGGAACCGGCCTTGCCCGAAACCGATGCCACCGGCCACACGCAGGTACCCGTCAATTTGCAGAAACTGCCGGACAGTACCCGCTTTCTGGAAGCCCATGTGGCGGTATCCATCAATGAACCCTCCGGTCGCCCGGTAAGTAGTGAGATTACCCTGCCTATCCTTCCCGATCATCCCCTGATCGGTATTGCCAGCGACTTTAAAAATGACACGGTGGCCGCAGGAAAAATACCAGAATTCCATATTGTCGCTGTCGCAGCGGATGGCAAGGCCAGCGCCATGCCCGTGCAGATCCAGTTGGTGCGGCAATCCTCCCAATGGAACATTTCCATGCATCACGGGGTGGCGAGTTGGGGGTATAGCTACATCGACCATTCAGTACTGAGCAAAAATGTCACCCTGCCTGCCGGGCAGGCTTATGTGCTGCAGTTGCCGGTGCTCGATTATGGACGTTATCGCCTGCGCGTGATGGAAGCCCATGGCGGGCTGGCGGCGAGTTCCGTGGTTTTTTATTCCGGCTGGCAGACCAGCGCCAATCCGGGCGTGCCGCAGCGGGTTTCCGTGCGTAGCAGTGCTGCAGAATATGCGGCGGGTAGTGTAGCGAATGTGCATGTTACCGCGCCCTTCGCCGGTCCAGCGGTTCTGGTGCTGGCCAATGACAAAATTCTCTCCCTGAAAAATTTCTATCTGCCTCAAGGCGGGACCACCATGCACATACCGGTTCAGAAAGATTGGGGCGCGGGGACCTACGCGCTGGTAGATGTATTCCGCCCCGCCAGCGCCACCGAGGCGCCGGAACGGGCTATCGGTCTGACCTGGCTGGGTCTCCAGCCCGGCGCGCGGGCCATCCCGGTCCACTTTATGGTACAGCCGGCGTATCGCCCGCGCCAAAAGATCGAGATTCCCGTCAAAACCCGTCCGGGCGCCTATGTCAGCCTCGCCGCCGTAGACCAGGGCATTCTCAATCTCACCCAGTTTCCCAACCCCAATCCGCTCTATCATTTTTTTGGCAAACGCCGCCTGGATATCAGTGTTGCTGACAACTACGGCGCCCTGCTGGCCCGCCCCACCGGCTACGAGGCGTTGTTGCAAAACGGTGCCGGCGCCAATTTCGGACCGGCAGTACGACCTATTCCCCAGAAAGTGGTGGCCCTGTTTGCGGGCCCTGTACAGGCCAACAGCGCGGGTATCGCGGAACTGCCCATCGATGTCCCGGAATTCAATGGCAGCCTGCATCTGATGGCCGTGACCTGGCAGGGCGATGCCGTAGGGGCCGGTGATGCCAACATCATCGTGCGCAACCGGCTCATCGCCAACTTGCTCCTGCCCCGCTTTTTGTCCCCCGGCGATCAGGCCGAGGCAACGGTCATGCTGCAGAACCTGAACCTGCCTGCGGGCACATATCACAGTATCGTCAAGGCCAGCGGACCGCTGCGCGTCAGTGCCAACGGCCAGGCCAATACCTTCTTGAAAGCCCAGGCCATGCACCTGTTGCCGGTCACCCTGACCGGAACTGGAGAAGGTATGGCGCAGCTTACTCTCACGATTACCGGACCCCATGGATATCAACTGGTCCGCCATTGGGACATGGACCTGCACTCCACCCAGCCGCCGGTTTCCAGAAGCCATTCTTTCCGTATTGCCGCAGGGAGCCAACGGGTCCTCAGGGCCGATCTGCAGGGTTATATTCCCGGTTCGAGCAAAACCGCCGTAACCCTCGGCAACACCCTGCCTTTCAACCCCAAAGCCTATGTGCAGGCGCTGTATCAAGGCTGGCATTGTCATTCACTGCTCACCGCCGCCAGCCAGGGTTTACCCCTCACTGTCCTTAAGCCCCCTTTGATTACCCGGTTGCAGGCGGACAAACTCCAGGACTATGTGAATCAGGTGCTCAACTATCAGCGTTATGACGGAGCCTTTGGACTCTGGTCCAATAACGGTGATGCCCAACCCTGGCTCACGGCATTTGCCACCGAATTTCTCCTGCGCGCCCAGAAAGCCGGGGCGACGGTTCCTCAAGCCACCATCGACCAAGCCCTGCACTGGCTCAGTAATGAGGTGGGAGAAGAAGATCACAGTGTGTTTGATCGCATTTATGCGGTGTACGACCTGAGTCTGGCCGGGAAAGCCCCGGCCGGGGCCATCCGCATGCTGGCCAGACACATGGATCAACTGTCCATGCCCCTGGCCCTGGCGCAGCTCGGTTCGGCGCTGAACACCATCGGTGAACGCGATCAGGCTCTACAGGCCTTGCACAAGGCCATTAAACCCCAGGGACCGGTGGGTGGGAACTGGTGGTGGGGGCGAGAGGACTGGGATGCCGCCTTTGGCTCCCCGCTCCGGGATGCCTGGGCCGTACCGACCATCATTGCCCAGACCGGGCTGATGCCCGATATCCTGGCCAAGTTACGGCAGAACCTGCCCGGCTCAGGACTAGAGCCGGACAGCCTGACTACCCAGGAACTGGCCTGGGCGCTCTACGCCGATGGCGTGCTGGGCAACAACGACCAGCCTGTACACGTACAATGGGGCCAGCGCGTCATCCAGCAGACCGGACCGGTCGTGTTGCCCCTGACCCAGGCCGTGAACCTGCGCAATCTCGGCAATAAACCCCTGACGGTAGCCATCAGCACGACGGGCATTACCAGCGCCCCGCCCCCTGCCAACAGTCAGGGATTGACCGTCAGCCGGTCTTTCTATTCCCTTTCCGGCCAACCCCTGCAGCCCGACTCCCTGCCACAAAATACGGTTTTCGTCGCCGTTCTGGAAGGCAGCATCAGTGACAATCTGCCTCATCGGGCCCTGCTCAACATGGGTCTGCCGCCAGGCTGGGAACTGGCCGGCGACATTTCGACGGGAAAGGTACACGGACTGCCCTGGCTGCAAGACCTAGACACTCCAGAGGCGACTGCTGCCAGCGATGACCGCTACGAAGCCGCCTTCAAAATGGCGCCCAAAGATAGTCAGGCCTTCGATGGTGATGGAATAAGCACATTCAAAACGGCCATTTTGTTGCGTGCTGTGACTCCGGGCCATTATCTGCTACCGGGTGTTACTCTGAGCGATATGTTTCATCCCTCCATCTTCGCACGCAGTGCCGGGCGCAAGGTCAGTGTGACGCCCCCGGCCTCATGAACGTGGTATGAATGCAGCCAAACCTATGCGGAGCAGGATCATCGCGCAGATCCTGCACTGGAGCCGACTCTGCCTCTGGCCCCGGGGACGTTACGCCTGGTGGCGCCGGAGCGGACAGTGGTTACTGCTCAGCATCATTCTGGTGGCAGTCAGCGCCTGGTTCATGCCCCCCGATACCGGGGTACTGAAACAGGAAGGGCGCATCATTTACGACCGTCATGGGCATGTGCTGAGCCTGTTTCTCAATCATCAGCAACAGTGGGCCTTTGCTACCTCGCCACAGCAAGTCAGCCCGGTCATGCGTCAGATGCTGATCGCGATTGAAGACCGGAATTTTGCCTGGGATCCCGGCATTGATCCCTTCGCCATCATCCGCGCCGTGGGACAGATGATCGTTGCCGGGCATGTCGTCTCCGGCGCTTCCACCCTCACTATGCAAGTCACCCGTATGCTCCACCCGGCCCCGCGCACCCTGCCCGTAAAAATAGTAGAAGCCCTGCAGGCTATTTCTTTGTATGAACATTATTCCAAAACGGCGGTATTGGGTATGTGGCTGTCACTGGCACCCGAGGGCGGCAACCTTCAAGGCATAGAAGCCGCAGCCCATGCCTGGTTTAACCAATCGCCGCGCACCCTGGGTCCGGCCCAGGCTGCTTTTCTGGTCATGCTGGTGCGCAACCCCAACCAGCTGAATCCATTGATCCATCCCCGGGCGGCCCTGGCCACCCGCAACCAGATCCTGCGCGAAGCCCGGCGCCAGGGCATTATTTCCCGGGCAGCCCTAGAGCGTGCCCTGGCCACGCCTCTGCCCCACCGCCTCTATCCCATGCCCCTGCTTTCTCCCCAGGCAGTTTCGACACTACCCAGCGGCACGCACAGCACGCTGGATGCGTCCATGGATCGCCCCATAGCCCGCATTGCGCACCATGCTTTGCAGAAAATGGCGCCCTCCGAGAGTATGGCCATCATGGTGGTCAGCCTCAAAACCAAAGGCATTCGCGCAATATACAGCGGTGATTGGGGAAACCTGCAGCGCGATGGTTTTATGGATATGACCCGGGCCATCCGCTCTCCGGGATCCGCCCTCAAACCCTTTTTATATGGACTCGGCTTTGAAGCGGGGCTGATCCGCCCCAGTACCAACGTAGCCGATTTCCCCAGCAATTTTGGCGCCTATGAACCCAATGACTACAATGATCAGTATATGGGGGTGGTCACTGCCACTACCGCGCTGCGCCGCTCCCTCAATGTGCCTGCCGTAGATTTGATGGCTGCCTACGGACCCTTGCGTTTTGCCGCGCATTTACGTGCTGCAGGCGCCCCCTTGCTGTTGCCCTATGGAGCCAACCCGGCGCTGCCGCTGGCTCTGGGTGGAGCAGGGATATCCATGCGCCGTTTATTGGCTCTTTATGCGGGGCTAGCCGATGGTGGTGTCGTTGAGCGTCTGCATTTGATAGCAGGCCAGCATCGCCCGGCGCGCCGCCTGCTTTCTCCCTATGCGGCCGAAGAAGTCACCGCCATTCTCCATCGTCCTTTTCCCTTTGGCGGCCCCGGCGGCATCGCCTGGAAAACCGGCACCAGCGCTGGCAATCGCGACGACTGGGCCATCGGCTACAATCATCGCTACGCCGCAGCCGTGTGGATTGGGCAACCCAACGGCGCCGCCCTTCCGGGTGATACCGCCCTCGCTGCCATCCCCATCCTGGCCCAGGTTTTCAGCATTCTGCCCGGGCAGCCCATTACCATCCACCCCGAAACCCATCCCCTGACATTGCAACGCCAGCCCATGGGTACCGTGCTGGAAATCGCCTCGCCCCCACCCGGTGGCACCCTCACCATAGGCGAGCCCGTCAGTATCCGCATCATTGGCGGAAACCGGCCATTTCATTTCCTGCTGGATGGCCGCCCCTTACCTTCCAATCCGGCATTGCGCAGTATCGACTGGACCCCCAGCGTAGCAGGCTTCTATCACCTCAGTGTGCTCGATGCCGATGGTCAACTGGTCAAACGCGTCTTGCACGCCGTGGCGCCCATCCATGCCGCGAATCTGGAATGGAACTAAATAGCCTAGTTGCGCTCGATCTCACCTTATTCGGTGGGCCACGACCTATTTAATGTGGTGATCCGGCGAACCGCCTTGCATCCTTGAGCAAGAGGATCAGTTGCCGTTCGTTCTCCGGGGTAGGTTCAAAGCCGAAGCGCCGGTAAAACGCATCCGCATCAGCATCGAGGGGATGAGTCAGCAACGCACGGATGCCTGCATGATCAGCAACGGCGATGGCGCGGTGGATGGCATCCTGTAGATGACTGAAACCCAGGCCACGCTTTTGGTAGTCGAGGTCAACGGCCAGCCTCGCCAGGATGATCAGCGGGATTGGATACCGGCCCATCCCCCGACGAACCCGCTCCGGGGCATCGAGTGTGTCGATCTGACCAACGGTCAAGCTGTAATACCCGGCGACGCGATCCCCGTCGCACACGACGAAGGTTCTCGCAGATCCGCTGCCTTGGGCCAAGCGCGCATGGCGCAGCAACCATTCGGTGAGTGCCGGTTTGCCGCAGTCGAATTTTTCCAGCCGATGCCTCGCATCAAGCGATTGCGGTGCCGACAGACTCACTTCCTGGTCCAGACCGGACGCCGGGAGAACAGGTCTGCCAGTCCGGGATTGTCGGACTCTGGCCGATCCAGCATATCCAGCAACGCTTGATACTGGCTGCCGGAGACCATGAACAGCCGCTGATCGAGCAGGGTTTGCTCAGCCGCTTGGTATGCAGCATCGAGAATGAAATCAGTCAACGATTTGTGTGCGACCTCGGCGGCGCGACGCAGAATGGTTTCCTGCTCAGGAGTCGCGCGCAATCCGAGGCGTGCAGATCGGGTAGTAGTACTGATGGCGGGCATGGCATACCTCCTAATGCTGTACATTCGACTCAATGTTAGTACAAATGACGTCGTAAATCCAATTCCCGAAGTCGAAGGGACGGCGTGGATGTGGGAGCAGACCAGACGCACTCAAACTCAAAGATCTGCAACCAAAGACCATTGAGGCATACGCCTCCGCCCTCCGCCACATCGGCGACTACTTTGATCATCAGATTGACGCGTTGACCGCAGCGCAACTCACCGACTATTTCACCGACCTGCCTTATCAGGAAAACGGGAAAAGCGCGGAGGAGACCGCACTCATGTGGACGAGGCTGACCGCCTAGAGGAAAACAGCAGCTTTTTTTTCGAACATGGTCTAAAATCCTTGAGAGTTGGTCAGATACAAGGTCCAGAACGATGGAAATGGTGAATATTCATACAGCGAAAGCCCAGCTATCCGAGTACCTCAACAAGGTAGAGCGAGGCGAGACGGTGATCATCGCCCGTCGTAACAAACCGATTGCTGAGTTGCGGCCGATTTCGGCATCCATCCCAACCAAGAAAAGTCGGCCCATGGGCTTGGCAAAAGGTAAAATACATTGGGTCGAGGATGCCTTTGCCCCCCTGTCTGATGCGGATTTGACCGATTGGTACGACATCCATCCGGATGATCCGCTGCACCTCGGGGCAACACCAGGCAAAATCTGATGCTGCTGCTGGATACCTGCACCCTAATCTGGTGGTTGGCACAGGAAGAAAAGATTCCCTCTACCGCGCGCAGCCATATCGCCGAGGACATGGAGGTTTGTGTCAGCGTGGTCACAATTTGGGAAATTCTGGTCAAGCACACGAGCGGCAAGTTGGTCATCGAGAGCGGAGCCGATTCAGTTTTTGACTATCTGCTCTCCCAGATCGACGCATCGGACTTTCGGCGCATAGCGCTGTCCGATACCGACCTTCGTCACCTTCCGCAACTACCGCCGATTCATCGGGATCCTTTCGATCGCATGCTGATTTGCCAGGCCATCGAACGCGGACTTACATTGGTCACCCCTGATCCGGCCATCGGGCAGTATCCCATTAGAACGCTTTGGCTGTGATGCGTTCTTCGGACGAAAGTGGTGGGGCAGCCTGAAGCAGTCAAACTGCCTGCGTGACAAATGCTCCATCCTTCAAAGCCACACTTTTCACGAGATTCGTGCACTGGGGGCCGAGCTGTACCGTCAGGCGGGATGGACTGATGAATCCATTCGTAAGCTCGTGGGGCATTCTACCGGAAAGATGACCAGGCACTATCTGGACAAACACCAAGAACCGTGGATTGTGCCCGATAATGTTGGGCTATCACTGATGGCTTGCCAAAAGTTTACCAAAAAACTTTTTTGATGCCTGCATGAAATATGCAACACAATGAGAAATCGAGAAAAATTGGTCGGGGCGAGAGGATTTGAACCTCCGACCACCTGAACCCCATTCTAGCCCTACAATCTCGCTTACGCCATGTATTTATAGCATATTCCTGCGCCGATACTTTCTACAAAATGGCAGACCAAGGCAAAATATTTCCATTGTAAAACAAAGGCGAGTTTTCAGTTGTAGAAGGCTTTAGCTATTTCTGATTATACCTGTAGAGCCTATTTGATCTGGTCCGCAAGGTCTGTTTCGATAATATCCAGCAATGATCGCTCGCCACATATGAAGAGCGAGGTAGTCGAGTTGGCAGGGTGAATCTGACACCCAAGTCCAAGACCATCAAGCCGATCTTTTGTGACATGCCGCCGGCGGGCCATCGGTGTTGTTCCCCACGTTCCTACCTTCAGTTTCAAGTAAACAGCCAAGTCGAATAGGCTCATTCCTCGCATATGCTCTCGCCAGTGCTCAGGTGAGAACGGCTTCCAAAGGTCAACCGACCGGTTCACCGTCTGCATGGGAGCGGGGCCATATGCCGGATCTTCGGATTCGTAGGGGGCTGGATCAATCTTGATGACCAGGTTTGCTCCGGCCCAGGTCAGGGCATCCTGGCCGATCCTGCTCCAAGACAGCACTAGGAGTTTGGCCTTTGTATATGGCAATGGGCTCCGTTCCGGAAGCAAGTCGGCAAGCAAGGAAAGCTCTTTACGCAGCTCTTGCGGGATCGCGTTGAGAGTTGATTCACTCCGCATCATCAATATCTTCCTCTGGTTCTGCTTGCAGCAAATGGTCAACAGGGCACCGATACCCATTTATGGCCCAAGCTGCAGCGATGAGCAGGTCTGGCGCCCCGTCCTCGATAAAAGCTCCCCCACAAAGCAGATCGTCTGGGATCTCGATTTCCTCGTAGTTCATCCCTCTCCCCCTCTCTCTGAGTCTGATTCCTGGCCAGGTATAGATCGGACTCGGGTGCGCCTCTTCAGGTATCTCCAGATTCTTTGATCTATACCCAGCTGGATTCTGATATGGATGAATACACGATGTTCAAAGATGCTTTTTACAGTCTGCATGGCAACATTGGGCTGCGACTGGACCGGGGCCAATGCTTTGATGACTGGTTCCTCAAGCTATAGCTGGTAACCATGCGACGAATTTCAAATCTTGCATTTAACCAGGAGTTCCCTGAAGCTTCTGGCCTGTCTGGTATCCCAGCGGATAACCAGGTTCGGATTTCTCGGGATACGGGCAATCCCTATGATCGGGATGCGGTGGGGATCTGGCTTGGAGGACACCTGAAAACGCCCATCGGTTGGCTTTATCGTAAAGACGGCAACCGCGATGACGTACTGCAAAAGCTCGACGCCGGCGGAGAGATCACGGGACACATCGAACAGCGCAGCCGCAGAAAAGGCGAGAAGCCACGAAAAGTTGTGGTATTTTGGCTATGAGGGTTCGTTGCTCCAAAATCTGATCAACCTGGAACCCAGAGGTAAGAAGGATGCACACGCGCCGAAGACTTGGTGCAGTCGTTGGATTCGGCTACTCCATGTTCGGTGGAAAAATCGCTGGTAGCAGGGCCAGCCTGAACGGCCGTTCAAGACTGATAGCGGTCATTCATTCCCGGATATCCGCAAAGAAGCCATCACCAGCCGCCCATTGCTGTTATCCGCCATAGGCCGGAGCACGAAACATGCGGTGGGTCAAATTCAGATTTACCTGACACTCATGCATGCCACACAACAAGGTAGAACGCGGGCTAGAATACTCGCAAAGGGTTACGGATGGTTCGGCAGACTGCGGAGCAGTCCCTTGGACGCTCCCCCTTGACACTCCACATCAGCTATATCATCGTGCAAATCACCCAAAAACTATGGTCCTCACCGGGGGGGCTTCCTCCGGTGAGGTTATTCTCTGGCGTCGGGTCCTTCATGCCTGAACCGGAGGCTTCAATGGTCGTGGCAGGAACGTTGTCGGCATCGAAGTAAAGGAGCCGATTTCGGCCCAATCTTCAACTCCGTGGCGGACAAACTCAATCTCTAAAGCCCACACCATAACAAAACTTTGCTACAATTAGGAGTGTTTGGTGGTTTTTGACGTCTACCTGAAGATATAAGGCCTATGATTATCAAAGCAATATGCTGCACCTGTGGCGCCGAAGCGGTTTTTTTACCAGAATTAACTCAAATTCAAGTAGAGACTTTGTGTATTCAGCCTCTGCATTGGTCTGAATGCGCAACATGCTCATTCTTTGGGCTGCTCTCATGCTGGCGGCCTGTAACTCTGCGTTATTGCGAGGGAGAATCAATGCTACATACTGAGTTGGTGTCTACAGGAAAATTATCTAAGGAACAGGTTTCGACTACCGAAAAGAATAAAAAATATTCAAAGCAGACTCAGACGTGGTCAGAAAGCATGTTGTGCGCATGAATTAAGCTTATAAGCCTATCCTACAGGCTGAGGCGGCTGAAACATTATCGAAGGAGTTCTTTATGAGTCATTTGCTGGATCGCCTGAAGTATTTAGTTCGTTACCACGAATCCTTCTCGGATGGACATGGTGTCAAATTGCAGGACGATCGGCTCTGGGAAGACGCATATCGGCATCGCTGGCGGTATGACAAGGTAGTACGCACGACTCATGGTGTAAACTGTACAGGCGGTTGCAGTTGGAATGTCCATGTCAAAAACGGGCTGGTTGTTTTTGAGATGCAGGCACATGATTACCCGCAAACGCGCCCAGACCTACCCAACCACGAACCTCGCGGTTGTCAACGAGGTGCCAGTTTTTCCTGGTATTTATATAGTCCTCATCGTATCAAATACCCCATGATCCGTGGGCGGTTGCTGGAGCTATATCGCCATGAAAGAGCCACGGGGAAAGATCCAGTAGAAGCTTGGAGAGCCATTCAGGAAGACCCAAAAAAACGCAGTAGTTACATCGCGGTGCGTGGATTGGGCGGTTTCGTCCGCAGTAGCTGGGATGAAATCAACGAAATCATTGCGGCTGCGAATATTTATACCATATTACGTTACGGACCTGATCGTATCGCCGGATTCTCCGTCATTCCTGCAATGTCGATGATCAGCTACGCTGCTGGAACACGGTATCTTTCATTGATTGGGGGCGTACCACTGAGTTTCTATGATTGGTATTGCGACCTCCCGCCATCTTCACCTCAAGTCTGGGGAGAGCAGACCGACGTACCAGAATCAGCCGATTGGTATAATTCTACCTATATCGTCGTAGCTGGAACCAATATTCCGGCGACACGTACCCCTGATGCTCATTTTTATTCTGAAGTCAGATATAAAGGTACCAAAGTCGTTGCGATAGCCCCAGATTATGCGGAATATGTAAAATTTGCCGATGAGTGGTTACCTGTACGAGCGGGCACCGATGCTGCGTTATTTCTAGCAATGGGTCATGTGGTATTACAGGAATTCTTTTTGCAAAAAAAGACATCCTATTTTCAAGATTATGCAAGACAATTCACTGACCTGCCGATGCAAATACTCTTAAGACCATTGGATGATACCCGATACGCCAGCGATCGCTTTTTACGGGCCTCTGATTTTGATAATCAGCTGGGTCAAAATGAAAATCCCGAATGGAAAACTATCGTTTATGATTCGAAAAGCGAGAGTTATCGATGCCCCAAAGGATCCATAGGTTTTCGGTGGAGTCAAACTGAGGGCAACTGGAACCTGCTACAAGAAGATGCGACAACGAACGAATGCATTGAAGCAGAATTATCCTGCTTAGGTTTACAAGATATCGTGCTCCAAGTTGTTTTCCCTGATTATGGCAATAGTGACGGCCAAGCAAAGCTGGTTGAACGCAAGATCCCGGCGCGCCGTTTACAAACTACGCATGGTGAACAATTTGTTTGTTCCGTCTTTGATCTGTTGCTTGCACAATATGGCGTCAACCGTGCCGAAATCGAAGGCACGACCGATGCAAACTATACAGATAGCAATCAGCTTTTCACTCCAGCTTGGCAGCAAGGCATTACCGGTATTCCACAAGAGAATTGCATAAGAATCGCGCAAGAGTTTGCGGAAAACGCCGTGCTTACACAAGGGAAGTCCATGGTGATTGTCGGTGCCGGAACCAATCATTGGTACCATAACGATATGAATTATCGGTCAATTATTAATCTTGTGCATCTTTGTGGATGTGTTGGTCAAAGTGGTGGAGGCTGGGCACATTATGTTGGTCAGGAAGCACTTCGACCCCAAGCTGGGTGGTTACCTTTGGCTTTTGCTGGCGACTGGCATCTACACTCGCGCCAAGCAGCGGGGACTAGTTACTGGTATTTACATACGGACCAATGGCGCTATGAGCGCGTCACCGCTGATAGCCTCATGCATCCTGCCGCAAAAGCCAGCTACAAAGGCCATACCTTGGCAGATTACAATATTGTAGCCGAGCGTTTGGGATGGCTTCCCGCCGCACCCCACTTTCAAAGTAACCCATTAGATATCGCCGAAGCCGCCAGCCAGGATTCAAAAGGTGTTGCGGATTATGTTGCTCATGAACTTCATAACGGACATCTCACTTTTGCCAGTGAAGATATTGACCACCAAGAGAATTGGCCGCGCAATCTGTTCGTCTGGCGCAGTAACCTGATCGGTACCAACGCGAAAGGTCATGAATACTTTCTCAAGCATCTTCTCGGGGCCGAAAATGCCGTGCTGGGAGAAGATGGCTCGGGCAGAGCTTCGCAAGAAATCCAGTGGCACGAGAAAGCCCCCGTTGGCAAGCTGGACTTAATGATAGATATCAACTTTAGGTTAAATAGCACTGGGGCCTATGCGGATATTATCCTGCCAACGGCTACATGGTACGAAAAGGACGACCTGAACACCACAGACATGCATCCCTTCATCCACCCTCTTGGTGCTGCAGTGGATCCTGGTTGGGAAAGTCGCAGCGATTGGCAGATTTTTCGGCATTTAGCCAAAAGCTTTTCAACACTTGCTGAAAAACATCTCGGGAAAAGAAAGGATTTGCTTGCTATTTCACTACTTCACGATACCCCTAATGAGCTGGGACAAGCTGTGGGAGTCAGCGATTGGAAACGTGAAGGAAAAATTCCAGAGCCTGGACGTACTTGTCCAAATTTTGAAATTGTGGAACGCGATTATCCGCATATTTATGAACAGTACAGCAGCATTGGACCGCTGCTAGCCACTCACGGCAATGGTGCAAAGGGCGAGCATTGGGAGACGGGGCAAGAAATTTCGGAATTGCTGGCGATTAACGGAATATTCTCTTCTCCAGGAAAGGGTAAAGAAGCCCCACGCCCCTCCCTTGAGAGTGATATCAACGCATGCAATATGGTTCTTCATCTCTCCCCGGAAACTAACGGAGAAGTGGCGCATAAAGGATGGCAGTCGTTGAGCGCCAAAACTGGACTTTCTCTAACCAAACTTGCCAACGATCGCCGGGGTGAGAAATTTAGCTTTCATGACTTGCAAGTACAACCTCGAAAGGTGATTTCATCTCCTTCATGGAGTGGGCTGATGTCGGAAGAAGTCAGTTACAATGCTGGATATGTAAATGTGCACTATGCCACGCCCTATAGAACACTCACCGGACGTGGTCAGTTTTATCTGGATCATGAATGGATGTTGGATTTTGGTGAAGGTCTTTGTACCTATCGCCCGCCTTTAACCACACACGCCGTCGCAGGCTTGCCTGAGGCCATCGCCCAACAGGGTGGCATCGTATTACGGTTTCTTACGCCACACGACAAATGGGGAATTCATAGCACCTATCATGACGATTTGCGCATGATGCATCTTTCCCGAGGGGGTCCCCATATCTGGCTCAGCGAGAAAGATGCCGATCAGCTTAAAATATCTGACAACGACTGGTTAGAAGCAGTTAATGAAAATGGTGCCCTTATGGCACGTGCGGTGGTGAGCCAACGCATTCCAGAAGGGGTGGCCATCATGTATCACCAACAGGAAAAAACACTGAATGTTCCAGGTGCGCCAAGCACAGGTAAACGTGGTGGCATCAATAACAGCGCTACACGAGTAATTGTCAAGCCGACCCATATGATCGGTGGCTATGCACAACTCGCCTGGACACTGAATTATTATGGACCTGTCGGAAGTCAGCGCGATGCTGAAGTACTGATTCGCAAGGTAAACGATGCACAAATCTCGTGGATGGAAAAGCAGTTAGGCTCGGATCTAGAGACAGAACTGCGTCAAGCAGTGGAGGAAAGTCAATGAAAGTACGTGCACAATTTGCTCTCGTTTTTAATCTAGATAAGTGCATCGGTTGTCATACATGCTCGGTGACCTGCAAAAATACCTGGACCAACCGTCGAGGAACGGAATATATCTGGTTCAATAATGTCGAAACCAAACCAGGAATAGGTTATCCCAAAAACTGGGAAAATCAGGACCAATGGCATGGCGGGTGGATATTGAAGAATGGTAAGTTATCCCTAAAACAAGGTGGTCGTTTCTGGGAGCTGATGACTATTTTTGCCAATCCACATTTACCCGAGATTTTGGACTACTACGAACCTTTTACGTACGACTATGCACATCTCCTCAATGCACAATTATCAGAAACAGCACCGGTCGCACGCCCAGTTTCACTGATGAGCGGTCAGGTTATGGAAAAAATTGAATGGAGTGCGAACTGGGAAGATCAATTGGGTGGTACTTATCAAACGCGATCTGTCGATTACAATCTTAGAGATGTCCCAGGCAAAGACCTTTTGGGGGAATTCGAGAAAACCTTTCTTTTTTATTTACCACGCATGTGTAACCATTGCTTAAATCCGGCCTGCGTTGCTGCGTGCCCTTCTGGGGCCATTTATAAACGAGAAGAGGATGGCATTGTTCTCATTGATCAGGATCGCTGTCGCGGTTGGCGTATGTGTATCTCTGCGTGCCCATATAAAAAGGTATATTTCAATTGGGACTCCGGTAAATCGGAAAAATGTATTGCTTGCTATCCCCGAGTTGAATCAGGATTGCCAACTATCTGCTCAGACACCTGTGTGGGGCGTATCCGTTACAATGGCATTATGTTGTACGATGCAGATCGCATTGCTGAACTGGCCGGCACGAATGAAGAACAGGATCTTTATGAAGCACAAATGAACATTTTTCTCAATCCGCACGATCCAGAGGTAATCGCACAAGCACGACTCGATGACGTTCCAGATTCCTGGATTGATGCAGCACAGCGCTCACCTATTTACAAAATGGCAATGGACTGGAAAATAGCACTGCCTTTGCATCCTGAATTCCGAACCCTCCCCATGGTCTGGTATATCCCTCCTTTATCGCCCATGGGGCGCGAAATATCACCACGAAATATTCCGAGTAAGGCAGAGGACATAATTCCACGCTTGGAATCATTGCGTATACCAATCGACTATCTAGCCAGTCTTTTTACGGCGGGGAACCATAAGCCAGTAATCGCATCGTTGAAAAAACTCATTGCAATGCGAGCCTATCAGCGCAGTCTACATGTTCAAGGCGTGCCTAATACAGAGGTTTTAGACGGAGCCGATTTGGACGAGGCCACCGCTCAGGATATGTATCGGTATCTGGCCATAGCCAATTATGAAGATCGGTTTGTGATCCCTACCAGCCATCAGGAAACCATGATGGATGATCCATACGATTTTCAAGGACAAAATGGCTTTGTGTTTGGTAACGAAAGTAGTGTGGGTATCAGCGCTGGAGAGCTATTCCCAAGGCGTCGCAAAGAAACACCAGCGGCGAACGTGCAGCCGCTCCATTTCGTTCGGCACCGGGGAAACGTATGAGTATCTTTCATCAACCCATTTTGCACGTTGTGGCACTGCTACTGGATTATCCAGACGACGAACTCCTACAGAACCTACCAGAGATCGTCTTCGCACTAGAATCACTAGACAATGCGCACAAGAAAGAAGTTATTATGTTGCACGATCATATAAAGTGGATGCAAAGTCTGGCCCCTTTGCAATTAGAAGCTTTATATGTGAATACATTTGACTGGAATCCCAGTTGCGACCTGCATCTGAGTAATCACATCCTTCCTGAGGATGATCGTGGCCGAGGCGACGTTCTCGTCCGACTTCTTGAATACTACTCTACTTATGGATGGGCTCCAGGTGCTCGGGCGTTGCCAGACTTCCTACCTGTTGTTTTGGATTTCGCGGCAACCTTAGAGATAGAGGAGTCTTACATCTTTCTGAGCAGCGCAGACGAAAGTATTCAGATATTGCGAAACAATCTTTCAGAAATACAGAGTCCCTATGCCCGTTTATTAGAACCAGTACTGTATCGCAGTCATTTTCTTTCACCTATTTCATCAGGAGTTTCTGTATGATCTGGTCTTGGAATACCTTCTTGTTTGGCATCTATCCTTACATAGCCGGAACAATATTCTTGTTGGGTTCGATTATTCGCTATGAACGTGAGCAAGCCGGCTGGACTAGTTATTCCAGCCAAATTTTGGCATCGAAACGCTATATGATGTGGGCGAGTAATCTCTGGCATATAGGCATACTGACACTTTTTCTCGGTCATTTTACTGGATTTCTGACCGACATTCTGGAATGGCTAGGTTTAGATCCTGTCGAGCATCAATGGCTTGCTGCTAGCGCAGGTATCACAGCCGGAGTGGTGGCAATGGTTGGTGGAGTCATGCTTTTATTACGCAGAGTGCTTGATCCAAAAGTGCGTTACGCTAGTCGCCCTATGGATATTATTATATTAGTATGGTTATTGATAACACTTTGCTTTGGTTTGGGCACCCAATTCATCAGTGTGCCCGAAGTGATTCATGATCATGTCCAAAATATGGAAATACTTATTCATTATGTTCGAAGCATTGCCGAGTTTCAAGCCAATCCGCAACTCATTATAAACATTCCATTGATCTATAAGGTGCACATGTTTTGTGGATTTACTGTATTTCTCCTTTTTCCTTTCAGTAGGCTTGTGCATATTTGGACTGCACCATTAAATTATGTTGTCAGACCTTATCAGTTGGTACGCTCAAAAATTCGCTCCGTCGTATAAAAGTGATGACATTGGTATTTCACCGAATTTGTTGGGGAAAGAAAAGGTTGTCAGGGCCCTGTCAACCTTCCATCTAAGCTGCTGATGAAGTAGTACAAAGGGTTTTTCTGGACTTCTCAGGATGAATGCGGTAGCTTTTGCCGCATGAAAGTCCCAACTCTCACCG
>NZ_JABBOU010000052.1 GCF_018853465.1 Acidithiobacillus montserratensis
CCCAAAGTTGACCCATCGTGACCACCCGTGCTTAAAATCACAACGACCAAAATGTTCCCTCTCCAGGGGTGCCCACGATCGCCAGAATCGGTGCCCACGATCAACAGAATACGCAGTGATGTACTTCTCGGCTTCTGCCAATAGCCATGCCCGGATTTTGTCATCCTTCCGGGCGGCGTGAATCAGCATGCCCCCCAGGATGATTTTCTGGCCGTTCTCCGTGCGTCTGCTCTGTTCCCTGAGGCGAGCCAGTCTGTCTTCCGCCTCTGCTATTTTCTGCTTCAGTGTCTGTGCCATAGTGCTATCCTCATGCGGTTGAAGTAGGCATACTATCATGCACCGGATGATCGCAGCGAGTACGGAAATGCGCACTTACGACTTGCTACGCAAGTCAGAGCGCCCTGCGGGGCCAAAGAAAAAGCCATAAACAGAGGATCCGAAAAGTGGCCATTTATCACGCTAGCACCAAGCCGATAGCGCGTAGCGCGGGACGGTCCGCCGTCGCCGCAGCGGCCTATCGTGCGGGTGTCGAGCTGGTGGATGCGCGGACCGGGCTGGTTCACGACTACACTCGCAAGGGCGGCGTGGAGCTGACCGAGATCCTCACGCCGGACGGTCTTGGTGTTGAGCGCAATGCACTTTGGAACGCCGCCGAACTGGCCGAGAAGCGCAAGGACGCTCGGACGGCCAGAGAATGGATCGTCGCCCTGCCTGCCGAGCTGGATGCCGGGCAGCGGACCGAGTTAGCCCATGATTTTGCGCAGGCCTTGGTGGAGCGTTATGGCGTGGCGGCGGACCTGGCTATTCACGCCCCCGACCGGGAAGGCGATAACCGGAACCACCATGCGCATCTCCTCACCACCACCCGGCAGGTCAGCCGCGCCGCCGACGGCGGGCTGGTTCTGGGTGCCAAGGCCCATATAGAGCTGTCCGACAAAGCCCGCCGGGAGCGTGACTTGGGTGGCGCCGCCGACGAAGTGAAGGCCGTCCGGGAGTTATGGGAGCACACGGCCAATGCCGCACTGGAGCGGGCGGGTGTGGAAGCCCGGATCGACGCCCGCAGTCTCCAGGCGCAGGGGGTAGACCGGGAGGCGACCCAGCACCTGGGTCCGGTAGCGTCCGAGATGGAGCGGCGAGGGAAGGAGTCCGACCGGGGAGACGGCAACCGCGAGGTCAGCGTCAACAACGAGGAACGGGCGCGGTTATCGGCGGAGATCATCGATCTGCAAGCTGAGCGGGAGAGGCGCGAGCGCCGGGAGGCGGCGCGGCGGGAGTTTGAAGCCTCCCATCGGGAGGTGCGCCCGGACTTCCGGCTGACCGACCGGGTGGTTGCCGGAGCGGTGGTTCAATCGGCCAGGCGGGAACGAGCAGATATTCAACTACGGTGGAATGATCGCTGGCGGAGGAATGAACAGGCGGAGAAAGAGCGGCAGGCTCAGCGTCAGGAAGCGGCACGTCTGGCCACCATCGAGGCCGAGCGCGAGACTCGGCGGCAGAAGCTGTTGGACCTCGCGGAAACGCTACGAACCGATAAAGAAGCGAAAGCGAATCTGCGTCAGGCCTACCTGTCAGCGGGATATCAGCTGGAAGAGCGGGACGGCAAAGAAGTGTGGGTCTATCCCCATACCGATCTGAAAGCCGAGAAGGATGCAGCCTATGCCGCCCGCCAGGAATGGGATGCCCGTAAACAGGCATTAAAAGCGCAGCGACTGGAACAGGACCGCGCTACCGAACAGGAAACCCGGCCCGGTATCCGTCACCCGCAACGCTCTACCTGGCAGGCATGGCGGGCACAGACGCTGACCCGGAAATATAACCCCG
>NZ_JABBOU010000053.1 GCF_018853465.1 Acidithiobacillus montserratensis
CCCACGGCGTACTCCTTACGTTGCTTACTTGGTCGGAAACCCTTTGTAGCAACAGTACGCCACCTTATTCAAGTCAGTTGTAATCTGCCTGTACACCACTTTCGAGCATAGCTCACGAGACGCTGGACAAGGAGTTCCTGTCGCTGGCCGAAGCCGAGGGTGTGGCCGACATCGAGGAGCTGAACAAGATCCTCGAACGGGCGGTGAACCTGAAGAACTTCCTCAAGGGCAAGGAGCGGATTCAGCAAGTGGCGCAGTTTGTCGCCGGGCATTACCGCCAGAACGTCGAGCCGCTGGGCTACAAGGCCTTCCTCGTTGGCGTCGACCGCGAGGCCTGCGCCCATTACAAGCACGCGCTCGACGCGGCGTTCAAGGAAATGGGCCTGCCGCCCGAGTATTCCGAAGTGGTTTACACCGGCAGCAACAACGACTCCAAGCTGCTGAAGGAATTCCATCTCGACCCGAAGCGGGAACGGCAGATTCGCAAGAGTTTCGGCAAGCTCGACCAGATGCCGAAGATTCTCATCGTCACCGAGAAGCTGCTCACCGGCTTCGACGCGCCGGTCCTCTACGCCATGTATCTCGACAAGCCGATGCGCGACCACACCCTGCTCCAGGCCATCGCCCGGGTGAATCGCCCCTACGAGAATGAGGCCCAGGAGATGGTGAAGCCCCACGGCTTCGTGCTGGATTTCGTCGGCATCTTCGACAAGCTGGAAAAGGCGCTGGCCTTCGACAGCGACGAGATCAACGCCGTCGTCAAGGATTTGAAGCTGCTGAAGGTGCTGTTCAAGAACAAGATGGAGGCCGAGGCAGCGAAGTACCTCGGCCTGATCGAGCGCAACTTCAACGACAAGGATGTGGACACTCTCATCGAGCATTTCCGCGATCCCGAGCGGCGCAAGGCGTTCTTCAAGGAATACAAAGAGATCGAGATGCTCTACGAGATCATCTCGCCCGATGCCTTCCTGCGCCCGTTCATTGCCGACTATGGCAGCTTGTCGGCGATCTATCAGGTCGTCCGCAAGGCCTACACCCGAACCGTGATGGTGGACCGCGAGTTTCAGGCCAAGACCAACCATCTGGTGCAGGATCGAGTCGGCAGTTATGGCGTGGGTGGTTTGGGCGAGATGATTGCGATCAATGGCAACACCATCGAGCTGATCAAAAACAAGAGCGGCGGGGATGGCACCAAAGTCATCAACCTGATCAAGAGCATTGAAAAACTGGCCGAAGAAAGCAGTGATGATCCTTACCTCATCGCCATGGCGGAACGTGCGCGGGCGGTGCAGGAAAGCTTCGAGAGCCGCCAGACCAGTACGGCCGAGGCCCTGGCAGAATTGCTGCGTGAAGTGGAAGGCAACGAGGCACGGAAGAAGGAACAGGCCGAAAAATCCTTCGATGGCCTGACCTATTTTGTCTACCGCAGCCTCCTGGACGCGAAGATCGAAAACGCCGAGGCGGTCAGCCGCACGATTCGCCACGCCTTCACCGAATTTCCGAACTGGAAACGCAGCGAAAACGCCCTGCGCGAACTCCGCAAGAAAGTGACCTTCGCCCTCTTCGCGGAAACAGACGACCTGGAGCGGGTGACGGCGCTGGTGGATGAGCTGTTTACGTTGCTGGAAAAGGCGGGCCGGATTTGAAACCGCAGACTTCTCAGATGGACGCGGATTCAAAGAAGACGGAGTTCAAACAGCGCGTCCGCCACTGGGCCGACAAGCTGGATGTCAGGATCGTCTGGCTGGGGGTGCGGCCGATGCGCAACAAATGGGCCTCGTGTTCCACCGCAGGTCATTTGAATTTCAGCGACGAACTGCCCGGCCTGAAACCCGAGTTATGGGACTACGTGATCGTCCATGAGCTGCTGCACTTCACGGTTCCCAACCACGGCAAACTTTGGAAAAGCTTGATGCGCGCATATCTGGGCGAATATGAGGTGCATGAGGGAGAGTTAATGCGGGTTACCGGTAACCAAGCGCCGCAGCATGCGCGCTGATGCACTTCGCAGATCAATATGAAATTGCTTGATTTATATGGTGGCGCTTCAGGGACTCGAACCCCGGACACGCGGATTATGATTCCGCTGCTCTAACCGACTGAGCTAAAGCGCCGTGAGGCGCAGATTAAACCGTTTATGACCCGTGCTGTCAAGAAAAAGCAGGGGAAAATGGCCGGAAGCACCATAAACGGTCAGAAGCGAGAAAACGCAGGGGTGGCTCAGCGTAACAGCCGCCTTACCAGCAGATACCAGGCCACCGCATAGGCGAGGAGGGTGTAGAGTAGCAACACTGCAAGATGATAACCGACCTGCTGGGGCAGATGTCCGGTGAGCAGGGGGCGGAGCAGGGCCACGGCATGGGTGAGGGGTAATGCCTGGGCGATGTCCTGGGCAAAGAGCGGGAGCGAGTGCAGAGGATAAAACACCCCACAGAATAAAAACATGGGGGTCACCGCCAGGGTGAAGTAGTACATGAAAAAATCGTAACTGCGGGCCAGGGCGGTCATGACCAGGGCCAGACTGCCAAAGCTCAGTCCGGCCAGCAGGATGACAGGAATGCTCAGCCAGACCCAGGGACCCTGAATGGCGCCGAAAAAGTAAGCGACGATGATGATCGCCAGCGCACTGATCAAGCCCTTGACGGCGGTCCAGAGGACCTCCCCGGCGAGAATGTCGCTGACCCGCAAAGGCGTGGCCAGCATGGCCGCATAGGTATGCTGGGCATTCATGCGCGTAAATGCGGAATACAAGCCTTCGAAACTGGCTGTATTCATCACGCTGCTGGCGACAATGCCGGAGGCGATGAAGGTGATGTAAGGCATCCCGTCCATGGGTCCGACAAAATGCCCCAGCCCGTAACCCAGGGCCAGCAAATACAGGAGGGGATCACCAAAATTGCCGAGCATGCTGGGGATGAGCAACTTGCGCCAGACGGCAAAATTGCGTTGCAGCACTGCAAACGCGCCGGGACCGGGAATCGCTTCCTGCCAGTTGCTCATTGCTCTGCCTCGCGCAGCTGGCGACCGGTGAGGCGCAAAAACACGTCTTCCAGGCTGGCGGGTCGCTGCAGCCAGCGATAAGCCGGGTCATGGGCAAAATGTGTCATGACGGGCTGCAGATCCTGCCCGTAGCAGATCAGGGTGTCCCCGACCCTCTCACTGACGGCAACATGTGGTTGATGCCAGTTTTCCGAGTCTGGAGTATGACCATCGAGGCGTCGTAATTCCAATACTTCTCCTGGAATATGGGCGCTGATCAGGCCCTGGGGCGTGTCCTGCACGAGGATGCGGCCCTGATCAATAATGCCGACCTGATCGGCGAGCCGCTCCGCTTCGTCCATATAGTGGGTGGTGAGCAGCAGGGTGGTCCCCTGCCGCCGCAAATCCCGCAGGCGTTGCCAGATCAGATGCCGCGCCTGGGGATCCAACCCTGTGGTGGGCTCATCCAGCAGGAGCAGTTGCGGCGCATTAATCAGTGCCCGGGCAATGGTCAGGCGGCGTTGCATGCCACCGGAAAGCGCCGTAATGGGTTGTCGGGCATAGCTGCTCAGCGCCATGAAATCCAGAAGCTCGGCGCTGCGCTGGCGGATTTTGACTTTGGAAAGACGAAAATAGCGGCCATAGGTCCAAAGGTTTTCTTCCACCGTAAAGTCCGGGTCGAGATTGTCCATTTGCGGAACAACCCCGATTTTGGCCCGCCCGGCCGTGCCCAGCGCTGAAAGTGTCTGTCCCGCGATGCAGATTTCCCCGCCGTCCACCGGCGTCAGGCCCTGGATGGCGCGAACCGTGGTGCTTTTGCCGGCGCCGTTGGGGCCTACCAGGGCAAAACAACTTCCCGCTGCCACGGAAAACGTCACCCCCCGCAAAACCGGGTGGCCACCATACTGTTTTTGCAGCTGCTGCAGGTCAAGAAATGCGGGATTCAGCACAAGGGCTTGTTCCCGTGTAGTGCATCTGCGCGACTTCGTCTTGGAGGGATTGCAGGAGCGCTGTTTGCAGGGTATTCAGTTGACCATGAAAAAAATGGTCTGCGGGCAGCAGCAGCGTCACCGGATTCACCGGCAAACCTGCGACCCAGTGCTGGACGCTGGCGGCTGGAACCAGCTCGTCCTGTTCGCCCTGGATGAGGGTCCAGGGACATTCGGGCGGAGGCATCTGCTGAAAATCAAAGAGATTGACCGGCGGGGCCACCGTCAGCAGGCGGGTGATGCGCGGATGCCGCTGGACCGCCCGGTAAGCGACATAAGCCCCGAAGGAAAAGCCCGCCAGCCAGATATCAAAGCCCGGGCGGCGTTGCTGTACCCAATCGAGAACCGCCAGACAGTCTTCGGTTTCTCCGCGACCATCATCGTAGCTACCAGCGCTTTCGCCCACGCCGCGAAAATTGAAGCGCAGGGAGGGGATGCCGAGCAGATTGCAGGTTCGGCTGAGATAATGCACTACCTTGTTATGCAGAGTGCCCCCATACAACGGATGTGGGTGAAGAATCACCGCCACCGCTCCCCGGATTTCCTTGTCCGGGCAGGCGGTCAGCCCTTCCAGATCCCCGGCGGGGCCGGGGATGACGACTTTCTCGCCAACGCACTCCAGGCCGGCCAGTTCCCCCCCGTCATACAGATGACTACGGTCGATGGGCAGCATCAGATCTGCAACCTTTTAACGGGAACGCCATCGCGCAGATGGGATTCGACAATTTCCCGCACGTCATCGCCATCCACAAAGGTGTACCAGACTGCCTCGGGATATACCACGGCCACAGGCCCTTCCTGACAGCGTCCCAGGCAACCGCAGCGATTGACGCGCACCTGATGATCGCCATGAATTCCCAGGGCTTTAGCGTGCTTTTTGGCCAAATGAAACATTTCGTCAGCCAACCCGCTGTTGTTGCAGGCCTGCTCGCCATTGTCGCGGTGATTCAGGCAGATAAACAAATGTCTTTGATAGAAACCATCATCCATAAGCGTTGACCCTTTCTCTGCTGAGGACCATCATACCTGAATCAGCATTTACAAACAGCGTAGGGAGAAGTCATGCTCAGTGATCTGCTTATTGCCAATCTGGATAATGCCTTGCGCACCCTGACCGGACTGCAGGCCGGCAGTGATCGCCCGTATCCCGGTGAAGAAGTGCCTGACACCCTGCTGCGTCCCTGGGAACGTCAGCAGGCGGGAAGGATGATGCGGGTTAATCACGCCGGTGAGGTGATGGCTCAGGCGCTCTATACTGGACAGGCGGCGGGCACTGCTGATCCGGAACTTAAAACCCAGCTGGAACATGCCCGCAGTGAAGAAGAAGATCACCTGCGCTGGTGCCAGACCCGCCTGCGTGAACTCAACAGTCGCCCCAGCCTGCTGGCCCCCCTGTGGTATGGGGCCGGCTGGAGTATGGGTTTTCTAGCTGCCCGGCAGGGTCGCGGAACCAATCTCGGCCTGGTGGTAGCCGTGGAAAACCAGGTGGAAGAACACCTGAACAGCCATCTGGAGAGCTTGCCGATGGATGATGAGCGCAGCCGGGCGGTAGTCGCGCAGATGCGCGATGATGAGGTCGGCCACGCCGCCACTGCTGAGTCCCTGGGTGCCGAGAAGTTGCCCATGCCGGTGCGGATGGCGATGGGCCTGTTCTCCAAGGTGCTGACGCGCGGAGCGCTGTGGATTTAGTGGGAGAACTTGCTTACGACGCCGGGTGTCTGCTGACCACGGGCCGGACCGACAACTCGCCGCCACCCGGCAGATGGATGCGATAACGACCGGCACGTACAGCTTCCGCCATGCTGCCGATGCTTTGCTGGGCCAACAGGCCCATCACATCTTTCTTCAAGGGCTTCCACTGATAATGCATGGGGCAGGCGGTTTCGTCAGCGCAGGCTTTCAGACCCAGTACACAACCTTGACCAAAGGGTTGACCTTCCACCACTTCCACAATGTCAAGAATATTCATCTGCTCGGCACCGGGACGCAGGACAAAACCACCCCCCCGACCCTTGAAGGAGTCGAGGACGCCGCGTTTGGCCAGATCCTGGAGGATTTTCGCCAGATATTGGGCCGGAACCCGCAGATAATCGGAAATATCCCGGCTCAACACCGGTTCGCCCGCCGGCTGGGCGGCAAGGTAAATCAATGCCTGTAAGGCATATTCGCTGGTTTTACTCAGTAGCATGAAAACTTCCTCAGGATTCGTCGACGACCGTAAAGTCGTGGGTGATTTCTGCTGTTTTCCCCAGCATCACGCTGGCTGAACAGTATTTTTCCGCCGAAAGGCTGATGGCGTGCGCTACTCGCTTGGGATCCAGTGCTTTGCCGGATACCCTGAAATGCAGATGTATTTTGGTGAAAACCTTGGGGTCGGCATCCGCTCTTTCGGCGTGAATGTCGACGACACAGCGGACAATATCCTGGCGGGATTTCTGCAGAATCATCACCACATCGATGCTCGCGCAGCCGCCCAGACCCATGAGCAGCATTTCCATGGGCCGCGCACCGAGATTGTGCCCACCGATGTCGGGCGATCCGTCCATGATCACTGCATGACCGCTATCGGCGCTGGCCACAAAGCTCATCTGACCAGGACCCATCCATTGCACCTGTGCCTGCATGCCTCGCTCCCTTATCAACAATAACGTACCATTAGATGACAATATAGGGGCTATGTAAACTGCAGGTTAGTCGCCGCAGGGTATTCAAGGTTGTGAAATGGGTTCCGGAAACAATCGGGACAGGGCGGCACCCGGCTCTGCCTCACGCATGAAGGCCTCCCCCACCAGAAAAGTATGGACCCCGGCACTGCGCAGTCGCTGTACGTCTTCGTTGCTGCGAATGCCGCTTTCGGTGACGACAATGCGCTCGGCGGAAACTTCCGGAAGTAATTCCAGGGTGGTTTCAATGTCAGTAACAAAACGATGCAAATCCCGGTTGTTGATACCGATCAGCGGCGTGCGCAGCTTGAGGGCGCGTTGCAGTTCTGCCTTGTTGTGCACCTCCACCAGTACCGCCATACCCATATAATGGGCTGACTCTTCGAGAGTCTGGAGTTGCTGGTCGGACAAAGCCCCCACAATCAGGAGGATGGCATCTGCCCCGATAGCTCGCGCTTCCCAGACCTGATACGGATCAATGCAGAAATCCTTGCGCAGGACGGGCAGCGGACAGGCTTCCCGGGCGGCGGTCAGATAAATGTCAGCGCCCTGAAAATAGTGCTCGTCGGTCAATACCGAAAGGCAGGCTGCACCATGAGCGGCGTAGTCCTGGGCGATGCTCACGGGATTGAAATCTTCCCGGATGATGCCTGCCGAGGGTGAAGCCTTTTTGATTTCGGCGATGACCGCCGCCTGTCCGGTAGCCAGTTTGCTGCGGATGGCTCCGACAAAATCCCGGGGCTGGGCGCTCAGGGCTACGGAGGCTTGTAACTCAGCAAGACCCAGGCGCGCCTTGCGTTCGACGATTTCTGAGTGTTTTCGGGTGATAATTTCCTGGAGTATGTCCGTCATACGGATCCTTAAGGGGCTTTGCCCAGTAATTCCTGCCATTTCTGCCAGGCACTGCCTGATTTGAGTATCTCTCGTGCCCGTATGACACCAATGGCCATATCGGGTACCACGTCTGCCGCGTAGAGAGCGGCCCCGGCGTTCAGCAACACCACGTCCAGGCGGGGTCCGGGGCGATTTTGCAGGACTTCCTCGGCGGCGGCCAGAGCGCTGGCGACGCTGTCAATCTGCAGGGTGGCCAGGGGCGCGCGGACAATGCCAAAGTCTTCGGGCTGTATGCGGCTGCGGGAAATGACGCCATCTTTCAGTTCGGCCACATCGGTGGGTGCGGAGAGACTGATTTCATCCAGGCCATCATGGCCATGGACCACCAGCACATGTCGCGAGCCGAGTTCCCGGGCGGCTTCGGCCAGAGGCATCAGCCAGCGTTCGGCATAGACGCCGAGCACCTGATGGGGGGCACCGGCGGGATTGCTCAGAGGGCCCATCAGATTGAAGAGGGAGCGGATTGCCAGCTCTTTGCGCGGACCCACAGCATGGCGCATGGCACCGTGATGGGCCGGGGCGAAAAGGAAGCCGATGCCGATACTTTCAATGCTCCGGGCGACGCTTTCGGGAGTCATATCCATGGGCAGGCCGGCAGCTTCCAGCACATCGGCGCTGCCACTGCGGCTGACCATGGAGCGATTACCGTGTTTGGCCACCCGGGCTCCTCCGGCGGCAGCCACTACCGCCGACACGGTGGAAATGTTGAAGGTACTCAGGGCATCTCCGCCAGTACCGCAGGTATCCAGCAAATGGTCGGTGGCAACAGTGACTTTGGTCATGCAAGCCCGCAAGGCCAGGGTGGCACCCACCAGTTCTTCGACTCTCTGCCCCTTCATGCGCAGGCCCATGAGCAGGGCACCAATTTGCGCAGGCGTCCATTCTCCGGCCATGATCTCAGCAAATACTTCCTGGGCTTGTTGCCGGGATAAATCCTGCTGGGCAGCGATTTGTTCAAGAATATCGCGGACGATCATTGCGCGGCTTCTCCCTGCAGAAAGTGCTGGAGGAGGGTTTTGCCGCATTCGCTGAGAATGGATTCCGGATGAAACTGTACGCCCTCCACGGCCAGGGTACGATGACGTAATCCCATGATTTCTCCCGCTTCTGTCCAGGCCGTGACTTCCAGGGTCTCGGGCAGGGTTTTCCGCTCGACAATTAACGAGTGATAACGGGTGGCAGGAAAGGGGACGGGCAGGTCGTGGAAAACGCCCTGTCCGCTGTGATATATGGGTGAAGTCTTGCCATGCATGACCTGCCCGGCGCGGATTACCCGGCCACCAAAAGCCTGACCGATGGCCTGGTGTCCGAGGCAAACCCCCAGCAGCGGGATTTTGCCGGCAAAGTGCTGAATGACGGCCACGGAAATACCCGCTTCATTGGGCGTGCAGGGGCCTGGAGAGATGCAGATATGGCTGGGAGCTAGTTTTTCGATGGCTGCCAGGTCGATGGCATCATTGCGCTCGACCCGCACCTCAGCCCCCAGTTCACCGAAATATTGCACCAGGTTGTAGGTAAAACTGTCATAATTATCAATCATGAGTAGCATGATCTACCCTCCCTTCGGGATCCAGGCCATTTTCGGCCAGGGCGACGGCCCGGAACATGGCGCGGCGTTTGTTCATGGTCTCTTCCCACTCTGCAGCGGGTTCGGAGTCGGCGACAATGCCGCCCCCAGCCTGAATGTGCAGGGTGCCGTTCTTGATGACGGCAGTGCGGATGGCAATGCAGGTATCCATGTTGCCATTCCAGCCCCAGTAGCCGACGGCACCGGCATACACCCCCCGGGAAACCGGTTCCATTTCACGGATGATTTCCATGGCGCGAATTTTCGGGGCTCCCGACACCGTCCCGGCCGGGAAAGTGGCACGCAGGGCATCCATGGCGTCCAGTTCCGGGCGGAGTTGCCCCGTGACCTGGGAAACGATGTGCATGACATGGGAGTAGCGTTCGATATCAAAGGCGTCGGTGAGGGTCACGGAGCCGACTTCGGCAATTCGACCCACATCATTGCGGGCCAGGTCAATCAGCATGAGATGTTCGGCGCGTTCTTTGGGATCGGCGAGGAGTTCCTTTTCCAGAGCCTCATCTTCTGCCCGGGTTTTTCCGCGCGGGCGGGTTCCGGCGATGGGACGCACCGTTATTTGCCGGTCCTCGACCCGCACCAGGATTTCCGGTGAGGAGCCCACCAGAAATGTGTCATCCAGATCTACATAAAACATGTAGGGGGAAGGGTTGACACTACGCAGGGCACGATAGATGTCCAGGGGATGGGCGGTCAGTTCGGTGGACAGGCGTTGCGAAGGCACGACCTGCATGACGTCACCCGCCGCAATATAGGCCTTGATGCGATCCACGACAGCCATATATCCGGCGCGGCTGAAGCTGGCCCTGAAGTCTTCCTCGCGCACCCGGCGGGTTTGTACGGGCGGCGGCGGAGGCAGAGCCGTTTGCCGGAGTTTTTGCTGGAGCTGCTGGAGTCTGGCAACCCCTTGCGCGTAGGCGTTGCGCTGCGCGGGGTCCACATGCACCACTAGGCGGATGGTGCCGCGCAAATTATCGAAGATCAGTAGTTCATCCGCTACCAGCAGCTGGATTTCCGGCAGGTCCAGCGGGTCGGCCAGGGCTTCGCTGCGTGCCAGACGCGGCTCGATGGTCCGGACAATATCGTAGCCAAAATAGCCGACCAGCCCGCCACTGAAGCGGTCATCCGTGACCTCTTCCAGAGCTGCGACCCGGAAACGCGCACGGAAGGCACTGATCCAGGTGAGGGAATCCTGGGGCTGCGCTCGCTCGGTTTCGACGCCATCCACATGGACAGTGACCAGTCCATGATGCACCCGGATGATTTGTCGGGCGGGGAGGCCAATGATGGAATAACGCCCCCATTTTTCTCCGCCCTGAACGGATTCGAGCAGATAGGCATAGGGGCCATCGACCAGCTTCAGGTAAGCGGAGAGGGGGGTATCGAGGTCGGCGAGAACCTCGCGGGTCAGGGGGATACGGTTATAGCCCTGGGCAGCCAAGGCCGCAAAACTGGCTTCAGAAATCATGGATCACCTCGTAGGAACGATACAAAGGAAGACACTGCTTTTCAGCAGCGACGCCATCGTTTTCCCGCAGGTTCCAATTTCAGCATGATTTCCGTAACTCCTGTGTCAGGCGAGAATATCCAATAATTCGCTCATATTGTCCAGTACTGCATCGGGATGGAGTGCCTGCACAGGTTCATCGCCATTATAACCGTAGGTTACGCAGGCGACTGGCATGGCAGCTGCGCGGGCAGCCTGGGTGTCATTGCGCGAGTCTCCCACCAGCAGGCAGTCACTGACGGGCTGATGAAAGTGGGCGGCAGCATGCTGGAGTGGCAGGGGATCAGGTTTCTTTTTGGGTAGGCTGTCACCGGACAATACCAGGCCAAAATAGTCATAGAGATCAATCTTCTGCAGGATGGGCAGAGTAAAAGCCTGGGACTTGTTGGTGATGCAGACCAGTTCCCGACCCTGGGCCTGAAGGGCTTTCAGGGTGTCGCGCACACCGGGGTAAATCTGGCTGTGATCGAGCAGATGTGCGCCATAGTACTGACTGAAGTCCACCATGGCGGCATCCAGTTCGCTTTCACTGGGATTCTGCTGAATACTCAGGGCCCGGCGCATCAGTTCGCGGACCCCGTTGCCGATGAAACCGCGAATGACCGGCATTTCCGCAGGCTCACGCCCGAGTTTGCGGAGGACATGATTGGCTGCTCCGGCCAGATCAGGAGCGGTATCAATCAGGGTACCGTCCAGATCCAGCAGCACTACCCGCGCCGGGAACGGCGCGCTGGCATTGAGTTGTACGGTCATTTAACCCGCCAGTGCTTTACGGAAAGCCGCAATGGTCGCCTTGTAGTCCGGCGTATTGTAGATGGCGCTACCCGCCACAAATACGTCAGCACCGGCATCGGCTACCCTCCGGATGTTGTCGATTTTGACGCCGCCATCCACTTCCAGTTCGATGGGTTTGCCGATGGCATCAATGCGTTTGCGAATAGCCTCGATTTTGCGCAAGGTGTAGTCAATGAAGCTCTGTCCGCCAAAGCCGGGGTTGACGCTCATCACCAGCACCAGATCGAGATTTTCCAGAACGTAGTCGAGGACATCGAGGGGCGTACCGGGATTGAGCGAAACCCCGGCCTTGCAGCCCAGGCTATGGATCAGCTGAATGGTGCGATCCAGATGAATGGTGGCTTCCGGGTGGACGGTGATAATGTTGGCACCGGCCTTGGCAAACTCGGGAATGATGGCATCCACGGGGGCGATCATCAGGTGCACATCCAGAGGTTTCTGGGTGTGGGGCTTGATGGCGGCAGCCACCAGCGGTCCGATGGTGAGATTGGGGACAAAATGATTGTCCATGACGTCCACATGAATATAGTCGGCGCCCGCCTCATCCACTGCCCGCACTTCTTCGCCCAGGCGGGCAAAGTCAGCCGAAAGAATGGAAGGTGAAATCTTGTATTGTGTCATACGACCTCCAAAACAGGGCGAGAGCGCCTTGCGCCCTCGCCATTTTTCAAGCGTCGGATCGCTTTATCAGAGACCCGTGACGCGGGGATCCAGTTCGCCTTTGCTGTAGCGCTTGAACATGGTATCCAGGGGGATGACCTTGATCTTGCTGGCATTGCCGGCGGTACCGAAAGCCTCGAAGCGCTGGCGACAGATGTCGCGCATGGCATCCAGAGAAGCGGTAAGGAACTTGCGGGGATCAAAGTTCTTCGGGTTCTTGTATAGGCTCTGGCGCACTGCACCGGTAGCCGCCAGACGCAGGTCGGTGTCAATATTGACCTTGCGCACGCCGTTCTTGATGCCTTCCTGAATTTCTTCCACCGGCACGCCATAGGTTTCGCCGATGTCACCACCAAATTCGTGGATGATTTTCAGCCAGTCCTGGGGGACTGAGCTGGAACCGTGCATGACCAGATGGGTATCGGGAATGCGGGCATGAATTTCCTTGATGCGGTCAATGCGCAGTACCTTGCCGGTAGGCGGCTGGGTGAACTTGTAGGCGCCATGACTGGTGCCGATGGCAATGGCCAGGGCATCGAGCTTGGTGGCTTTCACAAACTGGGCGGCTTCTTCAGGATCGGTCAGCATCTGGTCGTGGGTCAGACAACCTTCGGCACCGACGCCATCTTCTTCACCAGCCATGCCGGTTTCCAGGGAGCCCAGACAACCCAGTTCGCCTTCCACGGAAACACCCACAGCATGGGCCATTTCTACCACCTTGGCGGTGACGGCGGTGTTGTAATCATAGCTGGCGGGGGTTTTGGCATCTTCCATCAGAGAGCCATCCATCATGACGCTGGAAAATCCGGAGCGAATGGCCTGGATACAGACGGCAGGGCTGGCACCGTGATCCTGATGCAGTACCACAGGAATATCGGGATATTCTTCGATGGCCGCCAGAATGAGGTGGCGCAGGAAGGGTTCACCGGCATATTTGCGGGCACCGGCAGAAGCCTGCAGGATGACCGGAGCATCGACGGCCGCAGCCGCTTCCATGATGGCGCGCACCTGTTCCAGGTTGTTGACGTTGAAAGCCGGAATGCCGTAACTGCGTTCTGCAGCGTGGTCCAAAAGCTGGCGCAATGAAACAAGAGCCATAGCACTTCTCCTAAACGTGAATAAAAATGGGTTTTGATCAATCCTATAGACGGAGGCAGCAAACTGCAACCTGACCCCGTCCGTGTGCCTTGTTTTTCCTTTAGCTAGGCGCGATGGGAGACGTCGCCCACGCGCACCAGCTTCAGGGTATTCGTGCCACCCGGAGAGCCGATGGGTTCACCAATAGTGATGAGCATCAGGTCCCCATCCCGCACGGCACCGCGACGACGCAATTCATCCTCGGCCGCGCGCATGACCTGCAGGGGATCGTCATGGCGATTTTGCGGGAAATTGACGGGATGTACGCCCCGGTACAGAGTTACCTTACGGCGGGTATATACCTGGGGCGTCAGGGCATAAATGGGTACCTTGGGATTGGCGCGGGATAACCATAAGGCGGTGGAACCGCTTTCCGTAAAAGCCGCAATGGCGGCGATGGACGAGCGCAGAGTGGCGAGGAGCGCCGCTGCGGCAATGGTTTCATCGACCCCCGCCAGGGGGCGGTCAATAATCTGCAAGGTATTGGTACTGGGTGCGTGCCGTTCAGCTTCCCGACAGGTGCGATCCATGGCCGCCACGGCCTCCACCGGATAGGCCCCACTGGCGGTTTCGGCCGATAGCATGACCGCATCCGTGCCGTCCAGAACCGCGTTGGCGACGTCGGAAACCTCGGCGCGGGTGGGGATGGGCTGATGAATCATGGATTCCATCATTTGAGTGGCGGTAATACTCAGACGATTATGCTTCTGAGCCAGGGCAATAATCCGTTTTTGTACGGGAGGAACGGCGGCATCGCCGATTTCCACGCCCAGATCACCGCGAGCCACCATGATGGCTTCGGACACTGCAAGGATTTCCTCGATGGCATCTACTGCTTCGGCCCGTTCGATTTTGGCTACCAGTGCCCCATGTCCTCCGGCTTCCCGGAACAGGCGCCGGGCCTCATCCATATCTGCGGCGCTGCGGGGAAAGGAAACCGCCAGATAGTCGGCTTCCAGACGAGCGGCGGTGATGATGTCGGCGCGATCCTTGTCGGTCAGGGCCGGAGCCGTAAGTCCACCACCGGCACGATTGATGCCCTTACTGTTGGAAAGTTCTCCTCCCTGGACGACGCGGGTATGGATTTCGTTGCCCTGCACTTTTTCTACCCAGAGCACGATCATGCCATCATTGAGGAGCAGGGTGGCACCGCGTTCCACGTCGCTGACCAGCTGCGGATACGTCACCCCGACCCGGGTCTGATCCCCCAGCGTGCAGTGAATATCGAGAATGAAGGGTTCCCCCTCCTTCAGCTGGATTTTACCATCGGCAAATTTGCCGATGCGGATTTTCGGACCTTGTAAGTCGGCCAGGACGCCGATGGCCCGCCCATGGGCCCGAGCGCGCTCGCGGACCATTTCCGCCCTTTGTACATGGTCCTCGGGAGAACCATGGGAGAAATTGAGACGGACGACATCGACGCCCGCCTCGATCAGACGATCGATGACCTGCACATCAGAACTGGCAGGGCCCAGGGTTGCGACGATTTTCGTCCGGCGTATCAAGTGTTGTTTCCTTTTGCGCGTGCTTCCAGAATAGCTACGGCCGGCAGGGTTTTGCCTTCGAGGAATTCCAGAAAGGCACCCCCGCCGGTGCTGATATAAGACACCTTGTCTTCAATGTGGAACTGATTGATGGCGGCAATGGTGTCACCCCCACCGGCAATGGAAAACGCCGCGCTTTCAGCAACCGCCTGGGCGATTGCCTTGGTACCACCGGCAAAATTCGCAAATTCGAACACACCTACGGGGCCGTTCCAGACGATGGTGCCGGCTTTGCGGAGAATGTCTCCCAGGGCCTTGGCGGTATCGGGGCCGATATCCAGGACCATATCATCTTCGGCAATGTCGGCAACGGCACAGGTGCGTGCCGGGGAAGTCGCAGAAAATTCCTTGGCTACCACCACATCCGTGGGTAAAGGGACATCGCCACCCTTGGCTTTGGCAGCAGCGATGATGGCTTTTGCTTCGGGTACCAGATCGGCTTCACAGAGGGATTTCCCAACCCCGTGACCTTCGGCAAGGATGAAGGTGTTGGCAATGCCTCCTCCGACCACCAACTGATCGACCTTGTCAGCCAGAGACTTGAGAATGGTGAGTTTGGTGGACACTTTGGAGCCGGCGACAATGGCGACCAGCGGGCGTTTGGGGTTCTGCAGGGCCTTGCCGAGAGCATCCAGCTCGCCGACCAGCAGGGGGCCGGCACAAGCCGTAGGCGCGTATTTGGCAATACCATGAGTGCTGGCTTCAGCGCGATGGGCGGTGCCGAAAGCATCGTTGACGAAAATGTCGCAAAGCTTACCGTACTTTTGCGCCAAGGCATCGTCATCTTTCTTTTCGCCTTTGTTGATGCGGCAGTTTTCGAGCATGACCACATCACCGGGCTTCACCTCAAAACCGCCATCCACCCAGTCGGCTTGCTGACGGACGGGGCAGCCCAGCAACTCCGACAGGCGCTTGGCTACAGGCGCCAGAGAATCTTCGGGCTTGAACTCACCCTCGGTGGGGCGTCCCAGATGGGAGGTGATCATGACCCCGGCACCAGCGTCAAGTGCCATTTTCACCGCCGGTGCAGAGGCCCGCACCCGGGTGTCGTCCGCAATGCCCCCCTCCTTGTTAAGGGGGACGTTGAGGTCGGCGCGGATGAATACCCGCTTACCCTGGGCCAATCCCTGCTTGCAGATGTTTTCAAAAGTCAGAACATGCATGAGCTCATCTCCAGCGGGCAGAATCAGTGACTGGCGACGTGCTTGACGAAGCGCATCATGTTGCAGGTATAGCCATACTCATTGTCATACCAGGACACTACCTTGACGAAGGTAGGATCCAGTTGTATTCCCGCGCCCGCGTCAAAAATGGAGGGCGTGGGATAACCCCGGAAATCGGTTGAAACCACCGCAGCGTCGGTATAGCCCAGCACGCCTTTGAGTGGGCCTTCACTGGCGGCTTTCATGGCCTTGCAGATTTCCTCATAACTGGTTTCTTTGTTCAGTTCGACAGTGAGATCCACGACTGAAACATCTGAAGTGGGCACCCGGAAAGACATGCCGGTCAGCTTCTTGTTTAGTTCAGGAATAACCTTGCCTACTGCCTTGGCGGCGCCCGTCGAAGAAGGGATGATGTTTTCGAGAATACCCCGACCACCGCGCCAATCCTTGGCCGAAGGACCATCGACGGTCTTCTGGGTGGCGGTTGCCGCATGGACGGTACTCATCAGACCACGTTTGATGCCGAAGTGGTCATGGAGCACCTTGGCGATAGGGGCCAGGCAGTTGGTCGTACAGGAGGCGGCAGAGGCGATTTTCTCACCGGCATACTTGCTGTGATTGACTCCGTAAACAAACATCGGGGTGTCATCCTTGGAGGGCGCCGACTGCACCACTTTTTTGGCGCCTGCGTCCAGATGTTTCTGGCAGGTTTCGCCGGTCAGGAAGAAGCCGGTGGATTCAATGACCACATCCACGTCGACATCACCCCATTTCAGGTTGGCAGGATCGCGCTCGGCAGTCAGGCGGATACTTTTGCCATTGACGACCAGATTATTGCCCTCGACTTTGACTTCACCCTGAAAGCGGCCATGCACTGAATCAAACTGCAGCATATAGGCCAGGTAGGCGGGTTCAAGGAGGTCGTTGATGGCAACCACCTCCAGATTGTTGAACTCTGCTTCCTTGGCGATGGCGCGAAAAGCCATGCGGCCGATACGGCCAAAACCATTAATACCTATACGAATGGTCATTATAGTAACTCCTCAAAATTGCAAATAAATTCAAAGCGACTGGTACTGGGCGACAATGTTGTCCACAGTAAATCCGAATTTGGCAAATAACGTCGGTGCCGGCGCAGAAGCGCCAAAGTGGTCGATACCCACGACTGTGCCATGCAAGCCCACATATTTGTACCAGAGTCCGGTGGTGCCAGCCTCGATGGCGACCCGCTTGCTGATGCCGGCCGGCAGGACGCTTTCCTGATAAGCCGCATCCTGAGCGGCGAATATGTCCATGCAGGGCATGGACACCACACGCACCGCGTGGCCCTGCTCGGCCAGTTTCGCCTGGGCCGCGAGGGCCAGTTCCACTTCAGAGCCGGTTGCAATCAGGATACCTTGAGCCTTGCCGCCTTCGGCGTCCTTGATGACATAGCCGCCGCGACGGGCATTGGCTACGGTTTCATCGGTATGGGGCAGAGCAGGCAGATTCTGGCGGCTGAGGGCAAGCAGAGAAGGCGTGCGCTGGAGCTTGACGGAGGATTCCCAGGCAACGACGGTTTCTATCGCATCGGCAGGACGCCAGACGTTGAGGTTGGGAATCAGGCGCAGGCTGTTGACCTGCTCGACGGGTTGATGGGTCGGGCCGTCTTCGCCGAGGCCGATGGAGTCGTGGGTCATGACATAGACCACGCGAATACCCATCAGGGCCGACATGCGGATGGCATTGCGGCTGTAGTCTGAGAAAATGAGGAAGGTACCACCAAAAGGCAGGAAACCGCCGTACAAGGACACGCCATTCATGATGGCGGACATGCCGAATTCTCGGACTCCGTAATGGATATAGTTACCCATCAGGCGATGTTTGCCGATGTCGATGGCTTCTTTCCAGCGGGTATTGTTGGAAGGGGTCAGATCTGCGGAACCGCCGAGAAATTCCGGCAGGGAGGCAGCAATACCCTGAATGGTTTTGCCGGAGGCGACGCGGGTGGCAATTTTCGGGTTTTCCTTGCGGAATTCACTGATCATCCGGGCGATGGCGGCGTCAAACTCGGGGCTGGCTTCGCCTGTCAGACGGCGTTCAAATTCAGCCGCTTCCTTGGGAAAATTGGCTTTGTATTTGGCAAACTTTTCCTTCCAGGCGCTTTCGGCGGCTTCACCTTTGGCTTTGGCGTTGTAGCCGTGATAGATGGCTTCGGGAATTTCAAAAGGCGCACCGCTCCAGCCGAGATTCTTGCGGGTCAGGGCGACTTCTTCGGCGCCGAGGGCGGCACCGTGCACATCATGGGTGCCGGCCTTGTTGGGGGAACCATGACCGATGACCGTCTTGCAGCAGATCAGGGTCGGCTGTGTGGTCTGCTTGTGGGCCTGGTTGATGGCTTTTTTGATGGCTTCGGGATCATGGCCATCCACATGACGGATGACGTGCCAGCCATAAGCTTCGAAACGGGCCGGAGTGTCATCACCGAACCAGTCGTCCACATGGCCGTCGATGGAAATGTTGTTGTCGTCATAAAAGCAGATCAACTTGTTCAAGCCCCAGACGCCAGCCAGGGAGCAGGCTTCATGGGAAACCCCTTCCATGAGGCAGCCATCACCCAAAAATACATAGGTGTAGTTGTTGACGATTTCATGATCAGGACGGTTGAACTGGGCGGCGAGCATCCGTTCAGCCAAGGCCATGCCCACCCCGTTGGCAACGCCCTGACCCAGGGGGCCGGTCGTGGTTTCGACGCCGGGAGCATCGCGGTATTCCGGATGACCGGGAGTTTTGCTGTGCCACTGGCGGAACTGCTGAAGATCTTCAATGGACAGGTCGTAGCCGCTCAAATGGAGGAGGGCATACTGCAACATCGAACCGTGGCCGTTGGAAAGAATGAAGCGGTCACGGCCGGGCCAATGGGGATTGGCGGGATTGTGCACCAGAAAATCATTCCACAGGACTTCGGCTATGTCCGCCATGCCCATGGGCATTCCGGGGTGGCCGGAGTTCGCTTTTTCGACGGCATCCATAGCCAGAACGCGAATGGCATTGGCCAGATCAGTACGAGTTACAGTCATCACTCACTCCTTGGATAAATGAAAATGTCAGTCGGCGCGCTGGTGGGTACGAACCCGACGTAAAATGCCGTCATGGCCGGATATCACCAGGGTTTCGCTCTCTACAAAGTAGTGGGAGCGGGTCACACCGTCGAGAATGTCGCCGGAAGTCAGGCCGGTAGCCACGAAAAGCACATCATCACTGGAGACGAGTTCGTCACGGCTGAGCCATTGTCCGACTTTCAGACCGGCTTTTTCGATGGCTTCGGCTTCACCGGGTTTTTGGGGTGCCAGGCAGCCAAACATGTCGGCGCCCATGGCCCGGGCTGCACAGGCCGAGATCACGCCTTCGGGAGTGCCGCCGATACCCATCATGGCATCCACCTTGGTGCCCAGTGCTGCCATGATGCCACCGCTGACGTCGCCGTCGGTTTGCAGGCGAACGGTGGCGCCGGCAGCCTGGATTTCGCGAATCATGGCGTCATGGCGGGGTTTCTTCAAAAGGAAAATGCGCAGTTCCTTGACGTCCTTGCCGAGGGCCTTGGCCAAGGCTTGCAACTTGGCTTGCATGGGGGCTTCGGGGTCGATTTTGCCGCGCGCCGGGGCGGGGACAATCAGTTTGTCCATGTAGTAGGCCGGACCGGGCTGGAACATACTGCCTTTGGGAGCGGCGGCCAAAACACAAATGGAACCGGGCATGCCCTGGGCGAGAAAGGTGGTGCCCTCGACGGGATCCACGGCAATTTCCACTTCGGGGCCACTGCCCGAACCGACCTGTTCACCATTATAGAGCATGGGGGCTTCGTCTTTTTCACCCTCACCGATGATGACTACGCCGCGCATGGGCACCTGGGCGATGGCGGCACGCATGGCATCCACGGCAGCACCGTCACCCAGTTCTTTTTCACCTCGTCCTATCCAGGCACTGGCAGCGCGGGCGGCAGATTCGGTAACGGGGAGCAACGACAGGGCAAGACTACCTATGGATGACATACGAATTTCCCTTCTAGTGGCGGTTTTACATGAAAGACATAATTGTTTTTAGCATAAATCAAAGGGCCGCGTTTGGGAACTCGCTACCTTATATCCGTGGCGTGGTCCAGCCAGTTTCGCCAGGTCTGGTGCAGCTCCGGGTCGAGGGTGGCAATGATGGAGCAGGGTTTGAGGTCTTTTTCCTGCAAGGGCGAGCCGTCGAAGCGGGAGATCTGACCGCCGGCTTCTTGCAGAATCAGTGCCCCTGCAGCGCGGTCCCAGAGCTGCTGGGCACCGTGGAGATAAAAATGGTAGCGTCCGGCGGCCAGCCAGCACCATTCGAGGACCGAGGCCCCGAAATTCCGCTGACTGTGAAAGGGCCGTTCATCAATGATGCGCAGGGCCAAAGGGCGCTGTAGTCGCTTGTAATCGACCACACCAACACAGTGTTTCAAGACCGGGGCTTCCCGGGTGAGAAGCGGGGTGTTGTCCACTTTGGCACCTTGCCCACGAACGGCCGAAAACAGTTCGGCGCGCACTGGATCATAAATCCAGCCCATAACCGAATGGCCTTTTTCCAGCAGCGCCAGGGAAATCCCGAATACCGGCACGCCGGCAGCAAAATTGCTGGTGCCGTCCAGGGGATCCAGGCACCATAGTGCGCTGCTGTTGTCGAGGAGATGTTGCTGTTCGTGGGACGACATTTCCTCACCCAGCAAAGGAATATCGGGATAGCGGGCTGCCAGCATGTCCTGGAGGAAGTTCTGGCTATCAATGTCGGCGCTGGTCACGACGCTGCCATCGGGCTTGCGGCTGCTCACGACGGTATGAAATCGCGGGAGAATGAATCGTTCGGCACTGGTCCGCAGTAATTTGCCGACCCATTGCTGATCGATTTCGTTGATTCTGGACATGCCCATCTCCGCGATTTTTTTGACCCAGTCTGACGGTGCTGCGATGATAAGCGGGTGATTATCATCCTGCTGAAAGTATACCGTCATGCCGCGCATTCATTTATACGCTGATTCTGAATTGCCCGAAAGCGGCACTTATCTGTTGCCTACGGACCCCAGTCATCACTTGCTGAAAGTATTTCGGGCACGCATGGGACAGGAGCTGACCCTGTTCAATGGGGATGGTTGGGTGTACGACGGAGTCCTGACCGGGGCTGTTGAGCGCCGCGCCGAAATTGAGATCCGCCGGCGCTTCCAGCGTGATACCCGCTCGCCCCTCGCCATTCATCTCTGGTTACCTTTGATGCGGGGCGAGCGCTGGGACTGGAGCTTGCAAAAGGCCGTGGAGCTGGGGGTGCAGACGATTCAGCCGGTAGTCTGCCAGCATGCGGTGGTGCAGCTTGATGAGGCGCGGAGCGAAAAGCGGATCAAGCGCTGGCAGGATATGGTGATTGCCGCCTGTGAGCAGAGTGGGGCCACCCATATCCCCACGGTGGCGGCGCCCATGGCTTTGGATGATCTCTGGGCGCACCGTCGGGGTATGGGACTGGTTCTGGACCCGGCACCCGAGCATCCGGGATTTCGGGATCTGCCCCGCCCAGGCATCGAGCTGACCTTGCTCAGTGGCCCGGAGGGTGGCCTGAGTGCCCAGGAGCTGGCAGCTGCGAGTGCTCGGGGTTTTCAGAAAGTATGCATGGGGCCACGGATCTTGCGGGCGGAAACTGCTGCAGTGGCAGCAGTCGCCGTGCTGCAGACCCTCTGGGGTGATGCCTGAAATATCGGGCTTAAATCCAGCCCGCTTTTTTGAAACGGCGGTACAGATAATAGGATGATCCGGCCATGATGCTCAACGCCATGGGGTATCCGAATTTCCAGTGCAGTTCAGGCATATACTCAAAGTTCATGCCCCAGATGCCGGTAAAAATGGTAATCAACACCAGAATGGCACCCCAACCGGCCAGTTTTTTATTGACTTCACCGTGGTCGATGGCAATCAGGGACAAGTTGACCTGAATGGCGGTGGAGATGGTGTCTCTGATGGTATCCAGCTGACTGTTGAGCAGCATGATGTGATCATGCACATCCCGGAAGTAGTTTTCGGCACCGTCTATCTGGGTGGGTACACGTCCCCCGAAGAGCTTGCTGAAGCCGTCTGCCAAAGGCAGTAAGGCATGGCGTAACACATTGCTTTTGTATTTGAAATCATAGAGGCGTTCCATGTTCTGGCGGGCTTCCTGATTGTGAAACATGACCGTTTCCAGTTGCTCCAGCTCGTCATCGAGCATATCTACCACCGGGAAAAACAGGTCCACAATGGCGTCGGATAGCGCATAGAGCACATAGGCAGAGCCGTATTTGAGCAGATGGGGCTCCCGTTCTGCCCGGGCACGCACCCCGAGGAGGGTTTGTTCGCAATCCTGACGGACGGAAAGTACAAAATTACTGCCGACAAATATATTAATTTGTCCCATGTGGAGATCTTCGCCATGATAGGCGGGGGCCTGCAGGACCACGAACAGATGCTGGTCATATTCCTCAACTTTGGGCCTTTGCAAGCCATTGAATACATCCTCTACAGCCAGTTCGTGCAGATGAAACTGTTTTTGCAGAGCGCGCAATTCCGGCTCGGTGGCATCCTGCAAGGCGACCCAGACAAAATTCCCGGATTCCTGTAGGTATCGGGGAATATCTTCGAGCGTACTGTCTGCGACTTTATGTCCATCGTTATACACTACACAGTTGACCAGCATTTTTCGGCTCCTTTTTTGATTTTGCGGTAGCGTGTAAATAATTCCGCCGGAAAGGCAAAGGCCATTTCCGGCGGGAAAACCGGGCCGATTGTTCTTCGGCCCTTCATCAACAGAGACATCAGACCTGCGGCTGGATGCGCGCTTTTTCGATTTTTTCCAGGCTACCCCGAGTTTCTACCCGGAAGGTCCAGGTGACGATAGCCCCCAGTATCGACGTCCCTACCAGAATGATCAACAGAGTCTGGGTACCAATGGTATGCAGCAGGATAGGGAAAAGAAAAGCGGTCATGACCGCACCAATCTTGGCAAAAGAAGCGGCAAAGCCCGCCCCGTAGCCACGAATGGAGGTGGGGAATACCTCTCCTGCCAGCAGATAGGTCTGAGCATTGGGCCCAAGGTTGGTCATGAAGTTGAAAAGCATGAATCCTGCGAAGAGCAGAATGGTCTTGTCACCAGCGGGCAGATTCAGGGAGATGGCCGCCAGACCCAACCCCACAGCACAACCAATAAAACCGATGATCTGCAATTTGATCCGGCCCGTACCTTCGACCATGAAGATGGCCGCGAGTACCCCCAGAATCAACAGGACGTCGAGCAGGGCGGTACCTTTGGCGGAGAGCATCACATTCTGCGCCAGATCAGCGACTGAATGCACGTCCTTGGACGAACCCAGGGTGCTGGCAAGGATGATCGGGGTAAAAATACCGATACCGTAAGTACCCAAATCCTGTATAAACCAGGGAATGGAGGCGAGAATGGTGGCACGGCGGTTATGGGTGTTGAAAAGTACCATCGGGCTGACTTTCTGATGCCCGTGGGCATGTTCCTTGTTCAGGCGTACTTCCTTGGGATACTGGGGTACGCGTTTGAGCAGTCTGCGGGTTTCTTTTTCGGCCTCTTCCACGCGTCCCTTGCTGGCCAGCCAGTGGGGGCTGTCGGTAATGAAAAAACGGCCGACAATCACCAGAATGGCGGGAATGATGGCGGCGGCATACATCCAGCGCCAGGCATCCACTTCGGGATAGGCGTCGAGGATGATGATGCCCAGACCCGCTCCGACAATGGCGCCCACCGCCTGAAAGGCAAAGGCGCCGAGTACCAGGCCGCCGCGTCCCTTGCTGGGAACGGCTTCGGAAATGACCAGATGGGCGGTGGGATAATCACAGCCCAGGGCCAGCCCGATCCCGAAGAGGCACACCACCATCCAGATATAATTGGGGCTCAGGGTAAGGCCGATGAGAAACGCCACGAAAATCAACATCTCGACAATAAACATGCGCTTGCGGCCGAATACATCGGAGAGTCCGCCCAGCATGGTGGCGCCAATCAGAATGCCGAACAGAGCCACGGCAGTGACCACACCCTTTTGCGCCGCTTGCAGGGAGAAATCCTGAACAATAAGGGGCAGAGCAATACCAGTCATGAAAATGACCAGGCCTTCAAAAAATTTGCCAGCCACGGCGAGACTCCAGATCCGCCACTGCATGGCGGTCATGGGCGTGCCTTTGAGTGCGGTACCGTCGGACCAGACGGGCACTTCATCAATATACTGCTGGATACTTTTCCCGGAAGAGGGAGTATGTATGGGTTCTGAACTCATGAACGAGTGCTCCTTGAAGTGGGGTTATCCGGCGGATTCCGGGCTGTTGTTAAAAGGATTGAGTTCCTGAGAATTGGTTTCGCCATACATGACGTGGGCCCGGCTGACGATCAGGCTGTCGACCGAACCAATGGCCTGCATGTCCTTGTTGTCGTAGGGAATCACCTGGAGCAAATGGCGCAAGGCATTCAATCGCGCTCTTTTTTTATCGTTGGATTTGACCACGGTCCACGGTGCATAAGCCGTATCGGTATGGAAAAACATGGTTTCCTTGGCGCGGGTGTAGTCCTCCCAGCGATCCAGGGAGGCGAGATCCATGGGCGACAGTTTCCACTGTTTGAGGGGGTGGACCTTGCGCTCTTCAAAGCGGCGGCGCTGTTCGTCGCGGGTCACGGAAAACCAGAGTTTGACGAGATGAATGCCGCTATAAATGAGATGTCGCTCAAATTCCGGTACCTGGCGCATGAATTCCTGATAATCAGCTTCATTGCAAAAGCCCATTACTCTTTCGACGCCGGCGCGGTTGTACCAGGAGCGGTCGAAAAAGACCATTTCGCCGGCAGTGGGCAGTTGTTCGACATAACGCTGGAAATACCACTGGCCTTTTTCCCTTTCCGAGGGCTTGTCCAGGGCGACCACTCTGGCACCGCGCGGATTGAGATGTTCCATGAAACGTTTGATGGTGCCGCCCTTGCCTGCCGCATCGCGGCCCTCAAAAATCACCACGACTTTTTGGCCTGTAGCTTTTACCCATGCCTGCAATTTGAGCAGTTCTACCTGCAAACTGTATTTTTCATGCTCATAGTCCCGGCGCGTCATACGATACTTGTAGGGATATCCACCGGTGCGCCAGTCTTCGTTCAAGGTGTCATTGGTGTTCGACACATATTTGTCGGGATGAATGGCGCCATTTTCGTGCAGGTGTTCCAGGTCTTCAGGGCTGACATCCGAATGGATCACCTTGATAGCTGCATCCAGGGATTGGGTGGCCTGGGGGTGGCTGCTGACATAATCGCTGACAATGGCGCTTTGCTGGGCTTGCGCCGCTTCAATGGCTTCTTTTACCACAAATTCACGAATGCCTTCAGGACTTAAATCCGGAGCAACGTCTCCAGCTGTGGTGAGAACAGACTCGAGATTATCATTGGAGGATGTTTGCTGCTTGCCGCTGGTGTTGGACCTTTCTGCCATGCTGACTCCTGGAAAAAATAAATTTTCTACAGGAGCATATCAGGTCAATATGTCATTTTTATGACAGTCAATGGGTTGCGGTTAACTATATGCTGCTGCAGCAGTATAGGGCGTAGCCCATGGCTGAACCGGCAAAGCATCGGGTTGACAGCGTCGCCAGCAGGATGGACCATTCCATGAACTTTTAAAGAGAGCCTCCCTATGGAAATTCTGCTTGCGAATCCGCGTGGCTTTTGTGCCGGCGTCAATCGTGCCATTCAAATCGTCGATCGGGCTTTGGAGCTGTTCGGCGCGCCTATTTATGTGCGTCATGAAGTAGTGCATAACCGCCATGTAGTCGAAGATCTGCGTGCCCGAGGCGCGGTATTTGTGGAAGAGCTGGATGAGGTGCCCGATGCGGCAACGGTGATTTTCAGTGCCCATGGAGTGCCCATTGCGGTGCGCCAGCACGCCGCTGCCCGGGGGTTGAGTGTATTTGACGCGACCTGTCCCCTGGTGACCAAAGTGCATATGGAAGTCAAAAAATACAGTCGGGAGGGTATGGAAATGGTGTTGATCGGTCATGCCGGTCATCCGGAAGTTGAAGGCACCATGGGGCAGGTGGAAGAGGGCATGATGTATCTGGTGTCCACCGTGGCTGACGTGGCCACCCTGATGCCACGTAACCCCGAAAAGCTGGCGTACATTACCCAGACAACCCTCAGCATGGATGACACGGCCGAGGTGATTGAGGCATTGCGTCGGCGTTTTCCCCGGATTCAGGGGCCTAAAAAAGACGATATTTGTTATGCCACCCAGAACCGTCAGGATGCGGTCAAAAGCCTGGCGCCCGAGGTGGACATTTTACTGGTTGTCGGTGCGCCCAACAGTTCCAACTCCAGTCGACTGGCCGAGCTGGGCGGACGTCTGGATACGCCGACCCATTTGATTGAAGATGCTAGCCAGTTGCGTCGGGAATGGTTTGCGGATGTGGGCAAAATCGGCATCAGTGCCGGTGCTTCTGCGCCCGAGAGTCTGGTTCGGGGGATTATCGAGCAGTTGCAGGCATGGGGGGCTACCGTCCCCCGGGAAACTGCTGGCGTTGAAGAAAAGGTCATTTTCAGTCTGCCCTTGGCTTTGGTACAGGCGCAGTCCCGTCGGCAGGAGTCCGGGCAAGCGTCGGGAGAGGCAGTTTAGGCGCCGGGACCTGCCGAATCCCGTTCCAGCAATTCGTCGGCCTGTAAAGGGCGGGCACTGATTTCCACCGGTTCCTGGACGCTGAGTTCCTTATCCTCGGCAGCGGCTTTGAGATCACGGAACTTGCGGGCCGAACTGAGTACGCGTCCTTCCAGAGAGCCGGTTGCCTTGTTATAGGCGTCCACAGCCTGCCCCAGATTTTTGCCGACCCTGCTCCAATGTCCGGCGAGGGTATGCAGGCGATCATAGAGTTCCTTGCCTAGTTCGCTGATGGCCTTTGCGTTTTCGGCCAGTGACTCTTGCCGCCAGCCGTAGGAAACTGCGCGCAGCAGGGCGATGAGGGTGGTGGGGCTGGCGACAATGACTTTTTGTTCAACGCCAAATTCAATGAGGGAGGGGTCCGCCTGCAAGGCGGCGCTGAAAAACACTTCACCGGGAACGAATAGTACGACAAACTCGGGGGTGGGCTGAAATTGTTCCCAGTAGGATTTTTTGCTGAGTTGCGTCATGTGGTTACGCAGCTCATGGGCATGTTTGAGCAATAAAGACTGACGTCTGGCCTCATCATCGCTTTCCATGGCTTCCAGATAGGCATTGAGGGGCGCTTTGGCATCAACCACCAGACGTTTGCCGCCGGGGAGCCGTACCAGCATATCCGGGCGTTGTTGGCCATTTTCGGTGTGCACACTGGTTTGTTCGGTGAAATCACAATAGGCCAGCATTCCGGCCATTTCCACTACGCGTTTGAGCTGCATTTCTCCCCAGCGCCCACGCGCTGCCGGTTGTCGCAAGGCCTTTACCAGAGAAGCTGTTTCCTGATGCAGGCGGGGAAGATGATCCTGTACCAGCCCCCGCAGTTGCTCATTCAGGGCGCCATAGGCATCAATGCGGGTTTTTTCCATGGCCTCCATGCGCTGGCCGACTTTTTCCATGGAACTGCGAATCGGTTCGATCAGTTGATCCACAGCTTTCTGGCGTCCCTCCCAGTCGCTTTTGGCATTTTCCTGGAAGCGTTCCAGATTTTCCCGTGCAAGCTCCAGAAAAGACTGATTATTACGGCGCAGGGCATCAGCAGAAAGGGATTGAAAAGTCTCTGCAAGGCGTTGCCGGGCATCTTCCAGCACAGTCAATTTTTCGGCGCTGCGCAAGCGCTCCTGTTCCAGACGTTCTTGCAGTTCGGCCAGTTGTCCTTGCAAGCTGCTCAGGGCTTGCCGGAGTTGTCCAGTTTCGGACTGGGCGGTATGAAGAGCGGCATGCAGTGACGGAATCTGCTGGTTTTCGGTTTCTGCCCGGACCCGTAGTTCATTTTGTTGGAGCAGGGCGGCTTGCTGTTCCTGAACCTGGGTGCGCAGTTCGTTGATTACATGCTCCAGTTGGGACTGAAGGACTTTAGTATCGTCCTGTTGGCGGCGTAAATTTTGCCGATTCAATACATAGAGAATGGCAAGGCCGAACAGTAGCCCCAGCAGAAAAATCAGAAAAAATTCCCAGATCACCAAGCGTATACCTGAATAAAAAAATGAATCACTAGCATACGCCAGGCATCAGAAAAGACGAAGCCGATACCACGACTTCGTCAGGTAACAGGGTCAGGATTCCAGTTGAGAAGTGCAGTTGGGACAACGGGTAGCCGCCAGGGAGATGCTGGACAGGCAGTAGGGGCAACTTTTGGTGGAAACCGGTGCCGCAGGTTTCGGGTAGAGTTTGTTAATAACCCGGACGATAGAAAATATGACCAGTGCAATAATGAAAAAGCTGATCAGAGCCATAATGAACAGGCCGTAGTTTAGTGTAACAGCCCCGGCCTTTTTGGCAGCAGCCAGAGTCAGATAAGGGCCAGGGGTGCTGCCTTCTTTCAGAATGACATATAAATTGGAGAAATCGACCTTGTCGAGGAGCAGGCCAATGGGTGGCATGATGATATCACCGACCAGCGCGGTGACGATGGCAGAAAATGCGGTACCGATGACAAAGGCGACGGCCAAGTCGATGACATTGCCGCGCTGCAGAAATATCTTAAAATCATTGATAAAGTCCTTGAACATGTTTTCTCCCTTTTTGGGTCATAGAAAATCAGATTGTTGTAGTTGATTGTAAAGACAGGAAGTTCTGTCTAATGGAATCATACGCATTTTCCGGACAAACGCTCAAGATATGATAATCAGGACCTTGATCTCTGTTTTTCGGGGAGGATGTGCTGCTCACGGTTAATGGCTGCAGAAATGATTCACCTGGATTTTTTCCTGATCCATTTGTTGGTGTCCATTGGCCTGGGTACAGGCTTCGCTGCCATTTTCACAGGTCATGGCCCAGCTTTGCGCCAGATCAAAAAAATGAGCGGCATGTCCGCTTGGCCGGGCATAAGGGCTGCCGGCAAACAAAGGCTGGAGGGCGTGAAAATACTGGCTTTCTTCGTTGGTCCACTGGGCGACGGCCTGCCAGCAGGTGGACTGGGCATTGACCGGCATCCGGGCGCAGCCGATCGCATTATTGCGGGCACGGAGTAAAGCCTGCTGCCAGTTGGGGCAAAATTGTCGCTCGGCACTGGCACGCTGCCCGGCAACAGCGGCGAGACGCTGTTCGGCCTGTTTTGCCTTTTCTTGGGCTAGTTGAGCACTTTGGGTGGCGGCACTGCTTGCCCCACCATCAGGCACGGTGGAGTTTACAGTGGCACACCCTGCCAGGCTGGCCAGGACAAGGATGAACAAAATTTTTGCAGGCATTACGGACTCTCTCTTCTGTGGATAGTTGTCCGTTTTATATCACAATTTTATGATAATGCTAAAACAAGTATCTCCAAATTTTGTGTTTTGGTAAAAATGCCGGACTCATCCACAGCGGTACAGCGTACGCGTGTTGCAAAAAGCCGAGTTATAGAGATTCTCCGGATATTGCCGGTTGGTTTTGGGGCGCCTGGGAATGACGTTGCCAGCGCCCCTTCCAGTTTTCAAACAGCACATAAAAAGCCGGGGTGATATAGAGGGTGAGGAATTGCGAAACAATAATGCCACCGGCAACCGCCACACCTAGAGGCACACGCGATTCAGCGCCGGCGCCAATACCGATGGCGATGGGCAGAATGCCCAGAACGGCTGCGAGGTTGGTCATCATGATCGGCCGGAAACGGGTCATGCAGGCATCGACAATGGCTTCTACTGCGGTGGCCCCCTCGCGACGGCGGTGTACGGCAAAATCCACCATGATGATGCCATTTTTCTTGACCAGACCGACGAGCATGATGATACCCACGAAGCTGAACAAATCGAGTTCCTGATGGAATATCCACAAAGCCAGGAGTGCGCCGAAACCGGCGAGAGGCAGGGCGGTGAGGATGGTCAAGGGGTGAATGAAATCTTCATACAAGATGGCCAGAATGGCGTAAATCAGGGCGATGGTGGCCAAAAGTAACAAGGGCAGGGTGTTGGTGGATTGGGAAAATGCCGCCGCTGAACCGCCAAATTCGCCCTGCACGTTGGCGGGCAAAATCTGTGCGGCGGTTTTTTGGACTTTTTGAGTGGCGTCTCCCAGGGAAACGCCGGGGGCTAAATTGAAAGAAATAGTGACGCTGGGCAGCCCGTCATAGTGGCTGATGCTTAAAGGCCCAACGCCGTAGGCAAAATGGGCGATAGCGGCCAGGGGCACCAGACCGGCGCTACCGGGAATGCTGATGGCGGATAGAGCCCCCAGATTTTCCTGGAATTTTCTTTCCAGATCGAGGATAACCTCGTATTGATTGGTCGAGGCATAAATGGTGCCAACCTGGGTGCCACCAAAGGCAAAATTAAGCGCCTGTTCAATGCCTTGAGGGGTCACCCCCAGAGCCTGGGCGCGCTGGTGGAGGACGTGCACCTCGATTTCGGGGTTGGCCAGTTGCAGATCACTGTTGACGGCCTGGATCCCGGGGGTTTTACGCAAGGCTTTGACCAGCTTGGGTACAGCCTCGTTGAGGCTGTCCTGATCTTCACTCTGGAGAATGTATTGATAGTGAGACTGAGAAGATACCGGCCCCATCTGAATGGCGGGAGGTAGCTGGAAACTCGCTTCCACACCATGAAAGCGGCTGACAATCTGGCGCAGCTGAGCGATGACCTGCTCGCCGGAAGCTCTTTGTCCCAGAGGCTTCAGGCGGATGATCAGCCGCCCGGTATTGGCCGACCCAAATGCACCGGCTCCCTGTCCGGCGCTGGACATGACGGCTTGCACGGCCTGATTGTGACCCACGGCAGCGGCAATACGCTGCTGGGTATCTTTCAGTTGGCTGAAGGAGATTCCCTGGGGATATTCGAGGTTGCCCATGATCATGCCGCTGTCTTCGCTGGGAATGAACCCCTTGGGCAGAATGATGAATAAGCCGACCATGCCCAGCAAACTGAGCAAGGCGGCGCCATAAATCCAGCCACGATGCTGCAGGGTGCTGCGCAGGCTGCGTCCGTACCAGTCGCGCAGTCTGGAAAATCCCTGCTCAAAGCGACTGGGATGGGCATGTTTTACGCGCAGGTAACGAGCACAGAGCATGGGTGTCAGGGTCAGGGAAACCAGTCCTGACATGAGAATGACAATGGCAATAGTGACGCCGAATTCACGAAACAGGCGGCCGATAATGCCGCCCATCACCAAGAAAGGCAGAAACACCACCGCCAGGGACAGGGTCATGGAAATCACGGTGAAGCCAATTTCCCGGCTGCCCGCTATGGCTGCCTGAAAAGGTGCTTCGCCATTTTCTTCGTGGCGGGTGATGTTTTCGAGCATGACCACGGCGTCGTCCACCACAAATCCCACCGCCAGGGTCAGGGCTAACAGCGTCAGCGTATTCAGGGTGTAGCCCAGTTCGTAGATGATGGCAAAGGTGGCGAGAATGGAGGCCGGAATAGCCACTGCACCAATCAGTGTGGGGCTGCCCCGGCGCAGGAACAGCCAGAGCACCCCGGCCACCAGCAGGGAAGCCAGCAACAAAGTGATTTCCACTTCTTCCACAGCAGCGCGGATATAGTCGGCCTTGTCGTAAACAACCGTCATTTTCGCACCCCCCGGCAGGCTGGCGCTGAGGCCAGGGAGGCGTTTTCCGATGGCATCGGAAATGGCGACGGTGTCGGCATCGGGCTGGCGGATGACAGCCAGAATCAGTGCCCGCTGACTGCCGATCCAGCTGGCAATCTGGTCATTGTCGACACCATTGCGGACCTCGGCGATGGCCGCGAGGGGGACCACGGCACCATTGGCAAAACTGACGGGCATATTGGCAAAGGCTTGGGCGTCATGGAGTTGTCCGTGCACATTCACGGCATAATTGCGCACTGCTCCCAGCACAGTTCCCTGGGGTAAGTTGACATTATGACTGCTGATAGCCGTACTCAGTGCCTGCAGGGAGATACCATGAGCCTGCATGGCGAAAGGATTGGCATGAATGCGGACGGCGTAATTCTGTTCGCCAAATATTTGTACCTGGGCGACTCCCGGAATCCCGGAAATGGCCGGGACGACCTTGTCTACCGCATACTGATTGAGCTGATAGATGGGCATGTTGGGGGCAGAAAGAGCAATGAACTCAATGGGCGCCGCAGAAGGGTTCAGCTGTTTGACGAATGGCAGGCTGGGCATGCCGGGAGGTAAGAGATGACTGGCCTGGGTCACCGCATTGGATACATTCTGGGTTGCCACATCAATGTTCTGGCTGAGATCAAACTGCAGGATGATTCGCGTCGATCCCTGATTGTTGACGGAGCTCATCGAAGACAGTCCGGGAATGGACGAAAACTGTTTTTCGAGCGGGGTGGCTACGGCGCTGGCCATGGTCTGGGGACTGGCCCCGGGCAGGCTGGCAGACACCATGACCGTCGGGAAATCGACGCTGGGCAACAGGGCTACCGGCATATTGGTAAAAGCAAAAATGCCATAAAGCACCAGACCGAGAATGATGATGACCGTCATCACCGGGCGGCGGATGAACAAGGCGGAGAAGTTCATGATGCTTTCCCTGAATGGGTATGTCGGTGGCTGCTGTCTTTACCCAGTACCTGCACGGCCGCACCGGGATATATACGCGCCGGGAGCGGGTAAATCACCTGAGCCGTAGAGGGGATGCCGCTGATCACCGCTTGTGCACCCGTTTCCCAGAGGACCTGAACGGATTTATCGCTGGCCTTGCCCTGATCTATGGCATAAACGAAGGGGCCCGAACTACCCTGTTGCACCGCGCCGACGGGAAGCACCAAGGCGTTCTCGACATGCTGGACAGGCATTTGTACCTGCACATACTGGCCTGGCCAGAGTTTAAGGTCAGTGTTGGGAACGGTGGCCTGCAGGTTGACAGTGGCCGTATTGGCACTGACCGTGTTATCGATAAAAGTCAGTTTGCCCTGGTCCAGAGTATGGCCGCCATTTTCATTGGTGATGGGAAGCAGAGTGCCCTGCTGCTGCGCCTGCCGCGCAGCATCCAGCTCAGCTTGAGGGACGCTGAAATTGATGGTGATGGGGCTGATTTGGTTGATGGTGGTCAATTGCGTCTGGTTAGCGACGACCAGGTTGCCCGCCTTGACCAGCGCCAGCCCGATGCGGCCGCTGATGGGGGCGACAATCTGCGTGTAGGAAAGATTAATCCGAGCCTGCTGCACGGCAGCTTGATCCTCGGCGACCTGAGCACTGGCGGCCTGGGCCTGGGAAACGGCTTGATCAAAACTTTGGCGAGTAATGAAATCTTTTTCAGCCAGGGGGCGATCCTGTTCGACCAGATTATGGTTGTAGTACGCCGTGGCCTGATCGGCCGCCAGTTTGGCTTGTGCCTGAGCCAAGGCGGCCCGGGTTTGCGCCGGGTCAATGGTAAAAAGGATTTGTCCCTTGCTGACCATGGTCCCCTGGGTAAATGTAACACGCTGCAAAAGGCCTGAGGTCTGGGGAATGATAGTGGCAGTCTGCATGGGGGTTACCGTTCCCAGATAGCCCACATAGTGAGTCATGTTTTGCACCCGGGGGCTGACCAGTTCGACCTGGAGGGGCGGAATTTCATGCCGGGCTTTGCCCTGACAGCCGGCAAGGCCCATTACAGTGGCGCTCAGGAGAAGTATCAGCGGGTAACGACTCACGGTTTTTGTGCTCCCAAAGGCATGCCCACGGCCTGGCTGAGTTGTGCCAGTGCCACATAACTGCTGACCAGATTCTGAATGAGGGTGTATCGGGCCTGGGCCAGGGTGGATTCTGCCAGCAGGACATCCTGGATGGTGGCTTGACCCACCCGATATTGGGCCTGAACAACCTCCAGCGCCTTTTCTGCATTCTGCAGGCCGCTGCGGGCTCCCGGCCAGGCGGCCGTGGCGCCCTGAAAATTATGATAATCCTGCCAGACCGCACTCTCCGTACTGTTGCGGCTGGTGGCGAGATTGGCTTCTGCCTGATCGCGCAGGGCTTCGTTCTGGCGGATTTGATAATGATTATTAAAGCCGGTGAATAAAGGAACAGTCAGCGTAAAACCGACCGTCCAGGTATCGCCGGGTCGAAAACCGCCCTGAAAGAGATAGCCATAAGAACTGCTCACCCCGAGGCTGGGCAGGCCGCTGGCCTCGGCACTGCGGACATTGGCCCGGGCGGCAGCCACCTGGGCACGGGCTTCCTGCAGGGCCGGATTGGCGCTGAGCGCCGCATGCATCAGGGTTTCCGCGGCATCATGCAATTCCGGGGGTGTTTGATTCAACAGCAAGGCGTGTATTTTGAGCAGGGTTTTGGGGCTCAGGCCAAGGGTGCTGGCCAGGACGCCCTGACTGCTGCGCAGGGTCTGTTGCTGGGCGGCCAAAGTAGACTGTGCCTGGGCCAGGGCGGCTCGCGCCTGGTACAAGGATCCCACCGTCGCCTGTCCGGCCCGGTGCATGACTTCGGCGGCCTCCAGGTTTTTCTGGTTCTCGACGACGGTTTTTTCATCGGCCAGCAGCAAGGACTGGTTACCCAGGACCTGGTAATAAGCCTGTGCCACGCTAAAGGCCACAGACTGGATTTCCTGATTCTGAGTGAAGCCCGCCACCCACTCCTGGGCTTTTGCCGCAGCGGTTTTGGCAGAGCGCAGGCCAAAGTCCCAGAGGGTATAACTCAGCGTCAGATTTGGATTGACGCTGTTGCGGGCCGGCACAGTAAAACCGGCGGTGGAGGCGGACTGACGGCGGGAGGCACTGGTGTTCAGGGTCACCGTCGGCAACCAGGCGCTTTCGGCAATGCCGACGCCGGCGGCTTGGGCACGCAGGGCATCCCAGGCCGCCGCAGTCTGGGGATTGTGGGCGAGGGCATAGGCGGTAAGTTGGGGCAGACTCCAGACCTTGCCCTGCTCTGCCGGGTTGAGGCTCTGTGCGTCGGGGACTGCTGGCAGTTCGCCCGGGCCCGTCCAGGGCTGACCGGGTTGCTGGTTGATTCCGCCATCGGAATCGAAAGGGTCGGCCAGCCAGCCCATCACTCCGGCACTGGCCTGATGGAGACAGGTGCAGGTCAGCAGCAAGGCGCAAAAGATGGCACTCGGCAGTTTCTGGGGCACGCTCAGGCTCCTCGTCCGTGGAGCCTGCATTCTCCGGAAAAAGCCGGATTGAGGGAAGCGGAAATTCATCCAAAATTGTTGCAAAGTGTGAATGGATTCGGCCTGTTATTCACAATTGTTGACAATTTGTCGCTGGCAACTGCAGGGGTGAGTCGTTAACGTGTGTCTCACGGAAAGGAACAGTCCTTTCCCCCTGAGAAACGAGGAGCAATGGGATGTCAAAACTGAAATTTGCCGTATCCGGTCTGATGATGGCTGTCTTTAGTCTGGCCACAGTGCCGGCATTTGCCGAAAATACCCCCCCGCCGTCCATGGCCGGACATGGTCCCATGGAAGGTGGCATGATGCCTGGTGGCCATCCCGGACACTGGCAGCATGGGCCCATGCGCGGACCCTGGATGCAGAACATGCCGGTGCCCATGCTGATGCCCATTGTCTGGCGCCACGCCATTGACCTGAAGTTGACCCCTGCCCAGGAGAGTGACCTGAAAAACTGGCGCAGTACCCAACGCAAGGATTTCCCGACCTGGAGACAGAATATGATGACGCACAACAAGGCGCTGCGTGAGGCCCTGCTCAATGGGGAATCGGGTGCGGCACTGGCGCCCCTGAAAGCAGCCGTGGTCAAGGACCATGAAATGATGCTGGATCGCGGGATTCAGCAGGTTCAGTACCTGCACAAAATCCTGACCCCGCTGCAGTGGCAGAAAGTGGTCAAGATGGCGCAGGATATGGGGCATCGTCACGGACCCTGGAGAAAATAAAATGGCAGAGAGCGGCAAGATCCTGTTGGTAGATGATGATCCCCGGGTGCGGACCATGCTGGTCCGTTATCTGGAGGGACAGGGTTTTGCCGTTCATGCTGTGGGTTCGGGGCAGCAGATGGATCGCTATCTGGAGCGGGAGTATTACGATCTGCTGCTGCTCGATGTGATGATGCCCGGTGAAGACGGCTTCAGTATATGCCGGCGTCTGCGTGAGCAGGAGCCCCAGCTGCCTATCATTATGCTGACCGCTCGTGGCGACCTCAGTGACCGGGTCGAAGGTTTGGATGTGGGCGCTGATGATTATTTGCCCAAGCCATTTGAACCCCGGGAATTGACTGCCCGGATTCGGGCGGTGCTGCGCCGTAGTCAGGAAATCCGGACGTCGGACCCGGCCCCTGGAGCCATAGTGTTCGGTCCTTTTCGACTGGCTCTGGATACCCGCAGCCTGTGGCGGGGAGAGGAGAAAATCTCCCTGACCGACAGCGAGTTTTCCATTTTGCATGCCCTCGCCAGTCATGCTTGGCAGCCCTTGTCCAGAGAACGTCTGCTGGCCATGAGTCATGGTAGTGATGAGGTCACTGCCGGTTCCCGGGGGGTGGACGTATTCATTTCCCGGCTACGGCGCATTGTAGAAGCTGATCCGGGAGATCCGCATTACATTCAAACGGTGTGGGGGCGCGGTTATGTCCTGGTGCCTGATGGTGCCAAGGCTTCTGCGGAGGGAGATAAAGCGTAAGGCGGCACTTTGTGATGATTGTTTTACGGACCCATGATTTTTTGACGAGGACATTTTGGGCAAGACCGGAGCGGTGCTTCTCCGACATCGTAGCCGATCTATTCAGAATGTCCTCGTCAAAAAAATCCATGATGGAAAGTAGATGAAAAAAAATCGGGTCGGGTGGCCGGACACCCTGTTCAACCGGATGTTTCTGATTATTGCCGGGCTGCTTTTTTTGAGTCAGTTGGCGGTATACTGGTTTTTTAATATTTATCAGGCCAATCCGCAGGCGGAGCGCATGGCCCAGAACTGGGCGCAGATTCTGACCCTGAGTGAAACTCTCAGCCCCGCGCAGCGCGCCGCGATACAGCCGATTTTATCCCGACAAGGCCTGCAGGTATTGCCGGCCACGGCCATGCATGGCCGTATTCCCGCTATCCCGCCGCTGGTCAACGCCTTGCAGCAACTCCGGCAGATGGGTTGGCCGGATGCGCTGCTGCGTTTTGATCATCGCTCAGGCACCTTGTGGTTGCAAACCCGGCCCGGAGCCGCCCTGGCCCTGGCGATGCCCATACCGCGTCCAGCAGGTTTGCCTTTACCCTGGTTCAAGCTGGCCGCCATTTTGCTCTTGTCGTGGTTGGGTGCTTACCTGGTGGTGCGTCAGGTGACGCGGCCACTGACCCGACTGATGCAGGGAGTGGATGACTTGCGCAGTGGCGATACCCCGGCCGATTTGCCGGAAGCGGGACCAGCCGACTTACGCCGTCTGGCGGAAAAATTCAATCAAACCCTGAGAGATCTGCAACACTTGTGGCGGGAGCGGGAAATGGTTCTGGTTGGTGTGTCCCACGATTTGCGCACGCCCCTCACCCGGATGCGCTTGAGTGCCGAGTTTTTGCCCGCCGAAGAAGAGGCGCGGCAGGAAATCATCGACAATATTCAGGAAATGGACAAGGTCATCCATCAGTTCATGGGTTACGCGCGCAGCGGCGAGCGGGAGTTACTGGTGGATACGGATCTGGGCCCTTGGTTGCAACAACTAGTCTTGCGTCAGCAGGCTGAAGTACGCTGGCATCCGGCCAGTACGCCCTTGCCGAATCTGCCCATTCAGGAAGTCGGTCTGGCGCGGGCCCTGCAAAATCTGATTGATAATGCCCAGACCCACGGGGCCGGACCGGTGGATATTCAGGCGGAAAAAGCCGGTACACAGGTGCGGATCCGGGTGCGGGACCATGGTCCCGGCATTCCTGAGGCGGAACTGGCCAAGGTCCGCGCGCCATTTGCCCAGGCGGGCAAGGGGGGAGGCATTGGTCTGGGCCTGGCCATTGTCGAGCGGGTCATGGCCTACCATAACGGTCGCTTGAATTTATACAATGCCCCGGATGGAGGCTTGGTGGCGGAGCTGGTATTGCCCTTACGTCAGCCGCACTGATGTCAAATGAGCGCCGCTTCAGTGTGCCGCTTTGGCTGCCGGGCACAACTTGCGCAGATTGGCTTCGGCAGCAGGACTGAGATCGTGCCAGGCAATATTGCCACATTTCCCGCTGAGCGGACCCTGCAGGGTGCCTGCCTGGGAGATGGTTTTCCCTACCGGGAAATCCGCCACGGACACGGTTGAAACCGTCGGTGCGGCCAGTTGTACGGCGGCAGCCGCTGTAGCTGCCTTGGGCGATTGCCGGGCCGGCTGCTGATGTTGCCAGAAGAAAAATGCCAGCACCGCTATCAACAGCAGGATAACGACCACGATCAGCCAGCGCCAGCTTTGGGATGATTGCTCTTGCTCCATTGCTTTGGTCCCCCATGGTGTTTCGCTGCTTAACTGTAGCAAGGCGACGAGCAGATTGCGAAAGCTATGCTGCTGGTGGGCCAAGCGCAGAACGCCAAGGTCAAGGCTGAGGCTGGCGAAACAGGGGGCCTTTTCGCTATAGTCGCGGGCAGAAAGGAGGTGCGGGCATGAGTGAAAAAATGTGGGGCGGGCGCTTTGCGGCCGCGACAGACAGTTTGGTGGAAGCATTTACGGCATCCATTCAGGTGGACAGTCGTCTATATGCGGAGGATATCCGGGGTTCGCAAGCCCATGCCCGTATGTTGGGGAAAGTGGGGGTGCTCACAGCCAGTGAGGCGGAAGCCATTGTTGCCGGGCTGGAGGAGGTCCGTCAGGAGATTGCCGAAAATCGCCTGCCCTTTGTGGACAGTCTGGAAGACATTCACATGCATGTAGAATCACGGCTGACGGAAATCATCGGGGATGTGGGCAAAAAACTGCATACCGGCCGTTCCCGCAATGACCAGGTGGCCACCGATCTGCGTTTGTATACCCGCAGCTGCCTGGATGATCTGCTGGTTTCCCTGCGCCATCTCCAGAGCGTATTTGTGGATCTGGCCGAGCGCGAAGTGGAAACCATCCTGCCAGGTCTGACCCATATGCAGGTGGCCCAGCCCGTCAGTTTCGGGCACCACTGCATGGCCTATGTCGAAATGTTCCAGCGTGATGCCCAGCGCCTGCAGGACGCCCGCAAACGGGTCAACGTCCTGCCCCTGGGAGCCGCCGCCCTGGCGGGAACGACTTTTCCTATTGATCGCTGGGAGGTGGCCCGGCAACTGGGTTTTGAGGCGGTCGCGGAAAACAGTCTGGATGCGGTGTCTGACCGGGATTTTGTCATGGAGGTGCTGGCGGATCTGGCCATGATTGCCGTACACCTGTCGCGGCTGGCGGAAGAACTGATTCTATGGATGTCCGCGCCCTTCGGTTTCATCGATCTTCCGGACAGCTTTTGCACCGGTTCCAGTATCATGCCCCAGAAGAAAAATCCGGACGTGGCCGAAATCATTCGCGGTAAAAGTGGCCGAGTCGTGGGTGATCTGGTAGCCATGCTGGTGCTCATGAAGGGCCAACCCCTCACCTACAATCGCGATAATCAGGAAGACAAGGAAACTTTTTTTGATGCCCTGGACCAGGTGCGCGCCAGTGTCGAAATCATGGGACGCATGTTGCCAGGTCTGCAAACCCGCCCGCAAGTCATGCGCGCCCAGGCCGAACGCGGCTATGCCACGGCTACGGATCTGGCCGATTATCTGGTGCGCAAGGGCTTGCCATTCCGGGATGCCCATGCGGTGGTTGGCAAGGCTGTGGGCCGCGCGCAGGAGCACAATATTGGACTGGAAGCCATGCCCCTGAGCGATTTGCAGGCCCTGTCGCCGCTGATTGATCAGGACGTTTATCAGGTGCTGACTCTGGAAGGTTCTCTTGCCGCCCGCAATCATCTGGGCGGCACGGCCCCTGAGCAGGTCCGGGCCGCCATTGCCCGTGCCCGCGCCCGTCTGGCGCAGGAGTCATCGGCATGAAAGGTTTGGCTACACTGGGCTTCTTGTGCATGTTGGTGCTCGGTCTGGCGGGTTGTGGGCGGAAAACTCCCCTGACCTTGCCGCCACCTCCGGCAGAACATCCTGCTGCCACTGCCGCAGCTCCCGCGCCGACGCCAGGCAGTCCGGATCATGTGGCAACCGGGAGTAACACACAGCCATGAACACCTTTCACTATCATCAGGGGGAGTTGTACTGTGAGGATCTGCCCCTCAGCACCATTGCCCGGCATTACGCAACCCCTTGCTATGTGTATTCCGAAGCCGCCCTGCGCGAACGCTACCATTCCTTCAGCACAGCTCTGGGCGAAAGCACGTTGGTCTGTTACGCCGTCAAGGCCAATAGTAATCTGGCCGTTCTGCGCGTATTTGCGGAGATGGGCGCAGGCTTTGATATAGTTTCGGGCGGGGAGATGGAACGAGTGCTGCGTGCCGGTGGATCTCCCGATAAAATCATTTTTTCCGGAGTGGGTAAGTCTTCGGATGAGATTCGTGCAGCCCTGTCCGCCGGTATTGCCTGTCTGAACGTAGAGTCTGCGGCTGAGCTCTGGCGTATCGCCGATATTGCCGCTGAGCTGGACCTGCGTGCGCCCATTGCCCTGCGGGTGAATCCCGATGTAGACTCGGGTACCCATGCCTACATTGCCACCGGACTCATGGAAAGCAAGTTCGGTATTCCCATGGATGCGGCGCGTGCCCTCTATTTGGAGGCCGCGCAACACCCGGCGCTGGAACTGAAAGGCATTGCCTGCCACATCGGCTCCCAGTTGCTGAATCTGGCGCCTCTGGCTGAAGCGATTGTGCGTGTTCGCGCCCTCTATGAAGACCTCTCGGCCCAGGGAATTGCTCTGGAGCATCTGGACCTCGGGGGCGGGGTGGGGATTCGTTATCATGAAGAAACTCCGCCCAGCCCCGCAGATTATGCCGAGCTTCTGGAACAGGCTCTGGGCGATTTGCCGGTCAAAAGAGCCGTAGAGCTGGGCCGTGCCCTGGTAGGAAATGCCGGTGTATTACTCACCAGGGTGGAGTATCTCAAGGATAACGGCAGCAAGCAGTTTTGTGTGGTCGATGCCGCCATGAACGATTTGCTGCGTCCGGCGCTGTATGGCGCCTGGCATGATATTTTGCCGCTTCGTCAGGGTGCTGAACCGGAGCAGATCATGGATGTGGTGGGTCCGGTTTGCGAAAGCGGCGACTTTCTGGCCAAAAATCGCGCTATCTCTGCCGCAAGCGGAGATGTTCTGGCAGTTATGGGGGCGGGCGCTTACGGATTCGCCATGAGCAGTAACTACAACAGCCGACCTCGCCCCCCGGAAGTGCTGGTTCACGGCCATCAGCACCGAATCATCCGCCGCCGCGAAAACTGGGATGATCTGATGGGCCTGGAGCTTCCCTGATTCCATCCCGGTTGGCGTTTTTCTGCTACGTTTAAAGGGTGAGTTATTTTTCGCGGGCGTAGCCCTTGCACCGTTGGTGGATGTTCCGGCCAGAAGCCCGCACGTCAGTGAGGAGGCAGATATGGCAGCAGAAATGAAAGTATTCAGTACCGGTATTGATCCAGAAGACTGGATTCCCCGGCGTTTTGCCCACCCCGGCGATGGGTTGACGCCCTCCATTTTCTGGCAACATCTTCCCACCCATACCCAAAGTCTGGTGTTGCTCATGGAGCACCGGGAGGCTGAGGCCGGGCAACGGGTGCACTGGTTGCTCTATGATATTTCCCCGGGCCTGGAAGGGTTGCATGAAGGCGGTCCCTTGCCTGACGGTATCCGCACCGGGCGTAACAGCTTCGGAACCCTGGGTTACCGGCCTCCGGAAGCAGCGGACAACCATCAACTGCAGCATTATGATTTCCTGCTGTTAGCGACAGATCTCGCCACCCTCGGTCTGGCCGAAGGGGCCGATTGGGATACCGTAAAGGCGCGATTGCATACCCCCGGTAATGATGCCGACCAGTTGGGTCCGCCCCCGGCAGCAGACCGCCGCGCCCGTGAATTTCATGGGCTGGGGCATGTGCTGGATCACGCTGAATTCTCCGGACATTTTGCGCTGGATAATCCTTGAGCTTATGTTCGCGTCCCCTTCTGCCCGAGGGGGACATTTTTTTGTGACTAGCAGGAGGCTTGGCTGCTTTAAGCTGGTAAAGCGGGTTTGACTTGACCGATGTGCCTTCACCCCTGATAATACGCGGCCTTGACGCTGTTCTGGCGTCACCTGCGTTGTTATGGGAATGTAGCTCAGTCGGTAGAGCAGCGGCCTTTTAAGCCGTGGGTCGCGGGTTCGAATCCCGCCGTTCCCACCATTATGAAAAGCATCACAAAACCATCAGCTAGGATCTTCACCACGAAGACCGCAGTGACGGCATTTTTTCTCCCAGCAGATTTTCCAGTTTATCAATATCAGGAGAGTAAATCGCTTCCAGATACGCTCGAGCAGCAGGATCTATCTGGGGTTTTTTGGCAGACTTGAGGATCAGGTTCTGATAAAGCCACCACTGCAGCTTGCGGGGCATGAAATGATAGCCGATCCAGCGGGCCAGGGGGCTGGAGGCACAACGGCGGGACCAGTTGCCGCGCGGGGCCTTGAAACCGTTGTGAACCTCATCGACGTCTATTTCACGAAAGGGCTGTGGGTCTATCCGCAGGTGCGCGGCCACCCGCTCCAGAGTCTTTTCGGGTGCATTGACCAGATCTTCAAATTGCAGGACCAACACCTGGCTATGCCCGAAAGTCTGGAGATAACGCTGTACCTGATCGTGATAAAGACCGAGATCCACATACATATGCGAAACCCCCCAACCCTTTTGGGGCTGTGCAAAATCATCTTGCAATAACTCCACTGAGAAGGGCTGGTCCACAAGGCCCTCGCGAAAATCCATCAGATAGTGAGAATGTGCGCGGCTGATGGGGTCACGCAACAGCATGATAATGCGGGCATCTGGAGTAACAGCATGAATACGTTCGGGGGCCTGTGGATACCAGAGATTGGAGGTGCTGGCATCGCCGATGGCCGTAAACCCCGCCGCATTTTCGTAAAGATGGAGATAAGCTTTCGTATCATTCAGGTGTTCGATTAAGTGTTTGCGTTCAGGCTTGGGCGTAATTTGCGCAAAATAATGAGGTTCCTTGTAGGCCGGCAAGAATACCTCAGGATGTTTCTGAAGGTGGCGATATAATGAGGTTGTACCGCCTTTCACTGTTCCGGTAATGAAGAAATTGGGCCAAAGAGGGGTGTTGAGTAGCTCCGCATGCTGAGGGACTGAACTGGACAAATCAACTCCTTGTTAGATGATGGGGCAGGATCTCACCAACCGAAAGAACCGGCGACTGCCGACAGTATAGCAGTAGCAGGCTCCGGTAGTGGTGAAATCCGGCTGCATCCGGGAAACACTTCTGGTGTTTCAGGATAAATTTCTGGTCATCACCCGCAGGTAGGCTTTTTGCGTGCTTATGCTCAGATTTTCTACTTCATGCAGGCGTGACTTGATCCAGGCAGCCGCCTTGTCAGTATTACCTTTGGCCATTACCAGGCCGTTCCATTCCTTTTCACTGATACCATAATGCTGCAAAAAAGCGTTTTCAGGTGATACGAATATTTTTGGTGGCAATAAATATTCCTGGGTTGGTTTCAATGGCCGCATGACAAAATGCCCCCGCTATGTTTTTCGCTGAAATGAAAAAGACGATTTACATCAGCGTAAAAGATTGTCCAGCTAAAGCCTAACGATAATTATTAACAGGGATATCTACTCCGTCGAGATGGCATCGACCCGGGTTTACCTTTATTTTACATAACTTGTATGAGCTCCAGAAACTTCTGCAGCATTTTTGAGCGTCGCTCAGGCTGTGGTGCAGCCATGAAATTCAGGCAGACCATCTGGTGACTTTCCAGCGTGGCAGTAGAAACCTGCCAGTCTGAACGTTGTTCCACTACTCTCCTGCTCATGAAGCCAATGCCAAGATCCGCGTTAATCATGGTGCCTACTGATTCAATGTCCGCGACTTCAATAAAATGCCGGGGAACGATGCCACGCCGTACAAATTCCTTTTCGATGGCGCCGCGCACCGCAGAGCCGGGTTCACGCCAGATAATGGGATAGCTCTCCACTTCTTCAAAGGAAACATCCTTGCGGCCGGCAAGAGGGTGGTGCAAAGGGGTCACAACGACTATTTCATTGTCCAGCCAGGGGATATTTTCAAAATAATCGGGTAATTCCGGGAGATCGTTGTCTCCTTCATAAAAAAATACATCCACTTCTCCTGCGGCAGCATCTTTCCAGTAGCGTTCACCGCTTTTGATGTAAAGATTGATGCCAGGATACTGTTGCCGGTAACGGGTCAAAAAAGGGGGTAAATAATAGTTGGCGATGAGACTGGTCGAAACAATGTTGAGTTCGCCTTCCATCAGGCGTTGCCGACGGGCGATGACGCTGTCAATGTCGCGCATGACCCGGCGCAACCGTTCAATATCAGGGAGGAGGGCGGCCCCTGCCTGTGTCAGTTTTACGCCATTGATTTCACGCGCATACAATGGTTCACCGACATACTCCGTCAGTTTTCTCAGGCGCTCTGAAATGGCCGATTGTCCCCGGTGTAAATGCTCGGCTGCGGCACTGATGCTGCCATGCTCGGCGACCGCCAGGAGAGAGAGAAGTTGTTCGTCATCTGCCATTATCGATTTCTCCGATTAAGATACCAATAAAATACATTTGCCATGATGGCCTGGCTCTCCGTATGTTTGTAACTTGTATAGCACTTTATGAATATAGGAAAAAATATCCATGGTCACAAAAAAATACGCCTCCTCAGCAGATCGGCTTGCGGCGAATACGGAACAAGAGGACTCTCATGACGTATCTGTCCGGATAGATGCTGGTACAGGCTCTGATCCCACTATCCCGTATTTACAAGCCATTGGCTATCAAGAGGTCCTGACTCCGGCCGCAGAAAAAAATCTGCTGGAAGGCATCCAGCAGCAGAATCCTGAGGCCTGGCATGCATTGCTGGAGGCACATTTGCGTTTGGTATTGCGTATTGTCCGTAGCTATGAGGACAAAACCACCTTATCCTTGAGCGATCTACTGGAAACAGGAAATCTGGCACTGATTGCCGCAGCACGCCAATTTCAGTCCGGGAGTGATGAGCGATTTTCCACTTATGCCACCAGGATGATTCGTGAATCGATTGAAGCGGAGCTTTTACCTCGCAATGCCGCGCTGGCATAGTTGGCCGGACCTCAAAATGTCAGCAGGCCGAAAGGATGAACAGCGGGTCCGATGACGGCCGATCTTTTTGAAAACTTTTCCCGCTCGGCGCCTGCTCAGGAATCCCTTGGAGAAGGTGCCATGATTTTGCGGGGCTGGGCCCTGGCTGATGCAGAGGCGATTCTCCATGGCGTGGAACAGGGCTTGCTACAGTCAGGACTGCGACAGATGCTGACCCCGGGGGGCAGAAAAATGTCGGTGGCCATGAGTAATTGCGGAGCGTGGGGTTGGATATCGGACAAACAGGGTTATCGCTATGTATCCAGAGACCCGGAAACCGGACAACCCTGGCCGGAAATCCCGACGCTACTCTTGCGAATGGCGCAAACAGCCGCAGCAAAAGCCGGTTTTGCGTCTTTTATTCCCGATGCCTGTCTGGTGAATGTATATGTTCCCGGTGCGCGCATGTCTTTGCATCAGGATAAGGATGAGCAGGATATGGGCGCGCCCATTGTGTCAGTTTCACTGGGCTTGCCGGCCACTTTTTTGTTTGGCGGGGCGGAGCGCCGGGATCAGGTGCAACGGATCAATATAGAACATGGTGACGTACTGGTTTGGGGTGGTCCGGCGCGGCTCCGCTACCATGGCATTGCTCCCGTCAAAATGGGGGATCATCCCCTTGTGGGGGAGCGGCGTTTGAATTTGACCCTGCGCAAGGCGCGCTGATGGCATGCATACGCTAAAACGAGTCCGGTTTGTCATTCTGTCCACAATTGTTTTGCCCGTGGCACCCGCTTAAGATACATCCTTATTTCAGGAGCAAATCACCTGCGCCCAAGCGCAGTTTCGGGATAACAGGAGTGATCATGAGCGTTGAAAATTCCGACGGCAAGGAATTGAGAAATGTGGCGTTGGCTATCGGTACGGCGCGGACCCGCTGGGGTCGGAATCTGAAAATCGTGACCTTTTTTGTCACCTTTGTCTTGACCCTGCTCATCCCCATGGGAGTCATCGTCATCTACTATTTATGGAAGCACGGCGCGCAGATTATCCGGGAAAGAGAGTCAGTGGCAGCACAATAAGCCAAGCCCGGCTAGGGCAGCAGTACTGGCGAGGAGTACATGGATGCGGGAGCCGGTGGGGGTAGCAACACCGTCGGTGGGCGCGTGACCGGCGGGTGACCAGGGCGGGGCGGAGGTCGTCGCCAGGGGCGACGGGGCCTATGTCCATACGGAGGAAAGGGTCCCGGTCCGATATAAGCCGGTATATAGACATCATGCTGACGGGGTTCCGGTGCTGGGCGCAGACTGTTCCGGTAGTTGTTGAGTGCCGTCAGAAGATTCAGGCGCTCAATGGTGGTCAGGGCTTTGTCGGTAGCTGCTGCAGGGGGCGAGCTGGGTACAGGAGTCCGGGAAGCAGGCGAATGCACCGCAGGTGGTGCTGGCGGCGCAGAAGGGAGTGATTGCAGCTTCCGGGCATTGGCCGGGGGCTGATCTCCAAAGCTGACGGTGCCGTCAGGGGATACCCAGCGATAAATGCGCTCAGCTTGAGCGGGCAGCACGAAAGCGCTGGCCGATACCAGCACCGCAGCGACCAGAACAGCCGCACCCCAGCGCCGGCCGATAGGCTTCAATAGCGGCCGATCCATGGCCGCCCGCCCCTCCGGCACAGGTCCTCAGCAGATTCAACAATCAACATCCAGACTCCCGATGACCAACCTTTCCAATGCTATCTGATAGATAGATATAGCACAGTTCGGGAGCGGGGCAAGTTTTGGAAAGGGTTGCCGGGGAGCCGTTTTACTCCGGCTTGCCCCAGTTATTCTGGGGCAGGTTGGCATATTTGCCGGTATAGGTTTGTTTCACCATCTGGAAGGAGACGGGCACCGGATTCTGTCCCTGGTATTTGACGATCCAGAAATAATCGAAGGTATGCTTGGGCCAGGTTTGAGGGACTCCGGTCAGCTTGTTCAAATGCAGGAGTTCGCGGAAAGTCACCTGCTGACCCGGGTATTTTTCTTCCAGCTTCTGACTGGCGATGCGCTTGTGTTCCCACATAACAATGACTACCTTGCCGTCATATTGTGGATCGTGAAGCAGGGCCTGGGCGGCTTCCTGGGTCCGCTGGGTTTCCTGGGCCTTTTTTTCCTTTTCGGTCTGGAAATACTCCGGCACCGCTGTGAAGGCCGTTTCCGGCAAGCCCCAGCTCAGAGCCGTGGGCGTCATGGTCTCGATGGTGTGCAGGGTAATGGTCATCAAGGCGGCGGGCTTCACGCCCTTGGGCAGAATGCTGCGGCTGGCGTCCTTACCCAGATAGACCTGGGCCAGGGCCTGCGCCCGTTCTTCGCCAATCTTGGAAAGTCGATACGGGTTCACTTTTTCGCCGTGTCGCACGAGGATGATCTCGGCAGGTACAGCCTGGGCCAGGAGAGGCGTAGCGCAGCCTCCCAGAGCCAGAAACAGGGCGAGTTTGCAGCGAAGGGACATGTAGATTCTCCTTTTTGCTTATTGGCGGATGAGGGCCCTGCGGGCTAAACCCAGAATCAGGGCTGAACTGAAAATACCGATCACCGAAAGGGCCATGCCATTACCAATGACCCCCTGGCGGAAGTTGCCGTAGATATAGGTGGATATCACCTGCATGCCCGCCGGTTGCAACATCAGCGAGGCCACCAGCTCACGCATGGACAGGGCAAAAACTACCGTCGCCCCGCCTACCAGCATGGGCCAGACCAACGGCACCTGGATCCCCAGGGCAGTGCGCAGAGGCGAAGCGCCGTGCACCCTGCCC
>NZ_JABBOU010000054.1 GCF_018853465.1 Acidithiobacillus montserratensis
CACCCAAAATCGCCTGAAAATGCCGCATTTCCACCAACTATAGTCCCTTCAAACCACCATTAAAATCAGTGGCGAAAACCTCTGCTACTATATCCGGCGAGCTTGACGGAGCCCTGAAAAGGTTGTTTAATTATCATTAAAATGAAAATGGAGGTAACGTGGAAGCCACTCAACCCACAGTAACCGGATCGGCCAACCGCGCATTAATTGGCGCAACCATAGGATTTTTTATTGGTGCAGGGTCTGTTTCCCTGTTTGGGCCAACCGCACACATCTTTCTGAAAGCTATGCACCTGTCTCCCCAACAAGTGGGACTATTGGTAGCTATGCCTATGCTCACTGGATCCCTGCTGCGCATACCCTTTGGTGCATCTGTTGACAGGAATGGTGGTCGATTACCCTTTCTTGTATTGCTAATAGCATCCGTTATTGGTATTGCCGGGCTTTATTGGATGCTTCTGACGCTATATCCGAATCATCTTACGGCAAAATACTATCCGATGCTATTAACCTTTGGTGCACTAGCAGGGTGTGGAATTGCCACATTCTCTGTTGGTATTGGACAGGTATCGTATTGGTACTCAAAAAAGAAACAAGGATGGGCGCTCGCCGTTTTTGGTGGACTCGGTGATTCATCACCAGGATTTGTTGTCTTGATATTGCCGGCCGTTATTATGACCGTCGGCCTTTGGGGTGGGTATTTGTTTTCCTTGGCAATTATTATCGTTGGAATAATAATTTATTACCTCATGGGATTGAATGCACCATATTACCAAATCTATAAACGAAACCATGATACTGCTCGTGCTACTGAGGAAGCCAAAAAGTACGGTCAAGAGCTTTTTCCTACTGGCGGGACCTGGCATACGCTCCTTTTATCGGCAAAGCATTGGCGGACCTGGCCTCTAGTTATTCTGTATTTTACAAATTTTGGCGGATTTCTTGCGTTAACTGCATGGTTGCCTATTTTCTGGCAAACGTATTTCCATGTGGGCGCATTTCATTCCGTAGTGCTTACTGCGGTATTTTCATTAATTGCAGCATTTATTCGCGTTTATGGTGGAAAATTGTCTGACGAGATGGGTGGCGAAAAGACCGCAGTTATTTCGCTGATTGTATTGCTAGTTGGATCTGTAATTATGACTTTTTCCAGCTTGTTATGGTTAACCATCATTGGGGAAATATTGGTTGGTGCGGGTATGGGGGTGAATAATGCTGCGGTGTTTAAACTGGTCCCACATTACGTACCAGATGCTGTAGGTGGTACTGCGGGTTGGGTCGGAGGATTGGGGTGTCTTGGTGGTTTCGCAATTCCTCCGATACTAGGAGATATCGTTGCATTAGTGGGTATCAACGGCTACGCCTTAGGATTCGGTATATATATTTTATTATCCATCTTATGTTTGTTATTGGTTTGGTTGCTGTATAGAACCAGAGAAAATCTCACGGCACATCTCAGTCGCTGATATTTTTCGTGATTAAGTATTCTTTGCTATCATTCTGTCCGCCACTACCGCTTAAGAACAAAAGAAAATTTTCTCTCTCGTTGAACCATGGTTTTCCTGGCTCTGTGTTAAACTGATTTATTGCTCATTAAATACAGGAGTAGTTTTTATGCGTGCACAATGAAAGCGTCGCGAACAAAAAGATCCGACGTACAGTTGGCTGTTTGATTCTTTCTATTATATGGCGCGCTCTTAAATGAAGTGCAACATCTCTAGTCGAAGGCTGACGGAGGTGAGAGATCAGTGAGTTATGCCAGCCGTTCCAATTTGTTTGCATGTGGAACGACGTCTGTATTTCTGAGGCAGCGGGATTATTGCAGTTGAACACTGCACAAATTACGTGTGTCTTACGGGAAACGACCTTGAAATGAGGGATTAGAAATATCTGAAATAATGTTTCAGATGCTTTATCGAAATAAAAGGAGATATCAATCATGAAATATCCAATGATCGCTGCTGCTGTAGGCGCTTTGCTCATGGGACCTCTAGTGGCCCAGGCCGATACTATGCCCCATGCGGAGCATTACCAGACGATTCAACAGTTTTTGGAAGCCAGCAAGGTCACCGGGAATATCCGTTCCTACTACGTCAATCAGCTTTATAGCGGCAGCACATTACCCAATAAGTATGCCTATTCACTGGGCGGTATGTTGAAAGTGCAAACGGCGCCGCTCTATGGTCTCAGTGCCGGTGTGGCTTTTTATACGGCCAACAGTCTTGGCGCCAATGATCTGAATGCTCCCGGTTATACCCATCTGGATGCGCTCTTGATGGGGGAAAAAGACAGTCTGAATGTGCTGGGACAAGCCTATTTGCAGTATCAGGATCGCTGGTTGAAAGTGAAAGCCGGCGATATGTTGCTGCATACCCCCTGGATGAATCCGTCGGATGCTTTCATGATTCCAAGCACCTTCCAGGCGGTCACCGTGCAGGCCAACCCCATTCACAACCTGCAACTGATCGGGATTCGCGAGTTTCGCTTTAAAAACCGGATACAGGGGAATTATTATCAAGAGACCCTGCTGAATCAAAATCCCATTTATCCCGATATGCCGGATCATATGGATGGCACACTGGCTTTCGGGGTGAAAGCGCATTGGCAGGGCTTGAAATCCAGCGCCTGGTTCTACAAGTTTTACGATTTGGCGAATCTGTTTTACGGTACTGTCCATTATGGAGTGTCCGGCTTGCCCTATGGCTTGAAGCCCTTCGCCGACTTTCAGTATGCGCGGGAATGGGCGGACGGAGCGCAATACGCGGGTCCCGTCAACGCGACCGTATTTGGTGGCATAGTAGGTCTGCAAACGCCTTTGGGCCAGGTTTTTGCGGCCTATGACGAGATCCCCGGTCGCAGCCCGTTTTCCATGGGTGGCCGGACTTTGTATAACGGCGGATTTGTTTCCCCCTATACCCAGCAGTACAGTGCCGATCCACTGTACACCAGCATCATGGATTATGGGCTGGTCTCATCTTCTGCGGCGGGACATGCCTGGAAGTTTGGCTTTTTGATCCATCCCCTACGGCAATTGCGGATCAAGTATTCCTACAGCATGTATTGTACGCATCCCTACCTGCCGAACGTAGACGCCAACTATCTGGATGTGACCTATACCCCGGGAGGATTCTGGAAGGGATTATCTCTGCGTAACCGTCTGGCTGTAGATCATAGCAATCCCTATGCGAACTATCACGGAACCTTTATTGATGATCGTTTGATGTTGCAGTATGTATTCTGATGTGACAATGGCTTTTCTCCTAAGAAGAGCCAAAACGACGCTTACTATTGATGTATTTGATTAATCTTTTACCGAAACTGCCCATTAACAATGGAGCATTAAGATGATATGGAATAATTACTTACTAAACAGCCTGCACAGAGTTTGTACTTTTGAGGTATTGAATCAACCGTTCACACGTAGAAGCAGATCTGCAACGACAATCAAAGCCGCAAAAGAAAAGCCTACGAAATGGCTTATAACCATTCTGCTTTGTTATTCACTATTGCTCAGTTATGGGGTGGCGTGGGCTGCCAATGAGCCTGCTTGGGGCCACGGACCTTACCGAATGCTCTTTGAAGTCGACTCAGCAAAACCATCAGCGTGGACGATGACTCTTGGTGCAGTCACTCACATCGTCCACAAGGTCGGCATTCCACCTGCCCGGTTGGAAGTGTTGGCCTGGGGGCCTGGCCTGCAAATGCTCTTGAAGAATGCTCCGGATGCCATGGAAATCACCATTTTACAGATGCGTGGAGTTCGTTTTGTAGCCTGTCAAACATCCATGCGTCGACTGCATATTACGGCGCGTCAATTAGCTCCCGGAGTAAATGTAGTGGCTGGAGGCATGGCAGAGCTGATGAAACGTCATAATGAAGGTTGGGCCGAAGTCAAAATGTAGGGGCCTGGTTGCAATGTTCCCAAAACCTACGTAATCCCCCCCCTGCCGCTGGCACGATTAAGAATCGTGACGCAGGGAGAAACACAGACGTTTTCCTTTTTTTACCGACGCAAAGGAGTACCTTTATCATGTCACTTTTTGTTACTGCTCCTGACTTTGATGATCCTATTGGTCTACTGCTGGCCTGTCATAACAAAATTTTGAGACATTGCGAAACACTGGAACAGTTGCCTGCACATCTGGTCAGTCACGGACCAGATGAGGAAGCCAGGCAGGCTGCTGGGCGTGTCCTCAAATATTTCTGTCAGGCTGAACGCCTTCATCATGACGATGAAGAACAAAATCTTTTCCCTTTACTCACTGCTTACCCCGATTTTCCAGAAAACCTACGCGCTCCCTTACATAATCTGAGCCTACAGCATCGTGATCTAGAAAAAGCATGGTCAAAACTTTCTCAAGATCTGGAAGCGATAGTGGCCGGAAAAGAAATTCATCTTTCTCCAACCGCTTTCATCACTATGAATCGCGCCCACATTATCCTCGAAAACAATGAAATCTTTCCCGTAGCCCTACAATTGTTGTCGAGGGATACCCTGGTCGAAATTGGTGCGGCCATGCGACCACGTCATGTCGGGCCACACACTTAAAATGTCGAGATACCTGCTCATCCTAGTCAATACAGCCTTTCTGCTGCTGACCTCTCTGGCCGTTGTACTCTATTGCTTCATGTATCTGTTACTTTTTACGGCTGCCATCCGATTGCGTTACACACATCCAGATGTGCCGCGACCCTATCGCGTTCCGGGTGGCCGCAACTGGGGGCTCTGGCTGGTTGCCGGAATTGGCTTTATGACTTCACTCGCCTGTCTGTTTATCGGCCTGATCCCTCCGGGACATATGGCAGAGAACATTTATGCTCCCTCCATGATAGGCGCTTTAATTCTCATGATTCTTATCCCGTTGGGTTGGTATCGCTATCGAAGGCAAATTGTGCCAGCTTAATGGGTTGTAGATCGATATTTAACTCTCTATAAGGAGATTATCCCATGCCATCCTCCCTTTCTTCACAAACCATTTCTTTCTGCACGACCGATAGCGTAAAACTGGAGGCAGATATTTATCCTGCGCAGAACCCCTGGTGTGTGCTGGCCCATGGTAAAGCCTACAATAAAAATGCCTGGAAACCCTTGGCTGTGGATATGCAACAGTGGGGATGGACCGTGCTGGCCCCGAATTTCAGAGGATATGGTCTGTCGGAACGGGGAGATAATGCCAGTTATGATCAGGACATATTGGCCAGCATGGCCTATGCACGTAGGGAACGCGCCAATCCAATCGTTCTTTTGGGCGCTTCCATGGGCGGGATCGCCGTTATCGCCGCGCTTGCAGAAACGGAGAAACCCGTGGATGCCGTCATATGGCTATCCCCTGCGGGAGGGGAGGAATATTTGCCACTTCTGGCCAACAAGGCGGCTCATGGCCTGTTGCTTTTCAGTGAAAATGAGGCTTATGCGGCCCCTGCCCGAGAAATCGCGAGTCACCCCCCTTTTCCTATTTCTACGCGTAGCTGGCCCGGCAGCCTGCATGCACATCAACTGTTGAATGATCCCGATTCCGGGCCTGAAGTAAGGACGGTCATTCAGGACTTTTTGGCCAGCCTGTACAATCCAATGCGTCACGCTTAGCGCAACGACTGTTTAATCGACATATTATGGGTGAGACCGCAGGGGCATTGCCGAGATGCGTAAATAAGCTATGAATGGCATGGATACACCAAAGTTGGAAAGCCGTTACTCCAACGAAACGGGGAGCCCACATCTTCTTGCCATTACCATCGCCGTAATGGCTTGCATTATCATGAATGTCCTGGACATCACGATTGTCAACGTGGCGTTGCCGCATATGGAGGGATCGCTTCACGCCAACAGCAATCAGATTACCTGGGCACTCACTACCTACATGTTGGCCATGGTTATCGTGACTCCGCTGACCGGATTGCTGGTCGAACGTTTCGGACAACGGCAGCTCATCCTGTGGAGCGTGGCTGGCTTCCTGGTCTGCTCGGTCATGAGCGGACAATCCCATAGCCTCACGGAAATTGTCTTTTGGCGCTTCATGCAAGGGGCTCTGGGGGCATCGCTCGTACCGGTCGGGCAGGCGATTTTGGTAGAAGCCTATCCCCGGGAAAAACGAGGAGTAGCCATGGCAACTTTGGGCATGGGGACCATGCTCGGTCCGATTGTTGGCCCCGTACTCGGTGGCTATCTCACTCAGGACCTTTCCTGGCGCTGGTGTTTTTACGTCAATATTCCTGTCGGCCTCATCGCGTTCACCATGCTGTTGCTATACATTCCCAGTTTCGGCAAAAGCGACAAGCCCCGGCCAATTGATTGGCTGGGTTTTGTCTGGATGGCCATCGGTCTGGGGGCCTTGCAGATGATGCTCAGCCTCGGAGATCAGGATGGCTGGCTCAGTTCTCGTTTCATCATCATTTTGATGCTGCTGGCGGGCATGGGGATTTTGTTGTTTGTACTGCGCTCGCTCAATGTTTCCCATCCACTGGTGAATTTGCGTCTCCTTAAAGATCGCTCCCTGACTCTGGGCAGTGCAGGAATCGGTTTATTCGGTTTGGCGCTTTATGGAACCATGGTGATTCTACCCATCTACCTGCAAGATTATATGGGTTATGAAGCGCAAACCGCAGGGTTGGTCATGGCCCCGCAAGGGATAGGCTCCTGGGTTTCCATGTGGATGGCAGGCAGACTGCTTAATCACGGGGCCAACCCGCGCTGGATGATTCTGGCGGGAGTTACTTTGGGCGCCACGGGCACCTGGTTGAGCCTCTCCTATAACCTGCAGATAAGTCCTGCCTGGATCATTTGGCCGGGCGTCATCCGAGGCCTCGGTCTCGGTCTGGTATCCATTCCACTATTCACATTGGCCTTCGCGACGCTCAGCAAAGAGCAAACACCTGAAGGGTCGGGAATATTCAATCTGATGCGTAATCTGGGAGGCTCTGTGGGTATTGCTATCATTTCCACCATTATGACCGAAGAAGCCCAGGAGGCCTGGAATCAGATGGGTGGACATATCAATCCGTACAGCGCGGCACTGCCCCGCTATTTGCGTGATGCCGGATTACATCAGGGAACGCTGGCTTGGCAGGTACTGGGTCAAACTCTGGCGCAACATGCAGCAATGCGGGGGATACTGGATGCATTCACGTTCCTCTTCTGGAGTTTCATGGCGGTCATATTGATTGTGTTACTCATGAAAAACAAAGCATGATTGTCAATACATCCCTTCCGGGCGTCACGCGTCGACGATTATGGTCTGTACCGCCTTCGGAATGGCCTTTTGCGGGTGTTTTTCGTCTTCACCCATAGGGTGGCATCCATGTGCATGAAAAGCCTCATCCTATCAAATGGATAATCTTATTTCAGCAGGGGTAACTGCTATTTTTAGGATGAACCGAATTTTCCTCTGCCATTTTCTTGTTCCAATAAGACTCTATGATGGCCTGCTCGAAAGCCCTCGCCGCTTGATCTGCTTCGCTCCAGTCACCATTACCAGAAAAGGAAATCAACTGTTCTCCCATAGCTGCCATAGTTCGGTGGTACGCCTGATGGAGTCGCTCCAGACGTTGGTTGTCATTCAGTCCTAAGCTGCGGATATAGTGATGGCCGGGGCAGGCGGTAGCGTCCGCCAATGTTCTATAGTCGGTTAGATGCGGGGCCTGGCAAATCACTTTTTTTAACGCATTATGGGCGGCGATTTGTTTGGCATAGAACCCGAGCAGACTGGTGGGATGCGGGTGATCATGGCAGGGGTTGCTCTGGAGAAATGCCTGCAATTCTGATATCGGCATAGGTTTGGCGATGGCGTAGCCCTGTAGAAACTGCGCGCCCGTGGCCACAATCGCATCCAGAATATCCTCAGTTTCCACTCCCTCCACCACCAGATCCACGCCGATGCCAGCAGCGAGGTCCTGAATGGCTCCCACAAAATGCAGATCCTGGGGTCGCTGCTCCAAGGAGCGGATAAAGCCCTGATCCAGTTTGATCTCATCAATAGGAAGATCCTTGAGCCGCAGCAAGGAACTATAGGCGCTTCCCACATCGTCCAGGGCTAGCCGGACGCCTAATGCTTTCATTTCCAGAAGATGATCCAACGCCTTTTGCTGTTCCAGGAAATCATCTCCCTCCAGAATCTCCAAAGTGATGCGGGAGGGATCCACTTTGCTTTGGGCGATCATTTCCTGCAGGCAGATGATGCAGTCTTTCGAGACGGAGCGCGGATCCATATTGACAGAAACCCATAAAGACCATCCTTGTGTATTCAGAAGAGGCAGGTCGGACAAAGACTGTGCCAAGACTTTTTTGGTCAGGTCAGAAAGATCTCCAATCTGCAGTTGTGGCAGGAACTTCGCCGGAGGCCAGAGGGTACCGTCCTTATCCCTAAGCCGCGCCAGAGCTTCGACACCTACCACCTTGCGTGTTCGGGTATTCAGTACCGGTTGATACCAGACCTCCAGAGCCCCGGCATCCAGCAGCTGTTGTGCAGGGGTGAGCGAGACGTCTTTGTGGATTTCTTCACCAAAAAGTACCCAGAAGCGCTCTCGATCGGCCTTGTTTGCCTTACTCTCGTACATGGCTTGATCGGCCAGGCGCAAGAGTTTGTCTCCCGTGTCGGTATCTCCAAAGGGGTAAATGGCAACCCCCATGCTTGCTCCGATCTGAACGCTTTCGCCATGGCTCAGCGGAATAGGGGCGGAGATGGTGCTCTCAATTTTTTCCGTGATGTTGGCAAGATCGTCCAGATCCTCAAGATCCTCCACCAGCAGGACGAATTCATCTCCGCCCAGGCGCGCGACAAAGTCGGATTTACGCAAGACTTCGGGCAAGCGTTTTCCCAGGGCCACCAGTACTTCGTCTCCGGCCTCGTGACCATAGATATCATTCACGGGTTTGAAGCCGTCCAGATCCATCATGCAGACTGCCAGGAGCCGATCATGACGTTTAGCACGCGCCATGCCCTGTTTCATCAGGGTCTCCAGGAAACGTCGGTTGGGGAGAGCGGTCAGGTCGTCGTAAAACGCCATTTGCTTAATCCGCTCTTCGGCCGTCTTTTGTGCGGTGATGTCGCGACCGATGATCATGATGCCCGCGCGTTCACCATTCCCATTGAACAAAGGCAGCTTCCGCGTTTCATAGGTCGCCTGATGACCATCTTCACGAACCATTTTTTCTTCGACAACGATCAGTTGTTTGGCTTGCCAGGCTTTTTCGTCATCCGCTATGCAAGCCTCGTGAATCTCCCGAAAATCCGGATGCACTTCCGCCAGTTCCATATCGGTCTTGCCTTTCCATGGAATTCCTTCCAGGTGAAAAAGGCGTTTGGCGGGTTCATTGATGATCTGCCAGCGACCCGCGCCATCCTTGAAAAAAAACGCATCTGGGAAGACTTCAAGCAGCGCATACAGTTGTTCGCTGAGAGGGGATTGTTCTTGTTGTGTATGTTTGGTAAAAATATCTTTCCACATGTTTCATTTTCTCAGAAGTTGCTGCAACTCACAATCTGCAGCATATGATTTCCTAAAACTTACCAGTCATAAGGCGTCAGCGTATCTCGTATTTTAGTCACAAAAAAGCCATATCTTAAATTGATTGCTAATTTTTTATGCCTCTTAACCCTTCTTGGTTGCCAGATGGACAGGGGTTTGTTCTATGCACAGATCCATTTTGACGTTTTTGCGCCCGATGGTTAGCAATGCTACGCTGACTCGCGACATGATCGTCATCTTTATGTTGGGGATTTGAAGATGAAAGTACAAATTCTGGTCTCGAAATGGTGCCCGGTTTGCCCGCAGGCTGAAGCGGTGTGGAAACAAGCTGCGGAAAAAGTGCCGATGGAACTGCAGGTACTGGATGTGGCGGATCGCGAGGGGCGCGAAATCGTCAGCAATCTGCGCATTAAAACGGTCCCGGCCATTGTGGTGGACGGTGCCCTGAAGACAGTGGGCGCACAGCCTCTGGGCGAAGTGCTGAAAATGCTCGGTGCCCGATGAATACAAGCTCCTGAATGCGCCTGAACAAAGCTTCGGCCACGTTCATGTCCCGTAGAAACACACCACAACCTTTTTGGAGAATGCCATGACACCCATAGATCAGATCATGCAACAGGACCATGAACGCCTGGATCAACTTTTGGAGCAAAGTGCCCAGGCTGTCGGCAAAGATGCGTGGCAGGAGGCTGCGCAGTTCCTGGAAGCCTTTCGCCATGGGATTGTCGATGGTCATATGGTCGTGGAGGAAAGCACCCTATTCCCTGCCTTCGAGCTACAGGAAGGTGGCGAAGATCATCCTCTGACCGCGCTACTTCGCAAGGGGCATCAGGATCTGCGGGTGTTTTTTGAAGAAATGGCGGAGGCCATTGCAGACCAAGACGCCGAGACCTTTGACGATCTGCTGAGTACCGTCCAAACCATTCTCAAACAACACGATGCCAAGGAAGAAACCGAACTTTATCCCTATCTGGCTAGCGCGTTGGCGGATCAGGGTGAAGCTGCGGGAAAACGTATTCTCGACTTTGAGGCGGAGGCCACATCATGAGTGAATATAATGGTTGTGAACTGCCTGAAGACCTGTTTTATGATCTTGATTATGTCTGGGTGCGCCCGGAAGAGGACGGGACGCTGACGATTGGCGTCACAGACCCGGCGCAGACCATGTCGGGCCGCCTGCAAAAAGCCCGCATTAAAAAAATCGGCACACATCTGGAGGCCGGACGGCATGTGGCTACGCTGGAAAGTGGCAAGTGGGCAGGCGGCGTACCCGTGCCCTTTGCCGGTGAAGTCATTGCCCGCAACGAGCAATTGTTGGAAGACCCGCACCTAATCAATATTGATCCTTACAAGGACGCCTGGATTGCCCGCGTCAAACCGGATGATCCCCAACATGCCCTGGACAACGTGAAAACCGGCAGTGAGGCTATTGAAGCACTGGAGGCCTGGATCAAACGCTATGGAGTGCAGTGTATGCGCTGTTCGGAATGAGCCATGAATCAGGCCGCAAGCCGTTTTATGCTCAGCCTGCCTGCGACCTTCCGGACTGGACCTGATTGACTGGGGCGCTCAGGTGGCGGGATGTGTATGCATACGTAGTCGCGGACGATGATAGCGGTCGAATCTCCTCGCGCTACAAACTGACTGACGTTCACCCCGGTGCGGCTAGCCAGATGGATTACGATGAATAGCTATTTACAGATTATCGAAGATGACCTGACAACACCTATATATCGTTTGCTGACACAATCAATCACTGGCATCTCGGAAAAATAAGGTTGATCAAGAAGATCGATGACCTCTTTACGGATCTGATCGGATCGAATAGCGGTAATTGGTGTTTTCAAATCGTCGGCCGCTGCAACATTCAAGGTACGCGTCAGCAAGTCCGCAGTTCTTAGATTTTTCGAAAAAATCATACCGGCGAGTTGACCGCTGTGATCCACCACATAGAAATTGTGCGGGGGATCGTCAGTACTCATCAACTTTACAAGGTGGCTGTAGCTGGCAGAGATCGGCACGATATTCTGAAATGACGGCGTGATCAGGTCATCAAATGCAGTATGTACTGGGTGCGTAGAGACTTGCTCAATGAATGGCTCAATACCGGCAGGGCCAGAATAAATAGACCGCTTATCTAACAGGCGAGCAGTGAAAACAGCGGATACTATGGCTAACAGAACAGGAATCATAATGCCCATAGTATTGTGCGTGAGCTCCAGCAGCAAAACTATGGCGGCCAGAGGCGCTTGCATCGTGGCAGCGAGTAAAGCACCCGCGCCAATTACGGCGTAACTTCCAATAGCCGCTCCAGGCCAGATCAAAGACCATAAATCCCCCATTGATCCCCCAACTACCGCTCCATAGGTAATACTGGGTGTGAAAAGACCACCCGGGGCACCACTTCCAAGACATCCTGCCGTCACCAAGGGTTTTAACACGACAAGAGTAAGCATTAGAAGTAAAGGAAGTTGACTATTAAAAGCAAACTCAGTGACATCCTTTCCATTTCCTAAGAGTTGTGGATAAGGAATGGCTAATATCCCAAGCAGGGTAAACATAAGCAGGGGCGCCCACATAAACCATCCCGACTGAGGCTTATGGAGATCCGTCCATATAATGAGACGAACAAACAAAACAGACATAACGCCGGCTAATGGTCCAAACAGGAGCGACCAGCACAGTTCTCCGATATGAAACGTATAAATCGGAAGTGTGTACGTGGACTGGTCAGGAAGAGTGATCCAGGATACTGCAGTAGCAATCAATGCCGTGGTAATGGCGGGCAACAGAAGAGGTAAAGTCACTGAACCCAGCAGGACTTCCAGCGCAAAAAGCGCGCCACCGAGTGGAACATTATAAACCGCTCCCATCCCTGCGCCGGCTCCACAGGCGGCGAGGAAACGCGTCTCTGTCGATGAGAGCCTTCCCCACCGTGAAAGCAGGCTAGCGATTGCCATTCCTACCTGTTTGGGTGCTCCTTCCCTGCCAAGGGAAGCGCCCATGCCGACGATGGTCATAGAAAGTATCGCCTGAGCGATGGTATGCCAAAAATTCACGCTTCCAGATTGAAACCATATAGCGTGAACTACATCACTATTGGCCCCATGCGACAATCTGCGTAACAGCCAGACTGCAAAGGTAGCTAATACTCCGGCAGAAATTAATACGCCCAAGCGATGTAAGCCGGAGACATGCTCTGCCGCCACCTGAAAATATCCATGTGCGTAGTGGTAGCTGAGATGTTGAACCGTGGAGAGTAGGAACATCAAAAAATCTGCACCCAACCCAGCACCGATACCGGTAAACACAATCAGCAGCCAAAATTTTGGACTGAAACTAAGGCCGGTTGAATCGAGGGTGTGAACGTGCGGATAAAAAAGTTGCCGCAACATACGGACAAGTTTATTCATGGAACCAGACACAACAATGGTTGGTTATTCTTTAGGACTTTGTTAGTCCGATGATACCATTACGCACTATTATCAAGATTATTCCATCAAAAATAAGGTTCACCCCGACAAAAATACCGACCAGTATCAGTGAACCTTGCGGCCAGGTGACGATAAAAAGCAACGCAATCAACACATCGATAATACCGCTGAAAAAAAACCAGCCACGTCCGACTCCACTCAACACCTTGGGCCGCGTAAAATTACGGTAAGCGTCAATAAAGAAATACAGAATAAAAAGCAAGCCAATGCTGGCGATGCCAGCGGCCGGAAGGGCTACCATAATAGCTCCGGTTATCAGCAAAAGAAGCGGCCTGAGCCAATCCCCAAGCCCGTGCGCATGCAGTTGGTAGCTATGAGCTATCCATACTGCACCACCAAGAATAAGAATCCCCGCCAGGATGCCATCAGTTGCTGCGGAAAGAATCACGGGACTGAGCAAGCCGAAAATGCCGATTACAATCAAGATTAAACCTACCGCTAAAGTATATTTTCCGAGATAATGTTGTTCTGACTTGATAATCGTCGTTAAATCTGGTGGTGTTATGTTCATGATGCCATCCTTTTCTAAATTAATGAATAATTCCTAAATAAGGAGCAAATAGTATATATAACGAATCAAAATTTCGATGCTTAAACTTGATATTCAACTATCTCGGAAAATTTTTCTATTTCCTGTACTATATACAAACGAATCCTACTATCTATGTGATGATATGTCTACGATGAAAAGCCTCATATACGAGGCACATGAAGCAATCCATGGGATGATGCCCAACGAACTGCATCATCTGATCCTCTGCAAAGCCATAATCGTGGTAGATGTCAGAGAAGCGGATGAACTATCTCATGGGAGTATTCCGAGTGCTATAGCAATTCCCCGAGGTATCCTAGAGATGGCCGCTGATCTAAAATTCAGAGGTCACCACAAATTGCTTGCATCTGCACGGCAGATGAAAATCGGTTGCATCTGTGACTGTCCATCTGCAGGTAGATCTTCATTGGCAGCGTTGGCGCTCAAAGAGATGGAATTTGTCGATGTCAGCTATTTAAAGGGAGGGATTCCTCTTTGGGTAGCAGACGGATATAACCTAAATAAAATCCAGACTGATATTTTTAGCGTTAAAAGGAGATGATTATTTTAATTGATGAATTATAAGCCAACTATCAGCTTCAGTTCTACTACACCATGTCGTGGAATAAAGATATTTAAATTACTGGAATATTAGAAAGATTGTACTATTTATACAGTCAAATGTGAATATTTCTGGTGCTGCCTTCTACTTATATGAGACCAACTATAGCCGCTGTTTGACAGGCATGGTATAAAGGATATTGAATAATAATAATAATGATTATATGATTATTAAAGAGTTTGCTATTGAGGCGTAGTCGGGAAATATTCTTGATTTTGCACGGCTAGGGATCAGCAATTGTGAATTGCAGCCGCTGATTGATTGGGGTTAGACAGATGATTAGGAAGCATGGACATACGGTAATTAAAACCATAAACTCCAAATATATGGGAGACATGGTCAACGCTCCACTATGTATGGCTTACCTGATTCTGCTCAAGCTTATTCCCAGATCCATCGCCTAAGATGACGAGGGAGCTCTACTTTCTATTAGAAAAAAGTTATTCAATTGTTAACCATGGTGAAACTTTATGATTGCATTGACATTAGGCCAAAATATTGATTGCATCCTGGCTGGTGTGATCGTAGGGTTTTCCTTGGGGCTGATAGGTGGCGGTGGCTCCATTCTGGCGGTTCCGTTGTTGCTCTATTGGGTCGGTGTACACAATCCTCATCTGGTTATCGGCACGACGGCGTTGGCTGTGGGTATCAATGCTTTCATCAATCTGATTCCACATGCACGTGCTGGTAATGTTCGCTGGGCAGTCGCTATTCGTTTTACTATCGCGGGTGTTATTGGAGCTTTTGCCGGCGCTGAATTAGGGAAGGCGATCAATGGAAAATATCTATTGATTCTCTTTGCGCTGCTCATGCTTTGGATTGCCTTAACTATGTATCGAACACGAGATAAGCAGCCTGTTGCGCATAAAACATGCGAGCGGCATGCTTGTGTTTATTTTTACGGTGGTGGTACTGGCATTTTGTCAGGTTTTTTTGGCATTGGCGGTGGTTTCCTCATTGTTCCTGCACTAATGCGTTCTGGGCGCTTGCCTATTTTGAATGCCGTCGCTTCCTCATTGTTAGCTGTGGGGGCCCTAGGTACAGCGACTGCCATCAGCTATTCGCTGAACGGCCTCGTAGACTGGCGTATTGCTGCAGAATACATAGCTGGGGGAATATTGGGAGGATGGTTGGGAGCACTGAGTGCCGATAAACTGGGACAGCGTAAAGCGGCGTTGAATGATATCTTTATCGGTGTCATAGTTTTGGTAGCCATTTATATGTTATACAAAGAAATAAATTTTTTCATATAAGTTAACTGATTAGCACAGCGATTCCGTTGCATGGGTAACCGGTAACTGAGCGGTGTATCTTGCGGGGAGAGTGAACCATTCCGGGGGCTCGCCCCCTATGCTGTTTCCTTTGATGTTGCCTGCTCATCCGTGCTCATCCCAGGGAACCAGCGGATGAAAGTTTTCCGTAGATCATCATTCAGGACCCGCACCCTTGTTTGCGGCAACAAATGCGCACCACTTTGGGTCCACCATACAGATCAGTATGGACGGTCGTGGCCGCGCCCTGGATAACATCTTCGTGGAGCGGCTTTGGCGCAGTGTGAAGTACGAGGATATTTACCTGCGGGGCTATGGCCATGTACCAGAACTGATGGTTGGGCTGACTGCCTACTTTGCGTTTTACAATAGTCGCCGCCCGCATCAGTCCCTCGGACTATCTGACACCAGATCAGGTAACCTGACAGGGCAAGGGGGCGGCGCCTGCATTGTGGACCGCTATCCAAAAGTCGCAGCATGACCATTACTCAGGGACGATTTGGGGCAGCGCCATTCTGCTGCAATGTTAGAAACCAGACTAGCTTAAACTCCCGCTCTTTTTGCCTTGACTCATGGGTCCACCATAATGTTGCAATCCCATATGTTCTACACTGACCCTCTCGTAGCCGTTCTACCTGCCAAACACCCGCTCTGTCCGGCTTCTCTCAATCTGTCAGTTCTGAAATATGCCAGATGGCGAGCACGCCGCCTACTAAATATCACTCCTCAAGATACTGGGCGCGAATGACCGCTTCCGCTGCCCTGCCGCCGTTGATCTCTGATGGTGGGCAGTAGACTGATTGCAGTCATTCAGCAGCGGAAAGCAAATGGCCCAAAGCAGTTATCCAAGTTGAGTTCATCAGTGCCCGGAGCTAGGCCATAAATTGCTTTATCTGGCCGATACATTGCTGGGAAAATTCAATGTGATTCATAAACTGAATCTGGCTGGGGTAAAAAACCCAGGGGCTATTCTCCTTTTGAAGCTCAGTTTCAGCAGCAGGTGATAGAAAATCATTTCCTGATGATTTCGGGGAAGTAGATCGATACCCAGCCATAGATGATCCCCGTGGAGTAGTACTTCAACATCACTACCGACCTCCACGTCAAAGGTGGAACCTGCGGACCAGCGACTCGAGGCCTCTACCCTGAAATGGAGGTCATGCTTGACACCGTACTATGCTACGGCATCTATAGTCCTTAGTAGACAGGTTGAAGAACGCTTCTATCCAGGTGAGTGGAGGTTCAGACGTTATGGATACTAAGGTCAGTAAATCGGATCCACAGGGATCTGGCTGCGCCACCAATAACTCGAATATGCAGAATGTCCGACCAAAGGGGCTATGGGGGTTGTTAGTAGCGGTCGTAGTGGGTTTCCTAGCTTCCGCTTGCTGTGTCTTGCCGCTATTGCTGATTGTGGCTGGTGTAGGCGGCGCATGGATGGCTAACTTGCGGGTGCTTGATCCTTACGCCCCTTACCTGGATGTGGTCGTGTTGCTCTTTTTGGGATACGCCCACGTTCAAAATTATCGCGAAAAAAAGGCGCTGGCCTGTAGTTCGTGTTCGATGGTTGGACGATTGGGCCGTTGGCAATCCCCTCTTTTATGGGCGGGTACCGTTTTGGTTATTGTCTTTCTGGCATTGCCGCATGTGTTGCCCGGCTTGTTGATGTAGTTCTTTTAAATTGCAATGCACTCAAGGAGACTAAAATGCACATAAAGATAAATTCAGGAAAAAATCTGGTGTTAATATCTGCGCTTTCGCTGCTGACGAGCGGTGTGCTCGCTATGCCTTTCGCGTGGGCTGGCACGCCTTCTTCTGCTGCTGTCGTGCAGGCAGCTTCTGTTACGTCGGTATTCAGCGTGCCGTCAATGAGCTGTGGGGATAAGGCCTGTGAAACGGCTATTTATATTGCACTGCATCGCATCCCAGGTGTGCAGCATATCCATATTGATGACATGAAAAGGACGGTGACGGTGACCTATGATGCCAAAAAAGTGAGCCCATCTGTTCTCCTGAAAACCTTTAGGAATATTGGGTATCCGGCTTCTTTGGCGCATGCTTAATTCGCGTATTGAATTACGAATACAAGGAGTATCACGATGAAAAAAAACATTCAGTTGAACATACTCGGGATGACATGTACGCACTGCGCTTTGACCGTAGAAAAAGCCCTTAAGGACGTCGCCGGTGTCGACAAAGCAAACGTTTTCTTTCCTGAAGGTTATGCGGAGGTGGAGGTAGCCGACGACGTTGCTGATTCCGTGCTCACTGCGGCTGTCGTCAAGAGCGGTTACGGCGCACAGGTCGCCAAGGTGGACGCAGACCTGCACGACCGAAGCACTCGTGTTGATGCGCCTGCAGCAGAAAAATTACACGTGATTGTTCTGGGATCTGGATCGGGAGCCTTCGCTGCGGCGATCCGCTGTGTTGATGGTGGCGCGCGCGTTACGATGATCGAAAAAGGGACGTTGGGGGGAACCTGCGTCAATATTGGCTGCGTTCCGTCCAAAATCATGATCCGCGCGGCGCAAATGGCACATTGGCAGCGCGCACACCCATTCCAGGGACTGGGCCATTGTGAGCCTACGGTGGAACGTGTGGCACTGGTGGCGCAGCAGCAGCAGCGTGTGAACGAACTCCGCAACGAAAAATACGTCAACGTACTCGCTTCTCATCCAGAGATTACCCTGCTCCAGGGAACCGCTCGATTCGCCGATGCCCATACTATTGTCGTGCGCACCGACGATGGAAAAGAGCAGTCCGTTCGGGGAGATCGCATTCTTATTGCTGTTGGTGCGCATCCCCATGTGCCTCGAATACACGGATTGAACCAGACTCCCTACTGGACGTCGACAGAAGCACTTGTCGCCGAAGAAATACCCCGGCATCTGGTGGTATTGGGTGCTTCGGTGGTGGCTGTAGAGTTGGCACAGGCTTTCCGCAGACTGGGTGCAGAGGTCACTATTCTGGCACGCAGTACCTTGTTATCCAGGGAAGATCCAGCACTGGGCGCGGGTTTACAGACTGTCTTTGCAGAAGAAGGTATCCGGGTGCTTCAGCAGACGGTTCCAGAAAGCGTGCACCATAATAATGGGCAGTTCGAGATCCAGATTGATTCGGAGCGGCTCCGTGCAGATCAGTTGCTGGTGGCAACGGGTCGCCAACCCAATACGCAGGACTTGGGATTGGAATCCCTTGGAGTTGCCACCAACGAGTTTGGTGCCATCCTGGTTGATGACCACATGCGTACGAGCGTTTCCCACATTTTTGCGGCAGGAGACTGCACTACGCATCCTCAGTTCGTGTATGTCGCCGCTGCGGGGGGCACACGTGCCGCCGTCAACATGTTAGGAGGCGATGCCGCACTGGATCTAAGTGCCATGCCGTCTGTGGTCTTTACAGATCCGCAAGTGGCTACGGTTGGACTGGATGAAAGGGCGGCTGAAAAGCGGGGGATCAAAACTATCAGCCGGACCCTGAGTCTGGAGAATGTCCCCAGAGCCTTGGCGAATTTGGACACCCGAGGATTTATCAAGCTGGTAGTGGACGAACCCACTGGAAAATTCTTGGGGGCGCAGATTCTGGCTGCTGAGGGTGGTGAAATTGTCCAGTCTGCGGTATTGGCTCTACGGGGTGGATTGCGCTTCCAGGATTTGGCGGATCAACTATTTCCCTATTTGACCATGGTGGAAGGACTGAAACTCTGTGCCCAGACATTTACCAAGGATGTCAAGCAATTGTCCTGTTGTGCCGGCTAACGGATAAGGAAAGCCATCATGCGTCAGGATCACATGGAAAGAGGGCTGCAAAATTTATTGAGAGAATTCCCGCTCCAGTCCCGAGTCATGAACGAACCGGAGCCTGTACAGAAGATCTATGCAGAAATTATACGATTCTGGGTACTGCATGCGCATCCACCATTGGCGCAGAATTTTCCCGAAATCCCATTGCAAAGGTTGAGGATGCTGGATGCAGTCGCAATCAGTCCGGAAGGCTTGATCGGTGCTTATCCCTTCAGCGCGAAGGAAACCCCTATTCGTGTCTCGAATGGGAAACACCAGTCCATATTTGCGATGTGCGCCATTGATGCGCTCGCGATACCGTTCTTGTGGAATGCTCCCATAGAGATTGAGAGCGCATGTCACGATTGTGCTGTGGCTATTAAATGGGGCTTGGATCCAAACGGGGATAGCCCGGACATTATCGGAGCTCCCTACGTTGCCATGGGGCACCTGGATGGGAAAACCTGCGCGGAACAACCGGCATGTAGCGGGCTGTGTACAGGTATATATTTTCTTTGCACGGCGTGCGCCAGGAATCTGACAATGGCTATTTATCCGTTACAGGAAGCGCAGTACATCAGTCAGATGTTTTTCGGTTTCCAGGTTGCTCTGCTGCAAAAATTTCAGTATCTGCAAGGAGATTTGCCATGACTGAGCCATCTCATCGACAAGGTTATCGTATTGGCGAAGTGGCCAGTGCTGCCGGTGTCCATGTCGAAACGGTACGCTATTACGAACGGGAAGGTCTTATCGTGCAGCCCAAGAAGCCGCATCTTGGATCCCGTCGGTATCCCGAGGAGACTATTGCACGCATTCGGTTTATCAAGCACGCCCAAAAGCTTGGCTTTACCTTAAAAGAAGCGCGTGAACTCCTTCTGTTGCAGACCAACAAAACCCAAGCCTGTGGTGCAGTACTGCATCAGGCAAAAATCAAACAATCTGCGGTGCTTGCAAAAATTAAGGCTTTGCGAAGACTGGAAATCGTACTGGCCCGTCTAATTCAGGATTGCCAACAAGAATATCCCAACCAGCATCATGCTTGTCCGATTTTGGAATGCCTGGAAGCAGATGACGCAAACATGGATGATTTGCTTACGGACGCGGAAGAATGATGATGATGGCCTTGAGCCAATTCGGCTGGAAATGATATGGAAATCCTTCAACGAATTTTTAACGCCGTATTAATTGCCGCTCTTTTTTGTTCGATACCGGAACAGTCTTGTGCAAAAGCCGTTGCCAAGACAACTTTTCTTCCGCAGATGGTTTTGACTAATCTTTCCGGAAGGAAAGTGGATTTAAACAATCTCAAAGGCAAGGTCATGGTGGTAAACTTATGGGCCAACTGGTGTCCGTTTTGCCATGAGGAAACACCTGGGTTTGTTCGTCTCCATCAAAATCTGGGCTCCAAGGTGCGCTTCGTGGGTATAGCACTGGATGGCAAAAGATCTGCTGAGAAATTTATAGATAAGGAGCACGTCAAGTATCTAACACTCTTGGCTGGAGCACATCCGAGCAAAGTCCTTTCGGCGATTGGAGATCGAAATGAAATGCTTCCCTATACGCTCATCGTCGACCCCGATGGGCGTATAGTAGAACGTCATCTGGGATTTTTTTCTGCATCCAAACTCGCCATGGCCATCAACCGAGTCATACGTAAATATCCCTAACTGGAGTATGTAGTATCGTGTCTTCCTTTATTCTGCCGGTAGTTGGATGCATTACATTTGCGCGGACGAATAGCCAGTGCACTACCGCTCAGAAACAAACCCGTGATGCGTACGCAATTACGCCGGCCAACCTACCCAGATGGTTATCGCATTGACGAACTTAGCGCAGAAAAACCTATGCAACTGCAGGATTGAAGGTCTACCAAAGGCATGCTCTTGGCCTTTTTCAGCCACCAGCCATGATTTTCTAAATTCATGCTCATAAGACTGCCACGTTTTACAGCATTAGTGACGAGTTGCGAAAACATGACGGGCAATCCGCCGAATGACCGCTTCCGCTGCCATACCGCCGTTGCGTCCTGATGGCCGGCAACAGACTGTTTGCGATCATTGGCTCTCATTGAGTCGACTACGTGGCCCCTTGTGATTTTCAAAACCTAACCTTGCTAGGCAGCTAGCATTAGGAAATCATTCCAGAATGTACTGATCTACTCACAAAAGATATCGGCACTTTAATTGTTATGATGAATAAATATGCAACTACTGTTCTGGCGTTTTAGACGCCAGTTCAAAGATTCCGATACACTGTTCGAAGTGGTTTATCACCTCTTGGCAACATAATTCAGTCAGATAAATAACACCCCAGTATCTTTGTATGGCATCAATCTCGTTGATATTTAAAACGGATCCATCAGTTAACATGAAGTGCGCTACTATATCTCTGAATTGTTTTGTCAAGTAATCATCGAAAAAGAACGTAATTGATCTCCCGATGTATTTCTTTTGATCTTCTGGTATGTCGTTAATTATTGGGACTTTAGATAGCATCGGAGGGAGGTTCACATTTTTACATTTTGCCTCTTTATAAATCTTAGATCTTAGTGTTTTTAGTAGCCCCTCTAATATTTTATACAAACACAGAAATTTATAAAATGGGCTTTGAGCGTTTCTGGATTCTCTATATAATGCATAAACTGGTTCTAACATGGGAACAATTTTTACCGTTCCGTGGTTTAGTGTTGTCGTTAAGTAATAAGGAGTTATTAATTCTGTTGATGAAATCTTATGTATCTGATCAATAACTGTGACTTGAACTATTTGTAGTGGTATTTTCCCAATATATGACAGGTGATCCAATATTGGAGTTACTACTTTATTAAAGGTGCTATGCGCCTCCGTGATTGATTTTGCGTTGCAATCTATTTGAACGGCTGATATTCTATTTTCACTATTCGTGAACAGTGTGATATCTCCATCAAAAATTGTGCTTCTGAACTTTGCAGCTCCCCCTGATAAGGTTAGCAGACTGTCTCCAGAACGCTCGTCGAAATTAATATTTATATTCGTTCCTTTTATTTCGTTGCTTATAGCTAGTCGGCCACTAACGCGGAACCCCCTTAATGACAGATCATTGAGACTCTGACTACTATGTGAATCGTTACCTTTTTCTCCAAAGTGCGGGACGACCGCCACCTTGGTGATTAGGCCGGGTATTCCCAAACTAAACTGGGGGGATTGTGCTGTATTTTTTTCGGTCATTCTACTGTCCTCTGAAGTTGGCTGGCAATGCTGATGGAATTCTCAGCCGGAAAGTAAAACTGGGGCTACCAATTCCGCTTTGGAACTTTTCCCATTAGCGATCACGATATGAATGTGATCGCTGCGGCAATGGGGGCTGATTTCGCCCGATAGATGCCGGAGTGACAGATCAAACAGTTAGTCTGCCCGCCGAAATACCCAAAGGATATGGGCGCGTCACGTCTGCGCTTTAAGGCAGCGCATACCCTCTATTAACTGTTTGAATCCATGGATTGCTTCTGCCGGCTCTCCCCACGCTGCCCGGACTACGGCACCATCTATAGCCATGGCGACGGCACCCGCCAAACCTTCCCGATCGCAATTCTCGGGTAGTAGGCCATCAATCACTTCGCGTAGTTCGGCCTTGTGCTGCATTGTTCTTTGCGCGACTTCAGGCATTGAAGACCCCATTTCCCCCAGCGCGTTGATGAAGGCACACCCCCTAAAAGCAGAGTTAGCAAACCATTCCTGTAAAACTGGTGCAATGGCCAGAAGATTGTTACCGTACTTTCGGAGAGCATCCTGAAACCAGGATATCCATATACGATGACGATAATCCAGAAAGGCCAAAATCAGATCGTTTTTACTCGGGAAGTGGCGATAAAAGGTCACCTTTGTGACGCCCGCTTCCGCAATGATGCGATCAACGCCCGTGCTACGAATGCCTTCACGATAAAAAAGTGTGTGCGCCGTGCGCAGAATGCGCTCACGCGCAGGAGGTTTGGTCTGGTCCATGACTGCGGAATTGGAAGGTGTATCCATCATGACATGGTAGACAGATCGTTCCATGGTGTCTAGAATTATCCGAAGTAGACAGACCGGTCTACATTAAACGATCTCGAAACAGAGGAGAGCACTAACGATGCAAAGCAATACGCTGATTCCCCCATTCTCAGAAGTATCTGCCTTACTAAAGGTGCGGATGGCCGAAGACCTTTGGAATACTCGCGATCCTGAGCGAGTCGTTCAAGCCTATACCCAAGATACGGTCTGGCGTAATCGCACGGAGTTCCCAGTGGGGCGGGAGGCGATCAAGACATTCCTGGAGCGCAAGTGGGCCAGGGAATTGGACTATCGCCTGATCAAGGAACTCTGGGGTTTCCGTGACCATCGGATGGCCGTGCGGTTCGCCTATGAATGGCACGACGATTCGGGTCACTGGTATCGCAGTTACGGCAATGAACTGTGGGAGTTCAACGAGCAGGGCCTGATGCAACGCCGATTGGCCAGCATCAATGATCTACCTATCCGGGAGAGTGAGCGGCAATATCACTGGCCGCTGGGCAGAAGACCCGATGATCAGCCAGGTTTGAGCGCGCTCGGCTTGTAAGTGTCTCGATGACCGCTTCCGCTGCATTTTGATCGTTCGGATCTAACGCTTGCCGATCCGGGACAGTGACCGACCCAACAACGATCTATACCCTTGCGTTGGGGTGACGCAGAGCGTCTACCCGGTAGACGATTGAGGGTGCCTAATGAAACTATACATCGCTGAGAAGCCCAGTCTGGGCAAAGGGATCGCCGAGTATTTGCCCGGACCGAAGAGCAAGGGTAATGGGTTCATTCAGTGCGGATCCGAAACCGTCGTGACCTGGTGTTTCGGCCATATCTTCGAACAGGAAGAGCCAGACTTCTATACGCCTGATGATGTTCCCACCACGCCAAAGGGCAAGAAGAAATGGCGCTTTGAGGAACTGCCCATATTTCCTGAGCAATGGAAGAAGCGGGCGAAGGATGACGCCAAGGCCCAGATCAAGGTGATCCGGGACCTGCTCAAGAAAGCCTCGTCTGTCGTCAATGCCGGCGACCCGGACCGAGAAGGTCAGCTGCTGGTGGATGAGGTCCTGGAAGAGCTCCGCTGGAAAGGGCCTACGCAACGCATCTGGCTGGCCGCCCTTGATGAGCAATCCGTGCGTAAAGCGCTGGCCAGCCTGAAGGACAACCAGGACTACCAGAATCTCCGAGATTCAGCCGAATCCCGCGCACGCGCGGACTGGCTCATGGGCATGAATCTCACCCGGGCATTTACGCTGCGCAATAGCGGCGCCGGAGTCGTCTCCGTGGGTCGGGTGCAGACGCCGACCTTGGCTCTGGTCGTGGCCCGTGATGAGAAGATCGAGCACTTCAAGCCGAAGGACTACTACGTTCCGCGCATCAACGCGGGCTTCTGGGCCACCTGGGAGTTGCGGGAGGATTTCGAGGGCGTCGATGTCGAAGACTACCTCACCGACCGGAAAGCCGCTGACCGGCTGGTATCCCGGGCCAAAGCAGACGGCAAGGCGTCGGTGAAGGACTTCACATGCGCGGAAAAACAGCAGCAGGCGCCATTAGGCTTTTCCCTTGCCGAGTTACAAAAGGTCTGCTCCGCCAAGCTCGGCATGTCGGCGCAAAATGTCCTTGATGCGGCCCAGGCGCTGTACGAGGAACACAAGGCGGCGACCTATCCCCGGACCGATTGCCGCTATCTACCGGAAGAACAGCATGGGGATGCCGGACAGATACTGTCCGGCCTGGCAAAAGCTGGATTTGCGGATCTGGTAAAAGCCGCTGATTCTAACCGGAAGTCGGCCATCTGGAATACGGGTAAAGTGACGGCGCACCACGCCATCATTCCGACTGGCTCCATGCAGGGCTCCATGAGACCCGCCGTGGCCAAAGTCTACGAGATCATCGTCCGCTCCTATCTCGCGCAGTTCTATCCGCCCTATATGTATCGAGCGATCAGGGCCATTCTGACTTGCACCGGCGAGGACTGGAAGGCGACTGCAAACATCCCGGTCTCCGCAGGCTGGAAAGCTGTGTATGGGATGACCGATGACGATAATGATGACACCCCCGCCCAGCCTATCCCGGCGCTCAAAAAAGGCCAGGTTCTGACCGTCCAGGATGCAGATGTCCAGGCAAAACAGACCAAGCCGCCGGCCCGATTTACGGATGGTTCGCTCATTGAGGCCATGAGCAACATCCATAAGGTGGTGGTGGATGAAGCCGCCAAGGCCAAACTCAAGGAAACCTCCGGACTGGGAACCGAGGCCACTCGGGCCAGCATCATTGAAACGCTGCTGACCCGGGGATTCCTGGAGCGTAAGGGCAAGCAGATCCTCTCCACCCAGGCAGGGCGGGCGCTGGTTCACGCGCTGCCCAAAGCCCTCACCGATCCCGTCCTGACGGCACGCTGGGAAGATGCCCTGTCATCCGTGTCTGAGGGCCGCGTGACGCTACAGCAGTTCGAGGAAGCCCAGCGCAAATTCGTGGTGCGCATGATCGAGGCGGCCAAGGCGACGACCGTTGCTGTCGGCCAGACACGGCCGACTTCCGGCGCTGGTCGTGGCAAGTCGTCTGCCGTGAAAACGCGGGGCAGGATGCAAAAGGTTGGGCCCTCCTGCCCCGCCTGCAAGAAACCAACCATCATCCTGAAGACGAAGAAAGGCGACGCTTTTTGCAAGTGCGAGGGCTGCCAGTCCTGCTGGTGGCCGGACAAGCAGGATGCCAGGAAGCTCGGAACGAAGTGGAGCGAGAAAAAAACATGAGCGAGACAATTTGTTGCTTCCTGAGATCGTCTACCCGGTAGACGAACCCCGCTTTTCCCAGGACATCTGGTCGCGTTATCCCCGCAGCTCCACCGCCTTATGGACGACTCGTTACCGTGTAACGACCAGCCGGTACTCGTTCCGGCTTGCCGACCACAACCCAGACGGCCGCCGGGGGTCCAGTTGGACCCCACTTCGTTGTCTGGGCTTCGGACTGTGGATCGCGGGGATAACGCTCCAAAAAATCGTCTACCCGGTAGACGAAAACGCCAAAAAAAGCGTCTAACGAAAGAAAAGCGGAACGCAAGATAAAGAAGGGGTCATGTGGGCGTTTTCCGGGAAAACGTGGCCACTGCGCCCGTCTACCCGGTAGACGATCCGCCCCATCTCCGATCTATACCCGCTCATGCAGAGCAAATACGTACCCGTTTCCGTCTACCCGGTAGACGATTCGCGGAGAAAGTCCGCTCCCATCTCCAGATTCGCCATTCCGGCACTCCTGGGTGCCCTGGTTGGTGCCCTGGCCTGGCCTCATGCCATCTGGCTTGCCCCACTGGCGTTGCTGCTTCTGCCCATCGTGAACAAGCGGCACTGGTTGCACCCGTTTCTGCTGATGCTGGGTTACCACCTGGCGACGACCTATGGTCTCATCAAAGGCACATCGGTTTTCTTCCTACACGCCGGGCTGTTTCTCGGTATGGTGTTCTGGTCGCTGTCATCTCTGGCCTTTGCCCTGCCCTATCTGGCGTACCCGTGCATTACTCTGTATTTCCGTGGCGGCAGTCCTGCAGGCGGCAGCCTTGCTGACGGCGGTTTTGGCGCGGTCACGGCCACCGTCATC
>NZ_JABBOU010000055.1 GCF_018853465.1 Acidithiobacillus montserratensis
GTCATCGCGCCATCGCCCGCCACTATGCCGCCCTCATTACCCACTGCCTGGACGACCATCTGGCGTTGGCCGGATTGGCCGGGGCGACGGACCTGTTCCGTTCCGGGGGCTGGTTGCAGGTGCATGCCCAGGAGGAATCCCTGGACCATGCCCTGCAGGAAGCCGACTACAAGGCCGAACATTTCGGGGTGACTTATACCCCCCTGGATACCGCTCAGGTAGCGCAGATGGAATCCAACTTGCGGCCCGGCCTGGCGGGCGGCATCCATTGGACCCAACCCCTGGCAGTGACCGACCCCCACGCCCTGACCCGCGCCTACCTGAATTATTTCACCCGGCTCGGCGGCGAATTTCGTACCGGTAATGCGCAAAGTATTCAGCGGGACCAAGCTGCCTGGCGGGTGCAAACAGTCCATGGCCCCATCGAAGCAGCGGAGCTGGTCATCGCCCTGGGCGCATGGTCACCGGATTTGACCCGCGCCCTGGGCTTTCATCCGCCGCTTTTCGTCAAGCGCGGCTACCATATGCATTACAGCCAACCGGCTACGCCGCTCTGTCATCCGGTGCTGGACGCCGATCAGGGCTATGTGCTGGCGCCCATGCAACGCGGCATTCGCCTGACCACGGGCGCCGAGTTCGCCCACCGCGATGCACCCCGTTCCGCCGTGCCCCTGACCCGCGCCGAAGCCCAGGCCCGGCAACTATTACCCAGCCTCGGTACCCGGCTGGACCCGGAAGCCTGGATGGGCGTGCGCCCCTGCACCCCCGACATGCTCCCCATCATCGGCTCCGCCCCCGGCCAGAAAGGCCTCTGGTACGCCTTCGGCCATTGCCATCAGGGCCTCACCCTCGGCCCCACCACCGGGCGCCTGCTCGCTGAAATGATGAGCGGAGAAACACCGTTTACCGATCCATTGCCGTATCGGCCGGGGCGGTTTGCGTAGTTGCTTCAAAACAGCTCGGAATGGGTGCCGCAACCTACGAATGAATACCACTAAGCCGCTCTTGCTGTAACACCGATGACCGGCACATTATCAGCATGAGGAAAGCCAATGCGCGAGAACAAGCCCAATATACCCGGCACCTGGATGGACCCGGACGACGCCCCCGAGCTTGATGCGCAGTTTTTCAAGAAAGCGGACCTATACCAAGGGGACCGACCGATTCGGCGTGGCCGGGGTCGTCCCAAGCTGGCCAGCCGCAAAGTGCTGCTCTCGGTGCGCTACAGTCCGGAGGTTGTGGATTACTTTCGGCAGACTGGGGAAGGCTGGCAGTCTCGCATGGATGCCGTTCTGCGTGAGTATGTCCGGCGCAAGGTGTGACGCTCGTTGCCGCCTGGCCGGCCGCTTGCTGTGGCATGGCCCGCCAGCTGGGCGTCATCACGAGACAAAACAATTCGGCTGCTCATTCTGGCAGACACCCATCCATCAATACATCTTCGATTGACCATGGGCAAGTTTCCGGGAAAAGAGCTTCCTTCAATCCCGTTTCCAGTGCCGCGCTGCCAGAAGCATCCTGCCAGGCTTTCGGCATTAATACGGGTAGAGTCGGCCGTAGACTAGGGGACAGCTCAAATAAATCCCGCAATGAAAGTCTTTGCTCCTTGATGGTGAGTTCCCAACTCGTTGTCCGCTTCTCGGGTTGCCAGTGCCATTTGATGAGATGCATGAGGAGCATCCGCAAGCGGCTCTTCAGTTCGTTGCGTTGACTACGGCCCATACTCTCGATTTCCTCGACCAGATTGTCCCAATCCAAAGCCACAACCTGACGCGCCTTGAGGGCCTGCGCCTGCTCCTCAATCCAGGACAAGAAATCCTGTTCATAGAGGTTTGGTGCGTGTTCTAGCTGTCTTGCTGTTGCCATTAGAGCATGCCTCCAGTTGGCATGAGATGCTATTCGAAAGAATAACCAGTAAGACGGAGGAAAGGAAGGGCGGAACTGTTGGGTGCGCAAAATCATCACCGGATTCTCGGCGGCACGCACTGTGTAATACTCTTGGGGCATGACACCAATCACAATGGTTTTCATCGTTGAATCTCCAGCAGTAAGCGGTCTACATCCGCGAAGAAGTCGGTCAGCAGTTGGTGAGCATCTCGAAACTCGTAGGGGAACCCCTTATCCAAAGCGTGACGGTGCGTATAGTCATAGGCCAGGATGCGCCCGGCGTATTTGAACTTCTTCGGCGGCTTGACCGCATGGGCATTATCATAACCGAGTATTCGCTTACCGTATGGCTCGTGAAGCGTCAGTGAGTAGCGAATGCCGTGCGGTATCTCTGGCGTCGGCTCAACGAGCCATGCCTCGATCTTGAGCCAATAACCATGACCTTGATCGATGACTTGATCATGTAGATCGATAAGCAATAGCTTCGAATAGTTCATGTGTGGCGCGTGGATGAAGCTTAATTGCGTTTTGATGTCATTGCCATACAAATGAGTGCGTTGATAGATTTTTATGGAGATATATCAATGGCAAATGTGAATGTAAGAAATCTGCCCGATAAGGTACATCGGGTCATCCGAATCCAGGGCGCCCATCATGGTCGCAGCACCGAGGCGGAAATCCGCGACATTCTGGAGCGGGCGGCCAAGCCGGAGGGGCGCGTGAAACTTGGCTCATTTCTGGCCTCTATTGCTCGCGAGGCGGGCGGCTTGACTGATGAAGAAGTCGCCATTTTTGAGCACGGGCGCATCAAATCCCCAGCCCGCGCAGCAGGTTTTGAATGATTTTGCTCGATACCAACGTCATTTCGGAGCAGCAGCGCCCGGCCCCGTGCCCTCTTTAGATCTTCATTTTTTCAAACCCACATAAGTGCCGTGCAGCGTTGCAATAAATCGCGTGAACTCCCCCCGCAACACACGCTTGCTTAAGCGGCCAGCTACTCCAACGATAATTGGCCAGACAGGAATCGGCGCGTAACGCCGAAAAAAATGTACCGCCGACTCATTGTAGTGAAAGTCTAGCAATGGGCTGCCATTGCCGGTTGTCCCATGTTCTTTATGAAATACAATGGACTGACTGGCAATGGCGAGGCGCCATCCCGCCTTGCGTAGTCGAAACGAAAAATCTGTGTCTTCCCAGTACAGGAAAAAAGTCTTCTCGTCCAATAGCCCGACTTCCTCCAGCGCATGGCGACGTATCAAAATGCTTCCTGCTGTTAGGTAATCAAGGCTTGTGCTAGACACAGGAACTTGGCAATGATGGGCCCGTCCCGACCAAAAAGAGACTTTGCCGCCACCCCAGGCTTGGATAATGCTAGGATTATCCATATAGTAGATCACCGAGCCGACGGCCCCGATCGTTGGATCGGCTTCTGCCTCAACGACCATGGTGTTTAGGGCTTGGGGGTCGACTGTCGTGTCGTTATTCAGCAGCCAGACGTAATCGGCGCCGTCTTCTAAAGCGCGCCGGATGCCGGCATTGCAACCGCCGGAGAATCCAAGATTATGTCCGGTTTCTAAGATGGGAATATCGGGATGGGCCGCATGGATACGAGCGACAGAATCGTCCGTGGAGCCATTGTCTACCACCAGTATGTGGTAATTTTCATAATCAAGGCAGGCGAGAGAGTCCAGGCAAGCAATCGTATCACGCCAGCCGTGCCAGTTAAGAAGGATAATTGAAACGCTAGGCAATTGTTTATTAATATAACGACCATTCGGGACATCCACACAATCCACCATTCTTTGCCTTTTCGCAATTCAAACCATTCTTTGGGAAAAAATCTCTATTTGGTTACAGGCGGTTACCATGCTAACGCCACGTTATGGATCAGCGAGGCTAGGTAAGTGCTGGATTTTCACAAGGGATGTCTTTTATGCATTCCAAGACGACCGGATAGGCCGTCTTTTACTGCCTGACGCAAAATCCCAAAACGTTTTTTTCTGTGCAATATAGTGGCGAATACAAACAAAACGATCATATAAACGGTTCGATTCACCCAAAAGATCCAGGCGCTACGCTTGAGGCAAGCTGAATCGAAGTAGGTGCGATTCCTCATCCCGTAGAACGCCCTGAAATCTCCTTCGCCTTTCAGCAAACCAACGAAGCTGTTGCGGAAGCGGCTTCCTACATTCCACCAAGAAGATTCGATATCGTCCAGTTGCGTATTCGTCAACAGCAGGATTTTTCCGTCTTTCTGCGTAATGCGGTGGGTAAACTCAATATCGTCCTCATAAAGCACAAAATCTTCATTAGGCAGGCCGATGGCTTCGATCAAATCCCGGTTGAACAGCAAGCCACTGTACGGGGTTGCGTCTAATCGTACCGTCGCGGGCAATGTGCCGCAGACATGCGGGCTGCCCCAGGGCGTGCGCCGCCATAGCTTGTAGGGAATATCCCGAACGTGAAAGCCGTGAAAGCTGTTGACGGGCGGATTGATGCGGTGGGTGGCAACGCCCATGGCTAGATCCCCGTTAAATTGTGCGCGGAATGCTACTACGGCAAGACGATCACGGGGCGTATTTACCGCTGCCGCCGCATAAGCTTCGCGCAAAAGCGGCAGGGTATCGCCGCGCGGGCGGTTATCGTCGTCCAGCAGCCATATGTAGCCAGATCCAAGATTGAGCGCCCGCTGGATACCAGTAGCAAAGCCCTTGGCGGAACCGGTGTTCGCGCTCATCTCGACCACATCAAGGAAATCCCCATAGTCGGCGGAGAGATCTTCCTTCACAGACCATCGTGCGCCATTGTCCACCACCACTACGCGATCTACGCCCTGCCCCGGCAGTGCATCAAGCACTTGCAACAGCAGCTCGCGGCGGTCGCCGTAGGTGACGATGACGACGACAACTCCCTCGCTAGGATCGTTAGAATGAATTTGCAACGAACTCATTTTGTATTTTCTAACTCACTCTCGGATTTTGTTCCGCGCATCAGTAATTGTTTGGGTTTCTGATTGTCAAATCTACCCATGATGCCTTCAGAAACCGCATTCAAGTAAAACCACATCCGAGCCATTTTATAATTGTCATACAACAATATGACAATCAATCTTCTCATAAGCCATAGTGTCGAAGACATCAAGGAAGAAGATAGTGATTCATACTGTCTTTTGCCCATAACCTATCTCGCGCACCATGATAAAATAGTCAAAATTTATCCGTTTCTTCCATAATTATGAAGTCTCCCTGTCTCACTGCGTTAATCGGGTTCTGGCCGTTTAGCAGTCATGATGATGGTTTCACAGCGTGAAGGTGCCACTGCTGCTTTGAAATCTAAAATCTTGGCCGCAATTCGCAGGGTTAGGGGCAAGGTGTTTGCGTTAACATCATACGGATCTTGACCACAAGAGATACGCAAACTGCATTGGAAAAACCCTGCTGCCTGGGCCGGACAGTCCTTGTGCTCAGTATCTATAAATCCGGCACCATCTAACGCCTTTTTTAGATTATTGCTATTAAAAAGGACGAGGTGTCGCGGCGGCTCAAGCCCTCTCCAATTCGCACCGAAGCGTGCATGGCCGAAACTTTCCATATTTGGCGTGGCGAGCCAGATGTGGCCACCAGGTTTAAGTACTCGAAATGCTTCCTTGAGCGCAGCTAGTGGGTCGTGAACATGTTCGATCACATGGCTGAGTGTCACAATATCGAAATACGCAGAAGGCAGGCCGGTGTCTGGAAAGCCGCCCTGTATGACGGTAGCTCCTGTCTTCCGAGCAGTTTCTACTGCTATGGGATCGAGATCAACGCCCCAGGCATCCCAACCCAGTTGCATGGCAGTACCGAGGAACTGACCATTGCCACAGCCAATGTCTGCCAGCACGCCCGGTTTTCTTGTGGCGGGCAAGTGGCGAACGCTTTCATCTATCTGATTCCGTTTCTGGGGCAAAAAGTATACGACCCATCGCCCTATTTTCCATGCAGGCTGGAGATCGGCAAGATAACGAGCATTGAGGTAACCGTTGCGCAAGCGGCGTTTAAAGTGCGCGAATTTTCCTTTTGGGGCGTCATCCCCTTCTTCATGGGTGAAGTAGGTGCTATAAGCCATGGCTATAGTGGCCGGGTTCGGCCTTGGATCCAGATAGGCAGCGCCACAGGTCCGGCATTGATATAATGACCATCGCCCCGGCGCGCAGAAAAACACTTTATCTGTTAGCCCACTATGTAGCAGTGTCCGGCTTACATCATCGCAGATCGGACAGCGTTCCACTCGCTCCAGACCTTCCTGGGGCCAGGGCTGGTTTTCCTTATGCTTATGATCCATGTTTTTCCTGAGTTGCTGTTGAGTGGACAGGAGGCGTTCGCGCCAAAAGGCGACGCGAGAGGACTGCGCGTTGATCTTGAGGGATGCTGGCGATGGACCAGCCAATGCTTGCGACCACTAACAGCAGGGAAATTCCCACATACAGGGCAGAGTCATAAGACATTTCAAAGGCAATAAAGAAGGCTCCCGTAATGGGTAGAATGCCAGCCATGGTGCGACTCAAGCCTGAGGTGGTCCTTGCCGCCCAGAAGAGGAGCAAAGTATCCACAAGGACTCGCAGATCCCAGGCCCAAGCAGCGCCCGGTACGCCAAGCCGGTCGATAAGTACCCACAGGATAGCGACGTAAGGCAGAAGTTCCAGGACATGAAACTTGGCGGGCAAATCAGGGCGCCCCCTGCCTTGGAGATAGGTAAAGGGAATAAAGGCCAATGTATTGATCCATATTCCGAGGAGCAGTATTTGTCCGATCGGTGCAGCTTTTTCCGCCAGCGCTGCGCCCACCCAAATGATCAGAAAGGGTTTGATGAGCAGCAACCCCACCACCACCATCGGGGTCATGATAGCTCCTATGGATAACATGGCACGCGCCGCGAGCGCCTTTGCCTCGCTGGGATCCACCATGGCAAATCTGGGAAACAAGGCAGTTTGTAGACTGCCAGGGAGAATGGAAATCCGCATGACAAGATTGTAAGGCACAGTGTAAGCGGTGACTGCCACCATGCCGATTTTGGCGCCAATGAGAAAACGGTCAAAAACGGTCAACAGAGGACCAACCAGCCCGGTGACCGTGATCCAGCCGCCGTAGCGTAACAAGGATTTCACCTCGTGGAGGGCAAAGCGAGGACGTGGCGACAGGGGTACATGGCGATAGCTGAGAGCAAAAAGTAATAGGATGCTCAATAGCCGCCCGACAATGGCGGCTGCTATCAAATAAGGGAGCGTTATCCATCCCGCATAGGCTACGGCTAGTGGGAAAAGCTGATAGAGCACTGTACCGAAAACTTGTGCTCCATTCAGCGCGAGAAAGGCTTGTCGCCCTTCCAGGGCGCCTGCCAGCAGCGAAATGATTACAGCCAGAGGCAGAGCAGTCGCCAACCATGGCATGGATTTTTCCGCTTCAATGCGCAAAAAACCGGAGATGTGGAAAACATGCGCAAATAGCCAACCCCCAAGCAGATAGAGAATGGCTCCGCCAATGAGGCCGGTAACGGCACTGATCGCTAATCCGGTCCAAAAAATACCCTGTCGCTCTTCGGCCATAGCGTCATGAAGGGCCGCGATGCGGTTGGCTACTGCCCGCCCGAATCCAAGATCGAATACCCCAAAATAACCAAGCAGCAGCCAAACTATGGCAAGAACACCATAGCGGGCTTCACCGATGAGGTGTAGGTAGATGGGAACTGTTACGAGCAGCAATAGCGCCGGAATGGCAGCACCTGCGAGGTTGAGCAAAGTGGAACGGTAAAGTCTTGGACCTTTTGGAGTTGGCAATTTTTCAGGTTTAGTAGAACTGGGTTGCTCGTTAAGACCAAAACTTTCTTCGGGGCTCAGGCGCATGATTTTCAGTCCACCCACAACCCGGCGAGGTCGAGGGTGACAGCAGCAAAGGGATCAACAGTGGCCTGATCATCCCCCGCCCAGGTGCCCAGCAGCAGCCATTGACCATTCTGATTAGCGTAGGCCTCCAAGGTGCGGATATCAGGATCAATTAGCCAGCAGTGGGCGACTCCTGCGGTAGCGTAGCGCGGCAGCTTGAGGGCTCGGTCAGTGCGGGCGGTGGCGGGGGAGAGCACTTCGCAGACCCAGTCAGGGGCCATCTCGAACCAGGCGATGTTGGGGAGGGCGGGCATACGTTCCCGGCGCCAACCGGCCAGGTCGGGGACGAAAATATCGGCATTCAGGTGCAGCTCAGGTTCATCCAGAATCCACCAGCCGCCGGGGCCGCCCGTGCCTTGGTCAAAAGGATTGCCAACTTTGACACCCAAGGCAGAGCAGGCGCGGGCATGGGCCGGCGCGGGCCGAGGGTGGGTATGTAGCTGGCCGTCAATAATCTCCCCCACCATGTTTTCAGGCAGGTCGAAAAGATCTTCGTAGCGCGCAAGGCGTTCTGCTTTCAAACCGCTATACATGGTGCTCCCGCCTCCCCAGACCTTCCGCAAGGAAGGTCAACACCAGGCTATTGAGAGAGACCCCCTCAGCTTTGGCTCGCGCTGTCAGTTGCGCGTGGATCGTTTTGGGCACGCGGGCGACAAACTTGCCTGACGCAACGCCGCCGCTGTTGGGTGCGGGGACCGGAAAACCTTTTGCCTCCAGTGCAGTGATTGTAGCCACAAGGGCGTCATGGCCGTTGGTGATGGCTTCTTCAACGGTTTCACCGTCAGAAATGCAATCGGAAAAATCCGGATAAGAGATGAGATAGCCACCGCCCTCTGCTTCGGACAGTGGGCGAATTTCGAAGGGATAGTCGTCAAGATTTCTCATGGATTAATCTCCGTTCACCAATGCCACGAACTTCTTCACATAGACCGGTTTAACTGGGCGATGCGCGGGCACGGGCAGCGTCTTACCATCGGCACGAATAAACACGCAATGGCTGGTACCATCCTGCCGCCAGTCGATGTCATGTTGCCGCGCTACCGTCTGAAGCTGCTCAATGCGCCAGTCCATAGGGTGACTGCGCATGGCTTCTAGTAACTTCGCGGCCATATTCATGGGTATGATAGTGTTACGTGTAATATTATATGTCAACATCGATATCCCCGCCCCGCTTGCTGTCATCCACCTGCGATCCAAATAGCCAGATGCGGGCCTCGGGGCCGAAGCTTTCCTGGGCGGCCTGGCGGATGATGGCGACTTGCTCGGGGCTCAGGCGCATGGGACTCAAGGCCGGGAGATGAGGCCGCGCCTTGCCAGGTCGCTCAACAAGGCATGAGCGGCGTCGGTAAGGAGGTGCAGATGCGCGTGAGCCGTCTGCAGAGCGTTCGTGAGCACTGTGGGGTCTTCGATATAGTCGTGGATCATCTGGTTGCGGAGCTGCCGGAGGGTGAGCCAGAGATCGGCGGATTCAATGAGGCCTAGTCTTTCTGCCCGGTCCAGATTGTCGGTCATGGTGGCGGGCTCTTCGCCCACGGCGCTGCGCCATGCCGGGAGGAGTTTATCACCCACCGTATCCTGCAGGCGCCCGAAGCGGCTGACAAAAGCATCCACCATTTCCGCTAACTCGGGGTTGTCCTCAAGACGGCGTGCATCTTCCACCGTGAAGCCGGAGGCAAAAAGCCGTTGGTCTGTGCTTCGCAAATGCAGGGTTTCGCGATCGATCACCCGTGCCAGAAATTGGAGGCGCTCCTGCAACTTGCGGGGGATGCTCATAAAAGCAGACCTTCGCTCTTGGCAATATCGTGGATGGGTAGGTGGCGAAGATTGGGTGCAAGGAGCAGAACATCGACCTTGCGTCCGTGCATCTTTCGCTGCAAGCGAGCGGATAGGCTGGCGGCGAGAAAAGCGGGAGCGTCGATAGGGCTGCCTGATTCCACCATAATATCCACGTCGCCGCCCCGCTTGCTGTCATCCACCCGCGACCCAAATAGCCAGATGCGGGCCTCGGGGCCGAAGCTTTCCTGGGCGGCCTGGCGGATGGTGGCGACTTGCTCGGGGCTCAGGCGCATGGGTTATTCCTTGCCCGATAAGATCATGAGCTCAGGTTTCCAGCCGGGAATGCGGGTAGCGCGGTATTGGAGTTCGGTATAGGTGGCTTGCAGTACCGGGATGAAGTGGTGGGCTCGCTCTAGGCTGGCCAGCATGACTTCAGGGCCCGGTAGATATTCGTGTACCAATCGGTTACGGAGGGCGCGCATCTCCATCCAGTCCTGGGCTTGCTCGATGATGCCCAGTGCTTCGGCACGATTGAGGTTATCAATGACGCTACCAGTGGGTTCGAGGACAGCATGGAGATACGTCGGTAAAGCCTTACCCATGAGGGTATCCTGCATCCGTCCGAACTTGGCGCCGAAGGATTCCAGCCGGTCGATACCCTCGGGGGTGGTGAGAATGCTGTCGAGCCAGGCATCGTCAAGTCGGCTATGATCGTCGAAAAGGCGGCGGGTAACCCCTTGCAGCAGCGTGTCCTCCCGCTCCAGGGTGACCAAGATCAGAGCGAGGCGTTGGAGAACGTCGCTGGGTATGCGAATCATGAAAGAGGGACCCCTGTGCGGCGGGCGACCTGGTGGATAGCTTGGGGGGTGCTGTCTGCAGCTCGGATAACAATATCTATGCGTTGTTCTCCCAAGCGGCGCTGCAGCAGGCTCCAGAACCTCAACTGTTGATCAAGGGCATCTGCGCTGGGCTGGGGGCTCTCTACATAGAGATCAATATCCCCGCCCCGCTTGCTGTCATCCACCCGCGATCCAAAAAGCCAGACGCGGGCCTCGGGGCCGAAGCTTTCCTGGGCGGCCTGGCGGATGATGGCGACTTGCTCGGGGCTGAGGCGCATGGGGTTACTCGGTATCCGGCATGGTTTCGGCGGATGCTGCTGTGCGGTCCATGCCGGAGAGTAATCCATATTTTTGGCACACGCCTTCAAACTTCTCGACGATAGCAATCAGGGCATCCATGTTGTCGTGCAGCGCGTTGAGGTACCTGACTGCTGCTTGAGCGTCCAGATCATAGTCGTGGGTCAGTTGATTCCTCAGTGAGCGCAGCTCTAGCCAGACTTCCGGGCTGGTAATGATGCTCTCGTGTGCCATCCAGGTGATGACGTCGAAAAAGGTCCGGTACCGCTCACCCAGCATGGTGTGGGCGTGGCGCAGGGCGCCGGCAAGCTGATCTTGCAACTTGGCGAAGCGGTCGTTGAGTGCGGCCAGTCGCTCGGCGGCTTCCGGGTCGTCGAGGTCGGTCGCGGTAATCTGCCAGCGTAGCCGTCCGGCGGTAAAGCGCAAACCGTCCCGCAAGCGTCGCAGCACCGCAAGCTGGCGCCCCAGAAGGGCCTGTTGTTCTTGATAGAGCGTGGTCATGCCAGGCGTACCCCCGTCATTCGGGCGATGTTGGCAATCGGCCCCGCTTGGTGGCCCGGCGTTTGGACCACGAGATCGGTAGGCAAGCGCAGTGCGTATTCTATGCGTGCCTGGGTACGCAGCAGGGCCTGTACCGGAAGGTCCTGGTCATTTTCGACGAAAAGGTCGACATCGCCGCCAAGCTTGTCATCATCCACCCGCGACCCAAATAGCCAGATGCGGGCCTCGGGGCCGAAGCTTTCCCTGGCGGCCTGGCGGATGATGGCGACTTGCTCGGGGCTCAGGCGCATGATTTTCAGTCCACCCACAATCCGGAAAGATCAAGCGTGACAGCGGCAAAGGGATCAATGGCGGCCTGGTCATCCCCCGCCGAGGTGCCCAGCAGCAGCCAGTGACCGTCCTGATTGATATAAGCCTCCAGAGTGCGGATGTCGGGATCAATCAGCCAGCAGTGGGCGACTCCGGCGGCTGCATAGCGCGGTAGCTTGAGGGCTCGGTCGGTGCGGGCAGTGGCGGGGGAGAGGACTTCGCAGACCCAGTCGGGGGCCATCTCGAACCAGGCGGTGCCGGGGAGGGCGGGCATACTTTCCCGGCGCCATCCGGCCAGGTCGGGAACAAAAATATCGGCACCCAGGTGTAGTTCGGGTTCATCCAGAATCCACCAGCCGCCGGGGCCGCCTCTACTGCGACCAAAAGGCTGCCCGAGATCGGCACCCAGGCACGATGACGCCTGTGCATGGGCCGGCGCGGGCCGAGGGTGGGTATACAGTTGGCCGTCAATAATCTCCCCCACCATGTTTTCAGGCAGGTCGAAAAGATCTTCATAGAGCGCAAGGCGCTTGGCGGCAGTCATGGCGCTAGCGTAGGAGGGCGGATTGAATGCTGTCAAGCGGGGTGGGGCTGTTCATTACGCACGCTCGGCATCGTAATAAATGTCGTCCAGGAATAGGTCCATATCCAGGCATTGCAGGTGGATGCTGCCTTCGCCGTAGCTTTTATGTTGCCAGCCATCCGCTGTGCGGCGATACAGGTCGAGCTGACGATGGTCCTGGGCAATCAACAGGTATTCTTGCAGGCTTGGCAGACCACCGGTGTAGGCATAGAGCTTCTCACGCCGGTCGATGCGCTCGGTATTTTCCGACAGGACCTCGATAATCAGGCAGGGACGGGTGCTGAAATAGGTTTCCCGATCTTCGGGGTCACAACTGAGCAACAAATCAGGATAATAGTAGCTCTCTTCACCGGCTTGCTGGATACGTACTTTCATGTCATTGCTGAAGAGCTGACAATCGTGCTTCCTGGCCTCGGGACCCAGCAAGAGGGTAAGGGCGGTGACTATCAGCGCATGGCGGCGACTGGCACCAGCCATGGCATAGACATCGCCGGCAATATATTCATGTCGAAGCTCGCCGTCTCGCTCCCCGGCAAGATAGTCATTGACGTTCAATCGGGGAGATGCTGCACCCAAAGGGGTCATGGAAACCTCCATATCACGCAAGACATTCTTCATTATTCATGATGTTAGCCTGGGAGTACAGGATGAAGCTGTCAATACATAGGCTGTGGATGGTTTGCACACTTTGAATCAATGTCTGTTGAAGGTCGCAAATGGGTATTCGTGCGCGTAATGGCCTGCGGGATTGACGCCCCTGCGGGGAGGTTCTAGCATCGCAGGGATGCAAATACAGGTAAATGGTGCGGCCCGCGAGGTGCCGGAGCAAATCACAGTGCTGGCCCTGCTGGCTGAGCTGGGCTGGGCCGATCGCCGGGTGGCGGTCGAGCGCAATGGCGAAATCGTCCCGCGCAGTACCCATGCCCAGGCCGTCATTGAAGCGGGTGATCGCCTGGAGATCATTCAGGCGGTGGGCGGTGGTTGATGCACCGGTCCGCTAACCCTTGTTGAGGTGAAATAAATAATGACGATACAAAAAGATCCCCTAGTCATCGCGGGGCGGGCGTACCAGTCCAGATTGTTGGTAGGTACCGGCAAGTACAAGGATTTTGCCGAAACCCGGGCGGCAGTGGATGCGGCGGGCGCGGAAATCATTACCGTGGCCCTGCGCCGGGTGAATCTGGGTCAGGACAAGGACGCCCCCAATCTGCTCGATGTCCTGCCCCCGGATCGCTTTACCATTCTGCCCAATACGGCGGGTTGTTATACGGCGGAGGACGCAGTGCGTACCTGTCGTCTGGCCCGCGAGCTGGGCGACTGGAAGCTGGTCAAGCTGGAAGTCATCGGTGATCCCCAAACCCTCTATCCCGACATGCGACAAACCTACGAGGCGGCCAAGATACTGATTGCCGAGGGTTTTGAGGTGATGGTGTACAGTGTCGATGATCCGGTAGCCTGCAAGACCTTTGCGGAAATGGGCTGCGTGGCGGTCATGCCTCTGGCGGCACCCATTGGTTCGGGACTGGGTATTCGCAATCCCTACAATCTGCGCATCATTCTGGAGCAGGCGACGGTGCCGATTCTGGTGGATGCCGGAGTGGGAACGGCCTCTGATGTGGCGGTGGCCATGGAACTCGGCTGTGATGGCGTGCTCCTGAATACCGCCATCGCTGCTGCCAAGGACCCTCTGTTGATGGCCGAAGCCATGCGGCTGGGAGTGGATGCCGGGCGCAAGGCCTTTCTGGCCGGGCGGATGCCGCGCAAGCTTTATGCCAGTGCCAGCAGCCCGGTGGATGGAACTTTCTTTGAGTAGCCACGACGCGCTGGAAATAGCCCGGAGTGCCGCCCTCGATCAACGCTATCTGGAGCAGGTCGAAACCCTGGTCATGGGTTCTCCTCTGGGGAGCTCTATCCCGAATTACGCCGAAGATTGGGACGAGGCGGAACGCCTGATTGCCCGGCTCGGTGACCTGGGCGTCGGGGTTCGCCTCGAATTCATGTCCGATGAAAATGGTCAGCGCTGGCATGTGTATATGGACTGGCAGGAAACGATCAGTCACGAATGGCAGTTGACCGAAGTGGAAGAGGCGACGGCGGCCCAGGCCATTACCCGGGGTGCCCTGATCTGGTATTTTCAGCAGGAACTGGCCGCCGCCAGCGCCCAGCCTCCCGATGGTTGGGCCTATTTCGAGGTGGTAGAGCGTCTGGGCATGGCACGGGACATGCTCGCCCGATCCCTGGATGATCATCCGGTGCTGGCCGAAGAAGAAGCACTCATGACCCGCTATCAGGAGTTGCTGGAAAAATTTACGGCCATGTTTGAACTTGCCAACCAGATGCTTGACCAGCGTTTGGGCGCGCCCTCCCGCAGTACCATGCATTAACTAACTACCCATGCATATTCATGTCCTCGGTATTTGCGGGACTTTCATGGGAGGCATCGCCCTGCTGGCCCGGGCGGCCGGGCATCGGGTAACCGGTTCGGATATCCATACCTATCCCCCCATGAGTGATCTGCTGGCCCGTGAGGGGATTGCGGTGCATGAGGGATATGACCCTGAGCAACTGCAGCCTGTCCCGGACCTGGTCATCATCGGCAATGCTCTGTCCCGGGGCAATCCCTGTGTGGAAGCCGTGCTGGATCGGCAGATCCCGTACGATTCCGGTCCCGGCTGGCTGGCGCGGGAGATACTGGCCAGCCGTTGGGTGCTGGCGGTGGCAGGTACCCATGGTAAAACCACCACCACCTCCATCCTGACCTGGATTTTGCAGGAGGCGGGGCTCAATCCGGGTTTTCTGATTGGCGGCGAGGCCCGCAATTTCGGGGTGTCGGCGCGCCTCACCGAGAGTCCTTTTTTTGTGATCGAGGCCGATGAGTACGATACGGCTTTTTTCGATAAACGCTCCAAATTTGTGCATTATCATCCCCGCACCCTGATCCTGAATAATCTGGAATATGATCATGCCGATATATTTCCGGATCTGGCGGCCATCATCACCCAGTTCCATCATTTGGTCCGCACCGTGCCCGGAACCGGGATGCTGCTGGTCAATGCTGCAGCCCCCGCTTTGCAGCAGGTGCTGGACCAGGGCTGTTGGACGCCGGTACAGCGTTTCGCCGGCGCATCTGCCAATGCTGCGGGCTGGCAGGTGCGCCTGGATAGTCCTGATGGTCGGCGTTTCAGCGTCCTGGAGCAGGGTCAGCTACGCGGACAGGTGCAATGGGAGATGGCCGGGGTTTTCAATGCCGAAAATGCTCTGGCGGCCTTGCTGGCCGCCCGCCATGCCGGGGTACCTTTGGAAGTGGGTTGTGATGCCTTAAGCCGTTTTCAGGGCGTACGCCGGCGTCTGGAGTTGCGTGGTACGGTGGCCGGAGTGGCGG